>JBARWR010000457.1:0-5615 GCA_049646915.1 Microbacterium sp.
CTTCGGCTCGCCGAGCTGGTCGCCGGCGGCGCGCTGCGGTCGCGGGCTCCCTACCTGCACGTCCTCCCACCCCGCATTCAGAAAGAACCAGAAGGAGCATCATGAAGTTCGGTGTCATCGGCGCAGGCACGTTCGGGTCGCGTCATATTCAGGCTTTCGACCGGCATCCCGATGTCGAGCTCGTGGGCGTTCTCGACCTCAACCGCGAACTCGCGCAGGCTTCGGTCGCCGAGTTCGCGAGTGGTCCCGTTCCGGTGTTCACGGACATCGACGAGTTCCTCGCGATCGATGGTCTGGCCGCCGTGTCAGTGGCGACGCCCGATCACCTGCACACTGCACCGGCGGTCGCGGCAGCCAGAGCCGGCAAGCACCTGCTCGTGGAGAAGCCCCTGGCGACGAGCATCGACGACGCACGCGAGATCGTCGAAGCCAGCAGAGCCGGCGGCGGACTGCTGATGGTCGACTTCCACAACCGCGTCAATCCGCCGTTCGTCGACGCATACAGGGCCGTGCGCGATGGGCGGGTGGGTGAGGTGAAGTATGTGTATGCGCGTCTGAGCAACACCGTCACGATCGCGTCCATGATCAAATGGGCGTCGGCTTCTTCGTCGCTCTGGTTCCTGGCGAGCCACATGGTGGACATCGCCCAGTGGATCGTGGGGGAGCGCATCGTCAAGGTCACCGCACGAGCGCTCAGCGGCACACTCGAGGCGCGCGGCATCAAGACTCCCGACCTGTTCGTGATCATGGCGGAGTTCGAGTCGGGTGCGATCGGCGTCTTCGAGCACGCGTGGATCCTGCCGGCCGGCAACCCCACCAACACCGACCTCAAGTTCGAGGTGCTGGGCTCCGACGGTGCGGTGTACATCGACACGACGCACAATCGCACCGTCGAGATCCACACTGCGGACTCGATGGACTATCCCGCCGTGCTGGTCCCCCCGTACGGCCCGCGACTGACCGGCTTCGTGCTCGATGCGATCGCGCAGTTCGTGGACGCGGTGCACGGAAGGGGCGAGGTTCTCGCCACCGGCGAAGAGGGGATGCAGGTCACGGCAGTGCTGTGCGCGATCCTCGAATCGATCGACTCGGGCGCACCGGTCCAGGTCGAGGAAGTCTGACACCCTTCGCGATGTTCGTGTCGTTCGCATGGCGTTCCCCGCTCGGTGCAGCGGGCGGGGGCGCCCTGCACGCGCAACGTGCGCTGTCTCGACGGTCAGTTCGCGCCGGAGATGCGCTCGTAGGGCAGCTGGTGGGTCTGAACGGCACTACGCGTGGACCTCAGCAGTGCCTCCGGGATGCCCAGCTTCTGGATGACGCGGACGAACAGGAAGTCGATGATCGCGGCCTGGGCGATGCGGGCGGACATGCTCGCGGGGCTGTAGCGGCTCTCGCTGGCATTGGTGGTCAGCACGTGGTCGACGCTGCGCGCGATCGGCGAGGCCGGGAAGCTCGTCACGGCGGCCGTGACCGCGCCGTGCGCGCGAGCGATGTCGAGAGCTTCCTTGGTGTCCACGGTCAATCCGGTATGGGAGAAGCCGATCGCGACGGATCCTGCTGTCAGGGTGGCGGCGCTCGTGAGTGCCAGGTGCGTATCGGACCAGGCGAAGGACACCAGCCCGATGCGATGGAACTTCTGCTGCAGATCCATCGCGGCCAGTCCGCTTGCCGCCACGCCGTAGATGTCGATGCGGGACGCGTGCACCACGGCATCCGCGATCGCGTCGAGAGCGAGCAGATCGAGGCCGGCGGCGGTCTCTTCGATCGTCGTCGTCCCGAGGAAGGCGACCTTCGCGACGACGCTCTGGGCGCTGTCGTCGGCGGTGATGTCACCGTCGATGACCCCGAACCGGCCCATCGCCACCTCTTCCCTGCCCAGGGATGCCGACAGGGCGCGGCGGAACTCGCTGTATCCGGAGAGTCCGAGGCTGCGGCAGAATCGCGCGACGCTCGCCACGGAGGTATCGCAGCGAGTCGCTATCTCGGTGATGGTGAGGTCGATCGCGGCGGTGGGCTCGTCCAGCACATACGCGGCCACGCGCGCCTCGGACGGGCGCAGCGACGGCAACGCCGTGCGCAGATCCCTCATCAGGTCCTCGCCCATCAGTTCTCCTCTTCCGGCCCTGAAGCAAACGTACCGCCCCAGTCTAAGTAAATTACTTACCCTCTAGGGTTCAAAAAGGATTATGATTTTCACGAATGACGATGTCGTTGACGGAGGTTGATGTGAGCAGGGTAGAGACCGGCCGCGAAGCGCGTTCCCGCGTGGAGCCTGAGGTGCGGCGGGGGATCCGGGATCCCCGGTCGGCGCAGAACTACGCGGATGAACTCCAGCGTCTGCTGCAGGAGGGCGTGTCGGCGGGACTCTTCTCCGGAGCCGCGGCCGGCGTCTCCACACCCGTCGGGCGCGGCGTGGCGTCAGCGGGGACACATGCGCTGGACGACCCGACTCCGGTGACCGAGGACAGCCTGTTCGATCTGGCGTCGCTCACGAAGACGTTCACTGCTGCGGCGATCGTGAAGCTCGCGCAGCAGGGCGTGCTGAATCTGGACGATCCGGTGGCCGACGTCCTGCCGGTCGGGCGCGGACGCGGTGCCGAGAGGATCACCCTGCGCATGCTGCTGACGCATGTGTCCGGCCTGCCCGCGGAGTCCTTCGTGTGGAGAGACGAGGCCGTGCCCGTCGACCACCGCGTGCAGCGCGTCGTCGCCTCCGCTCTCGAATCCGAACCCGACACCGTCTTTCGCTACTCCTGCGTCGGCTACATCTCTGCAGGGGCGGTCGCAGAGCGGATCACCGGTCGATCCCTCGACCAGCTGATCCGGGAGCTGATCACCGAGCCGCTCGGCATATCGTCCGTGGCGTTCGGGCCTGTCGCCGCACGGCTTGCCGTGGCCACCGAGGAGAAGCCGTGGGTCGGTCGCGGCACAGTGCGCGGCGAGGTGCACGACGAGCTGAACAACTACTTGGGCGGAAAAGCGGGAAACGCCGGCCTCTTCGCGAATGCACCCGACGTCCTCTCGTTCGCCGAGGCCTTCCTCGATGGCCGGCTGCTCAACCCGACGATGCTCGCTGAGGTGACTGCGAACGGTCTGCGCACGAGTCACGGCGCCGGGTTCGGTCACGGCCTCGGGCCGCGTATCGACGACCCGGACTTCTTCGGGACCGCCCACGGATTCGGGCATATCGGATTCACAGGCACCCTCTGGTTCGCAGATCCCCGCACCGGAGTGGCGGCTGCGCTCTTGACGAACAACGTCCATCCTCACCGCGATCATGCGGACCTGACGCCGTTCCGACACCGGTTCATGGAGTGGGCGACGTCCCTCGCCGACGCGCAGACACCTCGATGACGTCCGGAAAGATGCGCTGCCGCAGACCGACGGCTCGCCGGCGTGCTGAGACTCGACCCGACACGCTTCGTGTCAGGCCGAATGCTGAGCACGTCGTCCCCGCCCGGTAGCCTGGGCGGGTGGTCAACTGGTTCTGGAAGCGCAAGCCCCAGCGGCGCACGCTGACGCTGCGCAGTCGCGGTGAGAGTGGTGACGCCACCCGAGTCGACTTCGCGGAGCTCGCCCCCGAGCTCAATCGTTTCCTCGGGCAGGCCGCCTATCTGCAGCTGGGCTACTTCGAGACGCTGAGCCGCAGCATCCGCGGAACCCAGGAGCTCGCCCGCAAAGAGGCCCTCTCACGCGCCGCCGGTGCGGCGCTGGACAAGCATCGCCTGATCGTCGAGCTCATCGCCGAGCAGGGCGAGGACCCCACTCAGGTGATGCTTCCGTTCCGGGAGAACCTCGACGCGTTCCGGCGCAAGACCATCGGCGAGCGTCAGGAGGAGACGCTGCTCTCGGTCTACCTGACGGCCGGGATGCTGGATGACTTCTACCTCGCACTGGCCTCCAGTTACGGCGAGACCGGTGAGCGCGTCGCCGAGATCCTGCGGCGCGACGACGCCGGCAGCGGGATCGTCTCGATCATCCAGGAGACCATCGAGAGCGACCACGAGTGGCGCTCGCTGCTGTCGATGTGGGGGCGTCGACTCGTCGGCGACACTCTGCTGGTCTGCCGGGGCGCGCTGCGCCCGGGACGCCTGGAAGCCGACGACAAGCGCATCGAGCCGGTCTACACCGAGCTGATGGGCGCGCACGCCCGTCGGATGGATGCCATGGGGCTCGCCTCGTAGCATCCGCCCCGCCGTTACGGAAGCGGGCTCGGATCAGATCCCGAGCGCCTGCTTCTCGGCGGCGTCATGACGGGTGCGCTGTGCGCTGAGCGCGAGCGTGGACAGTACCGCGATGAGGATGCTGCCGCCGATGCTGGAGACCCACAGCCAGACGGCATCCTCGCCGACGCCGCTCCACTGCAGGATCGTGTAGATCGCGGCCGCGACGGCCGTGGTGATGGCGGGGGTCACGGCGACCCCGCGCAGATCCCGCCTGGGCAGCAGGTAGTGCAGAGCCACTCCCAGCGCGCAGGCGGCGATCAGCGCCAGCAGGATGTACATGTCAGGCGACGAAGCCGACCCGGCGCGATTCCTCGGTGCCCAGCTCGATGTAGGCGAGGTTCGCGGTGGGGACGATGTAGGAGCTGCCCTTCGCGTCGCTGAAGCTCAGGTGGCTGGAGTTCTGCTCGAGTGCGGAGGTGACCTGCTCCCGCACCTCGTCGGCGCTGGCGGAGGTGTCGAAGCTCAGCTCACGACCGGTGTTGACGATGCCGATGCGAATTTCCACGCGTTCTCCTCAGGTGTCTGCGAACACCCGCAACTCTACCGGCTGGCCTCGACGCGGAGCCGGGGGCGGGGCCGATTTCGCCCTGGGCGCACATCACGGGCTGCGACCGGTGTCCGTGCGCGCCGCTAGCGTGGAGAGCATGACAGAGGATGCCGCCCAGCACGCCGTCGTGCACGCCGATGCGATGGCATCCGGCGTGATCATCGGGGCGCCCGGAACCGGCAAGACCACCGCCCTCGTCGACCGTGTCGTGCGCCTGCTCGATGAGGGCATGCTGCCCGAGCAGGTGCTCGTGCTCACCCCCAGCAGGCAGGCTGCGACCGCGCTGCGCGACCGCGTGGGCGTGCGCATCACCCAGGCGACGCCGGGACCGCTGGTGCGCTCGCTGGCATCCTTCGCCTTTCAGATCGTGCGTGGAGCCACCGTGCAGCAGGGCCTGGAACCACCCGCCCTGCTCACCGGCGCCGATCAGGACCGCATCTTCGCCGATCTGCTCGCCGGCGACGCCGAGGACGGCGTCCGCAGCTGGCCCGAAACGCTGAGCCCGGCGGTGCGCGCATCGAAGGGGTTCCGGTCGGAGCTGCGTGCCTTCCTCGCCGAATGCACCGAGGTCGGCATGCGTCCCGGCGAACTGGAGACGTCGGGACGAGAGGTGTGGGCCGCTGCCGCCGACTTCCTCGACGAGTACCGCGAGGTCATGGGTGGTATGCGCGTGTCGCACCGTGACATCCCCGAGCTGCTGGCCGAGGCCACCGGAATCCTGCAGACGGCGGAAGCGGCGACCCTGGGCCCTCTCGCGGCGCTGCGCGCCGTGCTCATCGACGACGCGCAGGAACTCACCCGCGGTGGCATCCGGCTCGTGCGCGCGCTGCGAGGGCGTGGTG
>JBARWR010000458.1:0-50756 GCA_049646915.1 Microbacterium sp.
CCGTTCAGCTCGCAGACCTGATCCAGGATCTGGCCCTTGCGGGCCTTATCGCCACGCCGGTACTCCAGCGCGAGTTTCTTCGTGACCGCCTTGCGTTCGCTCATCGTCAGCCCCATAGTCCCGGGCCCACCGACACCGCAACACGGACCCCGGCAGGCACACCGCTACGCGCGCAATCTCAAATGATTCTTCGATACCTGCTACGCGCGCATTTTCTATGAGTCAACGCGGTGTCTTGCCCGAACCGATCGCGAACGCGAGAGAATGGAGCCATGTCGTACACCGTGAACAAGTCCGAGGAACAGTGGCGCGAAGAACTCGGCGATGATCAGTACGCCGTCCTTCGCACGGCGGCCACCGAGCGCGCCTGGACGGGCGAGCTGCTCGACGAGAAGCGCGACGGGCTCTACCGCTGCGGTGCGTGTCAGGCCGAGCTGTTCCGCAGCGGGACGAAGTTCGAGTCCGGATGCGGATGGCCGAGCTTCTACGAGTCGGTGCGCCCCGAAGCCGTGCAGCTGATCGAGGACAACACCCTGGGCATGCAGCGCACGGAGGTACGCTGCGCCGCCTGCGGCTCGCACCTGGGCCACGTGTTCCCCGATGGATTCGGCACGCCCACCGGTGACCGCTACTGCATGAACTCGCTGGCATTGTCCTTCAGCCCCGACGAGTCGTGACGGCGCTCGAGGCGGTCCTGCGCCGCACCTCCTGGTCGAAGGTCACCGAGGACGCCCCGACGCGCGAACAGCTGCTGCCGCTCATCGCGGCCGCGGGAAGGGTCGCCGACCATTCCTCGCTGCGACCTTGGAGACTCATCGAGCTGCGCGGCGACGATCGTGTCGCCCTGGGAACCGCGATCGCGAAGGCGAACGGCGATCGGGAACCCTCCGCCAAGCCGTTGCGGGCGTCCCTGCTGATCGCCGTGGTCGTCTCCTACCGCAAGAGCGAGAAGGTGCCGCACTGGGAGCAGGAAGCTGTCGCATCCGGCGTCGCGCACACCCTGAGCCTGCTGCTGGATGAGGCCGGCTGGGGCATCATGTGGCGCACCGGCGGCCACACCCGCACCAAGGCCGTCGCCAAGGCGCACGGACTGAAGAAGCACGAAGAACTGCTCGGCTGGCTGTACGTCGGCGGCAGGCCCGAAGGCAAGGACGCCGGACGGCGCAAGCCGGTGGATGCAGATGTGCTGCTGACCCGGATGCCGAAGCGCAAGGGCGCGAAGAAGGACTGAGCCCCCGAGGCGCGCAGCCGTCGACCACTCCGCGGCTCTCGCCGCACTCGCCTTCGCTGACGCGCGGCGGCCTTTCACGGATGGCTCCGTGCATCAGGGAATAGACCGTCGCTGTCCGTGTGTTGTCTCGTGACATGTTCATTGTCCGAACAAGTTATTTTCTGCGGAAAGGCACGAGACATGCAGATCGGCATCTTCAGCATCGGAGACAAGGCTCCCGATGTGGTCACGGGACACACACTCGATGACTCCGCGCGACTCGATCAGATGGTGACGCAGGCCGTGAATGCGGAGGCCGCCGGCTTCGACGTGTTCGCGATCGGCGAGCACCACAACCCACCGTTCGTCACCTCTTCTCAGACGACGCTGCTCGCCTTCATCGCGGCGCGCACCTCGCGCATCCTGCTCTCCACCGCGACCACCCTGATCACCACGAACGACCCCGTCAAGATCGCCGAGGACTTCGCCGTCCTGCAGCACCTCTCGAAGGGACGGACCGACCTCATGCTCGGACGGGGGAACACCGGCCCCGTGTACCCGTGGTTCGGCAAGGATGTGCGCGAGGGTGTCCCGCTGTCGATCGAGAATTACGCTCTGCTGCGCCAGCTCTGGACCGAGGAGAGCGTGCACTGGAGCGGCGCGCACCGCACGCCGCTCACGGGATTCACCTCCGTGCCCAGACCTCTGGATGCGACCGCGCCGTTCGTGTGGCATGGTTCCGTCCGCACGCCCGAGATCGCCGAGCAGGCGGGCTACTACGGCGACGGCTTCTTCTCGAATCACATCTTCGCGCCACCGTCGCACACCAAGCGGATGATCCGGCTCTATCGCGAGCGCTTCGAACACTACGGCCACGGCCCCGCACGCCAGGCGCCCGTCGGCCTGGGCGCCCAGGCGTTCATCCGTCCGCGCTCGCAGGATGCTCAGACCGAGTACGCGTCGTACTTCGAGGGCAGCCCCAGGATGGGCGGATACTCCCTCCAGGAGTACATGGGCCTCACGCCGCTCGCAGTCGGCAGCCCGCAGGAGGTCATCGACAAGATCCTCTCCTACCGCGACTACTCGGGAGACATCCACCGCCTGCTGTTCAATCTGGACTCCGGAGGCATGCCGCCGGTCGTCGCGACCGAACAGCTCGAGCTGCTCGCCACCGAAGTCCTTCCCACGTTGCGGCGCGAGCTGACTCCGGCCCTCGAACCGGCCGTCCCTCTCACGCACGAGGCACGCGTCGCCGCAACTCTGCCCGTGTGAGGGGCTCGGACCGACACTGAGCCGACTACGGGACTCGAACCCGTGACATCCTGTTTACAAGACAGGTGCTCTACCAGCTGAGCTAAGTCGGCGAACGCAGACAAGCATACCGAGCGGCGAACGCCGCTCGCGCACGGTCAGGAGGCCGGAGTCTCCGTGGGAGTGGGCTTGGCCGGCGGCGTGGGAGTCGGAGTCGGGTCGAGCTTGCCGTAGTACTCATCGCTCGCCGTCGTCAGCACGAACTGCGAGAACTCCGCGGGATCGTTCAGCGCACCGACGTAGGCCTCGCCCCCGACGACGATGAGTGCCTCGTTGCTGAGCTTGAGATCCTTGGAGCCGGGCAGCGGTCCCTCCAGCGCTCGTGCAGTGGCGTCCTTCGCCCAGGTGACGAAGTCCTGATCCTCGATGCACGAACGCACCTTCTTGGCGTTCTGCACGCCGACGGCGACGGCGAGATCCGCGAGCTCCACGTCAGAGCGGCCATCGCTGTCGATCTTGGGCTGGTCGGTGAGCAGCTCGTGGTTGAAGTCGAAGAACTGCTCCGGCGAGTAGGTCACCACACACGCCGCAGCGGATGCCGCACGCAGGGAGTACTTCGTGCCGTTCGAGCTCGCCGTCAGCAGCGCGACGGGGTGATAGGTGACGGTGACCGCGCCCTCCTTGATCCAGCCGGCGAGCTGGCGTGCGTTGGCCTTCTCGAACTCCGAGGCGCCCGCCGAGAGGTAGTCGACGTAGACGTGGATCGAGGTCGGCTCCGCGGCCTTCTCCGTGGTCTTCGGCGTCGGAGTCGGACTCGCCGCCGCCTCACTGGGATCCGGCGTCGGCACGGCAGAGGTGCCGGTGGCGCCGGACGCGGGCGACACCTCGCTCACCGTGACGCCGTCATGGATCATGCCGCTCGGGCTGAGGACGGGCTTGGAGATCGAGGAGCCGACCGCGAGAGCCACGGCGGTTCCGACGGAGCCGACGGCCACAGCCGCGACGAGACCGATGATGACACGTCGCATGATGCGCGCCCGCGACTGCTGGGCGTGCACGCGCTGTGCTTTCTCCCGCACCGCATCACGCGTATTGCGAGCGGCAGGGACGTTCGGCGTTTCGTCGCTCGACATCGTTCCTCTTGAAGATCGGGTGGGACGGGTCATCCCGCGGCCGCAATGGCAGCGGCACGGTTTCGATGTTAACGAGACAGTCTGGGAAATACCCAGACGCGTCCGAGCGTGCCATACTGTTCACGACCCGAAGAAGGGTCACGGTGGGGTGACCCACCATCCATCACAACGGATCGTCCGGCACGTACCTGCCGGTGAAGGAGAAACAATGGCTACTGTCACGTTCGATGAGGCCACCCGCCTGTACCCCGGCGGCACCCGCCCTGCGGTCGACAAGCTGAACATCGACATCGCCGACGGCGAGTTCCTTGTTCTGGTCGGCCCGTCGGGTTGCGGAAAGTCCACCTCGCTGCGCATGCTCGCGGGCCTCGAAGAGGTCAACGCCGGCCGCATTCTGATCGGTGACCGCGACGTCACCGACGTGCCGCCGAAGGACCGCGACATCGCGATGGTCTTCCAGAACTACGCGCTGTACCCGCACATGACCGTCGCCGAGAACATGGGCTTCGCGCTGAAGATCGCCGGCGTCAACAAGGAGGAGCGCGCAGCTCGCGTGCTCGAGGCCGCCAAGCTCCTCGACCTCGAGGAGTACCTGAACCGCAAGCCGAAGGCCCTCTCGGGTGGTCAGCGTCAGCGTGTCGCGATGGGCCGCGCCATCGTCCGTCAGCCGCAGGTGTTCCTCATGGACGAGCCGCTGTCGAACCTCGACGCCAAGCTGCGAGTGCAGACGCGTACGCAGATCGCGTCGCTGCAGCGCCGTCTGGGCGTCACCACGGTCTACGTCACGCACGACCAGACCGAGGCCCTGACCATGGGTGACCGCATCGCGGTGCTCAAGGACGGCATCCTGCAGCAGGTCGGCACGCCCCGCGACCTGTACGAGAAGCCCGAGAACCTCTTCGTCGCCGGCTTCATCGGCTCGCCCGCGATGAACCTGTTCGAGACCGACCTCGCCGACGGCGGCGTCATGTTCGGCACCGAGGTCGTCCCGCTCGAGCGCGACACCGTCGGCCGTGCGAACGGCAGCAAGGTCACCGTGGGTGTCCGCCCCGAGGACATCGTCGTCGGCCCGGCCGACGGCAAGGGCCTCGCAGTCACGATCGACCTCGTCGAGGAGCTCGGCGCCGACGGCTACCTCTACGGTCACGCGGAGATCAACGGCAAGCGCGCCGACCTGGTCGCCCGCGTCGACGGTCGCAGCCACCCGAACGCCGGTGAGACGGTCACCCTCGCGGCCACCGCGGGTCACGTGCACGCGTTCGACATCGAGTCGGGTGTGCGTCTGAACGACAAGCCGGTCATCTCGGCCTGATCATTCGATCTCTGCGGCGCGGGTGCACCTTCGGGTCACCCGCGCCGCGGTGTTTCCGGATGCCGCCGGCATCCGCTCCACACGGCGCATCGGAGGAACCATGATGCAGGAGTCGCTGCGCATCAGCGCGAGCGCGATCGACCCGGGACTGCTCGCGCTGCCCTGGACCACACCACTGGGCAGATGGCCGTCCGAGCACATCGTCTCGCTTCCCAAGGGACTCTCGCGTCACCTGGTGCGCTTCGCGGACCTGTCCGGTCGCGTCGTCGCCGTCAAGGAGACCACCGAGGAGATGGCCACACGCGAATACGAGATGCTCGGCAGCCTCGCCAAGCTCGACGTGCCGTGCGTCAGCAGGGTGGCCGTCATCGCCGGACGAACCGATTCCGACGGCAAGGCGCTGCCCGCGGCCCTGGTCACGTCTCACCTGCGCTTCTCCATGCCCTACCGCGCACTGTTCACCCGCGTGCTGCGCCCAGACACCGCTGACCGTCTGGTCGACGCTCTCGCACTGCTGCTCGTGCGGCTGCACAACGTCGGCTTCTACTGGGGCGATGTGTCGCTGTCGAACACGCTGTTCCGGCGTGATGCGGGAGCGTTCGCGGCCTACCTCGTCGACGCCGAGACCGGCGAACTGCACGAGGAGGGTCTGACCGACGGCCAGCGCGCCTACGACCTGGACCTGGCCCGCACGAACATCGCCGGCGAGATCATGGACCTCGCCGCCGGCGGACGCCTGGAGTTCGGAGTGGACGCTCTGGCCATCGCCGACGGCATCGTCTCGTCGTACCACTCGCTGTGGAACGCGCTCACCGACGAGGAGTCCTTCTCGACCGAGGAGGCCTGGCGCATCACCGAGCGCGTGGAACGGCTCAACGCGCTCGGCTTCGACATCGATGAGATGTCGATGGTGACGACGCCCGATGGCACCGCCGTCCGCATCCAGCCGAAGGTCGTCGACGCCGGACACCACCAGCGCCGCCTCATCCGACTGACCGGACTGGATGTCGAGGAGAACCAGGCCAGACGCCTGCTGAACGACCTGGACGAGTTCCGGGTGCGCTCGAACAAGAAACTCGCCGAAGAGGAGATGTACGCGCACGAGTGGCTCACGCGCGTGTTCGAGCCCGTCGTGCGCGCGATCCCCTACGACCTGCGCGCCAAGCTGGAGCCGGCCGAGGTGTACCACCAGGTGCTCGAGCACCGCTGGTACCTGTCACAGGCGCAGGGGCGCTCGGTGCCGCTGGCGGAGGTGCTGACCAGCTACATCAACGAGGTCCTGCGGCATCGCCGCGACGAGGCCACCATCATGGGCCCGCCGACCGAGACCATGAGCCTGCCGGTGGTGACCGGCGCGGTGGAGGTCTCGGACGACACGGCGGCCATCGACTGGCGCGACCTGGTCTGAGGCTTCCGCTCGTAGTTGCTCGCTCCCGGAACGCATCTGTGCAATCGTTTGCTAAGCTCGGAAGATGACCGCGTCCCACTCGGCTCCGATCCCGCCCGCCATGCTGATCGCGGCCACCGGCGGAGATGCGCCTGAACGCGGTTCGGATGCCTATGCCGCAGCGGTGCACATGATGAACCCTCGCGTGCAACACGACCCCGCTGGCGTGATACTCGCTGCCATCCCCGCGCACGTGTCCGGGGCTGTGCGGTTCGCGGCCCAGCAGGGACTCCGCATCGCGGTACGGTCGACCGGTCACGGCCTCTGGCCCGTAGGTCGCGACACGCTGATCGTCGACGTGAGCGCAATGAACACCATCCACATCGATCCGGGTCACGGAACGGCGACCGTCGGACCGGGCGCAGTCTGGAAGGACGTTCTGGCGGCCGCCGCATCGCGCGGATTCGGTGGATTGGCCGGCTCCTCCCCCACGGTCGGTACGGTCGGATTCCACCTCGGCGGCGGCATCGGACCGGTTTCGCGTCGATACGGCTTCTCTGCCGATCATGTCCTCTCCTTCGACGTCGTGACAGCCGATGGAATTCACACCACCGTGTCTCCTCACCAGGAGCGCGAGCTGTTCTGGGCTCTGCGCGGCGGCGGCGCCCTCGCGATCGTCACGGCGATGACCTTCGCCCTCGTGCCCGGCACGCGCCTGCGCGGCGGCGGCCTCTACTTCGATGAGAAAGATGCCGCAGCGGTCCTCCATCGCTGGCACGACTGGACGCATGATCTGCCCGAGGCGTTCTCCACCTCCGCCGCTGTCATCGACATCCCCGGGCATCCACGGGTTCCGGAGCCGATCCGAGGACGACGAGTGCTGCACGTGCGCTACGCAGATGTGGATGTGGAGCCAGCGGTCGTTCCGCCGGTGACATCCTTCGCGACGCCGCTGTGGGGCAGCATCGGGCCGATGCGGTACGACGCGCTTGGAGAGATCCATGCGGAACCCACCCGCGCCAAGCCAACCATCCAGGATTCCATGCTGCTCAAGGAGCTGTCCTCGTCTGCGATCGACACTTTCCTTGACGTCTCGATGGATGACGGCTCGGCTCTGACCGTTCGCGAGCTCCGACTGATGGGCGGCGCGATGACGACGCCGCAGCGTGAGCCGAACGCTGTCGCCGGAAGGGGTGCGGCCTTCCTCCTCCTCGCAGTCGGCGACGCACCCGACACACGAGTGCAGCATGTCGGACGCAGCCTGCGCACGGTGATGGCCGGCATGGAGCCGTGGAGCACCGGCGGTGTTCTCGGCGTATTCGCCGGCGACGCGCGAGCGAGCGAGCGCATCACCGCCGCCTGGAGCATCGCAGAGCAGACCCGACTGCGACGCATCCGCGCGGCGGCAGACCCCTCCGGCATGTTCGACCCCAACCTGCGATGGGCGAGCACGCCTGATGCCGAGATGCGGACCGCGAAGGTCTGATACACAGCCTCGCTGCACGGTGTCCGCCGTGCAGCGCGACCGTCGAAGGAGAACAGCACGTGCCCAGCAGAGCCGACGACATCGAGATCATCCGGGATGCACCGGTGCCCATGCGCGATGGAGTCGTGCTGCGCGCGGACATCTATCGTCCGACCAGATTGCTCGATGTCACCCCTGTGCTGCTGCAGCGCACTCCATATGACAAGTCGCTGTACACCGAGCTTGGCCGGATGTACGCGGACGCTGGGTACATCGCCGTGATTCAGGACGTGCGCGGCCAGTTCTCCTCCGACGGCGTGTGGGAGCCGTTCGTCCACGAGGCCGATGACGGCGAGGACTCGGTGACATGGGCGGCCGCGCTGGAGGGCTCCGACGGCCAGGTCGGCATGATGGGGACCTCCTATCAAGCGACCTGCGCCTGGCAGGCCGCCGCACGCCGTCCGCCTGCGCTGCGTGCTCTCGCCTGTGCGTTCACCCCGCTCGACTACTACTCGGACTGGATGTTCCCCGGCGGAGCGTTCTCGCTCTCCTTCGCCTCCACCTGGCTGCTGCGCAACGTCGCTCACAGCGCCGCAGCACGCATCCCCGACGGCATCCGACTGCAATCCGAGATGGACAAGGCCTACAGGCAGGTCGCCGATCGCTGGTACGGGCACCTGCCGCTGCGCGACTTTCCGCCGCTGCATCCGGATCGTGACGACGTGGCGCCGTATTTCTTCGACTGGATCGAGAAGCACCCGACACGCGATGCGTACTGGCAGGAGATCTCGCTCCGCGATCGGATCGCAGATGTGGACATCCCTGCACTGAACATCGCCGGCTGGTACGACGTCTTCGTGCGCGCCGGCGTCGAGGCTCAGCGCCGCCTGCCTGCTGACAGCGGCTCGGCGCTGATCGTCGGCCCCTGGGCGCACAACCAGTGGGGACCGCTGCTGGGCGAGATCGACTACGGCCCAGATGCTGCGTTCTCGTTCCCGCGCGCCGTCATCGGTTGGATGGACAGGTGGCTCAAGTCGGCGGTGGTTGAGCATGAGCCAGCCCCCGTGCAGTACTTCAGCATGGGCGATCTGACCTGGCGCGAATCAGCGACCTGGCCGCCTGCCGCCGCGCATCCGACCGCTCTTCATCTCAGCAGCAGCGGCTCTGCGGCGGCAGATTCGACAGATGGGATGCTGAGTATCGCCCTGCCGGATCCGGGCAGCGACTCCTTCGTGTACGACCCCGCCGATCCTGTACCCAGCA
The DNA here is from genome assembly GCA_049646915.1 of Microbacterium sp. Taxonomy (GTDB): domain Bacteria; phylum Actinomycetota; class Actinomycetes; order Actinomycetales; family Microbacteriaceae; genus Microbacterium. Next base: position 9,022 of record JBARWR010000458.1, read on the forward strand.
TCGGCGGCCAGGGATGCTGCTACGGCCCGCAGTCCCCGATCGGCCCCCGGGATCAGCTCGCCATCGAACTGCGCGACGACGTGCTGCTGTACTCCTCCGCGCCGGTGCAGGAGCCGCTGGAGGTCGCCGGTGACGTCGAGGTGTCCCTGTACGCCAGCACGACGGCTGACGACACCGATTTCACTGCAAAGCTCGTCGATGTGCATCCCGACGGCACCGCGATCAATCTGGCCGAGGGCATCGTGCGCGGACGCTTCCGCGAAGGCGTCGACACGGAGCGCCCTCTCGCCCCCGGCGCGGTTCAGCACTACCGGATTGGGCTGCAGCCGACCGCGAACGTGTTCCTACGCGGACACCGCATCCGCGTGGAGATCTCCAGCAGCAACTTCCCGATGTACGACCGGAACCCGAACACGGGAGCACCATTCGGACAGAACGACGAGCTGGTCGTGGCCACGCAGACCGTGCACCACGGCGGGGAGCACCCCTCGGCGCTGATTCTGCCGGTCATCGCCCGCACGCGATGACCGGCAGCGCCGGGAGCTCAGGCCACCCACACCGTCTTCAGGTTGCAGAATTCGCGGATGCCCTCGGCTGAGAGCTCGCGGCCGTAGCCGGAGCGCTTGATACCGCCGAATGGCAGCTCGGCGTACGAGATGGTCATGCCGTTGACGAACACTGCACCCGCTTCGATCCCGCGCTCCGCTCGGGCGATCTCGTCAGGGTCGTTCGACCAGAAGGCCGAGCCGAGTCCGAAGTCACTGCGATTGGCGAGAGCGAGCGCTTCATCCAGCGAGTCCACCCGGTACAGCGATGCCACCGGACCGAAGGCTTCCTCGCCGAACAGCCGCATGTCCTCGGAGAGGTCGGCGATGACCGTGGGCGGGTAGTACCAGCCGGCGCCGTCACCGCTGCGACCTCCAGTGAGCAGTCGCGCGCCCTTCGCAATCGCATCGTCGACGAGCTCCTCGATGTCGGAGCGCCCGGCTGCGGTGGCGAGCGGGCCGATGTCTGTGCTCGCGTCCATCGGGTTGCCGATGACCAGTGACGCCATCTGCTCGGCGAACAGCTTCTCGAACTGGTCGTAGACCTCGCTGTGCACGATGAAGCGCTTCGCATTGATGCAGGCCTGACCGTTGTTGGAGGTGCGCGCCTTCACGGCAGTCTCGACCGCTGCCGGGATGTCGGCCGACGGCATCACGATGAACGGATCAGAGCCGCCCAGCTCGAGCACGGCCTTCTTGAGCACGTCACCGGCTGCGGTGGCGATCGCACGGCCGGCACCCTCGGAACCGGTGAGAGTCACGGCGGCGACGCGCGGATCGCGGATGATCTCCTCCACACGAGACGCGCCGATCAGCACCGTCGCGAACGACCCTTCCGGAAATCCCGCTCGCACGAACAGTCCGCCGAGGTACCGCGCCGACTGCGGAACGTTCGAGGCGTGCTTGAGCACCCCGGCGTTGCCTGCCATCAGTGCGGGCGCGGCGAAGCGCACCACCTGCCAGATCGGATAGTTCCACGGCATGACAGCGAGTACGACGCCCAGCGGATCGAACCGCGTGCGCGCGACACTCGCCGACACGATCGAAGGATCCTCCAACTCGCGTCCGGTCAGAAGCTGCCGAGCATTGTCGGCGTAATACCGCATGGTGTAGACGGACTTGTCCACCTCTGCACGTGACTGTGCCAGGGGCTTACCCATCTCGGCGGTGACCATCTCAGCGACATCGTCCGCCTCAGCCTGCAACAATTCTGCGGCTGCATGCATCCAGCTGGCACGCTGTTCCCAACCCGCGGCGGCGAGGGCGGCAACCGCCGTGCTGGCGGAGGAGAGCTTCTCCTCGACGACGCCTGGCACATCCTCTTCGAATGCGGCGAGCTCGGTGCCATCGACTGGGTTGATGCTGCGGATGAGAGCCATCGTCACGCCTAACTTTGAGTCCTGGAATTCAGTGCTGGATGAGAAGAGAGAGCGGGTTCTCGATTCGGCGACGGAACGCGGCCAACCAGCTCGCGGCGATTGCCCCGTCGAGCACCCGATGATCGGCCGAGAACGTCACGGTCATGACGGTCGCGGCCCGAAGCGCACCATCATCACCCACTACCGGCATCGGCCGTGCCGCTCCAACCGCGAGGATGCCGGACTGCGGAGGGTTGAGGATGGCGCTGAACTCGGCTGTGCCGTACATGCCGAGATTCGAGATGGAGAAGCTGCCACCCTCGAGTTCATGCTGGCGCAGGCGTCCCGCACGAGCTCGCTCGGCGAGGTCAGCGATGCGTGTACTCAAATCGACGACGCTGAGCCGCGCCGCATCGCGCACCACGGGAGTGGCCAGACCACCCTCTGTGGCTACGGCGATCGCGATGTCCACGGCGGAGAATCGCCGAATGCAGTCGCCATTCCAGATCGCGTTCGCTTCGGGGACCTCTTCATGCGCTCCCGCCACGGCCTTGACGATCAAGTCATTGACAGAAACCTTGCGCGCGGCCAGCGCGTTGATCCGACCGCGCAGGTCGAGGAGTTCGTCGACCCGGCAGTCCGCCGTGAGATAGAAGTGCGGCACCGTCGTCTTGCTTTCAGTGAGCCGCCGCGCGATCGCGCGCCGCATCCGATCCAGTGGGATGTCCTGATACCCGGCCGTAGCGAGCTCCTGTGCGGGGCCGTCGGCGGACGGCGATGCCTGCGTCGGAGTGGTCAGCGGCACCTCAGCGGGACGGTCGGCGGCACGCCGACCGAGATGATGCTCGAGATCTCGGCGCACGACCCGGCCGTTGGGGCCGGAGCCAGTGATCAGCGCGAGGTCGACCTCGTGTTGTGCGGCGAGCCTGCGCACGAGTGGACTGGCGAACAACCGGCCGGACGCTGCCGGACGACTCAGCGGCCCTGAGACCGGCGGTTGCTCCTGCGCGATGTCGGCCTGCTCGACGACGGATGTCGGCGCCGAGATGCCTTCCGCTTTGAGCGCAGCATCGACGGCATCTGCGCTCTCGCCCGGCGCGAGCAGCACGACGATCGGCGCGCCGACGGCTACGCTATCCCCCTCAGCGGCGAGCAGACGGCCGATAATTCCATCGGACTCTACCTGGAAGTCGATGACGGCTTTGTCCGTCTCGATTTCGGCCAGCGTGTCGCCGACGGCGACGGTGGCACCCGGCGAGACGAGCCAGGTCTGGATGGCGGCCTCTGCGGCGCCCGCGAGCACCTCGGGCATGCGGATGATCTGGGTCATTGCACCGCTCCGAACCCTGCACGCACCGCTTCGAGTCCGGCGACCACTTCTTCGGTACGAGCGATGGCTGCGCGCTCCAGTATCCGGGAGATACTCGGTGATGCCTCCTGCCCGGTGACACGGGCAATCGGCTGATCGAGCCAGTCGAAGAATCGGCGCTGGATCTCGTCGGCGAGCCACGCGCCGTACGACGTGCCCTGCGCACCCTGTTCGACGATAAGCACAGCACCGGTTTTGCGGATACTGTTCCCCACGGTGTCCCAGTCGAGCGAAGCCCGATCCAGCCAGCGCAGGTCGATCAGCTCGGCATCGATGCCGGTCTGATCGATGGCTTCGCGCGCGTGTCCGACCATGCTCAGGTAGCTCAGCACGGTGACATCCCCGCCCTCCCGGACGACGGCGGCGCAGCCCGGCGGGATGACGTAGTCGAGATCGCCCTCCGGGACATCGCCCGTCGTGCCGTACAGATCGACGTGCTCGATCACCAGCACCGGATCCTGCAGCGCGAGCGCTGCATTCATCAGACCGATGTAGTCGGCGGGGTTCGAGGCTGCCACGATACGCCACCCCGGGCTCGTCGCGAAGATGCCAGCAGGGTCCATCAGGTGCTGCGAACCGTAACCGGATCCCATCGCGACCTTGGTTCGAAGCACGAGAGGCACCGCGTTCTCGCCGCCGAACATGTGCCGCGCCTTGCCGATTTGGTTGAACACCTGATCGGCCGCGACCCACATGAAGTCGGGGTACATGAACTCCACCACAGGCCGGAAACGGCCATCCAGTGCCAGCCCACCAGCGAGGCCAGAGAATGCGTTCTCGCTGATCGGTGTGCCGAGGATCCGATCCTCCCCATGTTTTGCGACGAGTCCCTTCGTGGCGCCGTTCGTGCCGCCGCCCAGGTGGTGCACGTCCTCTCCCATCACGATGATGCGCGGATCCTCTTCCATTCGTCGATCCATCACGCCTGCCACCGCGTCGATGAACTTGACAGTGCGTGTGGCGGCCGAGGCCGGTTGCTGCGGCAGTCCGTTCAGCTCACTGCCGTCCCCCCGCACTCCGACGTTGACGAAATCGGTCTCGGGCCACAGTGCGGTGCGAATGCGACGCTTCCCCGGGGCATCCGGGTTCGGTTCGACGAGCTGCTCGATCGCCGTCGCCATCGCTGCCTGTGCGCGGGCGCGCAGCGCTGCGATCCCGGCGGCATCGATCAGCCCGCGGTCAGTCATCCGCGCAGCCACGAGGTCCAGGGGGTCCCGGGCTCGCCAGGCAGCTTCCTCTGCCTTCGTGCGGTATCCGAAGGCGCTGCCCGGGTAGGCACCGTTCTGGTGGAAGAAGCGGTAGACCTCGGCCTCGATCACCACCGGCCCCTCACCCGATCGCATCCGCTCCGCAGCCTCCTGCATGGCCAGGTGAACTGCCAGTGGGTCCATTCCGTCGACTCTCCAGGACGGGATGCCGAAGCCCTGTCCGCGTACCGAGAAGCGCGTGTCGGCGGTGATCTCATCCGCACGAGTGGATACCGCGTAGAGATTGTTCTCGACGAAGAAGCACACCGGCAGCCTCCAGGCGGCCGCGAGGTTCATCGCCTCCAGCACCGAGCCGATCTGGGCTGCGCCGTCGCCGAAATAGTTGACGGTGAGGTCGGAGGTGCCGCTGTGCTTCTGGGCCCAGGCGTTGCCTGCCGCCATCGGGGCCCCTCCGCCGACGATAGCGTTGGTGCCGAGAGCACCGGCTTCGAACCACTGCAGGTGCATCGATCCGCCGCGGCCGCGGCAGTAGCCCTGCGCGAGCCCGAGGATCTCCGCAAGGGTGCGCTGCAGCACGTTCTGGACGGCATCGTGCACGGGAGCAGCGGAGTTCAGTCGCCCCCCTGAGACGTGCGTGAGCGCCTTCGCCAGGAACTGGTGATGCCCGCGGTGGGATCCGCCCACACCGTCCGAGGAGCGCAACCCGATGATCGAGCCGACCGCGCCACCCTCCTGCCCGATGCTGGAGTGCGCGGGCCCGTGCACGAGCCCTTCACCAGCCAGTTCGAGCACCGCCTCCTCGAAGGCGCGGATGAGGTGCAGCTGCACGAGCATGCTATCGAGTAGCTGGGGGTCGGCCCGGTTCCAGTCTGCCGCGGTGGTCGAGAACTCGATCCAGTCGACCTCGGTCTGCAGCCGCTTCTTCTTCGGCATCGTCCTTCCGTCCTGTTCTCGCAGTGAACTGCGTCCCCCTCAACCTACTCACACTCACTCGAAAACTGCAAACCATTGCATAATGGTTTCACACCGAATCACACTGTCGAGAGGGACTGCGAACCATGGCCGCCACCCAAAACGGGATCCCCGGCATCCGGGGCACCGATCACATCGGCTTCAATGTGCCCGACCTCGACGCCGCAGAAGAGTTCCTGGTGAGCGTGCTGGGCTGCGAGTGCGTCTATACGCTGGGCGGCAAGCGCGCCGACGACGACTGGATGCACACGCACCTGGGCGTGCATCCGCGCACGGAGATCGAGGAGATCCGATTCTTCCGCCTCCGACACGGGGCGAACTTCGAGGTTTTCCTTTACCGTGCTGCCGCCGGCCAGACAGAGTACCCGCTCAACAGTGATCCGGGTGGTTTCCATATCGCGCTCTACGTCGACGATCTCGATGCCGCGATCGCCTACCTGCACGCACACGGGATCGCGACGATGGGCGAGCCGACAGGCAGCGCCCAGGCCGCACACGGGCAGCGCTGGGTGTACTTCCGCAGCCCGTGGGGTCTGCAGTTCGAGCTGGTGAGCTATCCCGCCGGCAAGGCGTACGAACGCGAATCCACACAGCGGCTCTGGCATCCGGCGCATCCGGAACTCTGATTCGATTTCTGCAAAAGATTGCAATCGTTTGCTAGGCTTGTTTCACACCACCGATGAAGAGATGGACCACATCATGGCATCCCACCCCGATACCCCCCGCCCGTTACTGACTCCCGGTCTGCTCGACGTCGACTACGAGACCCGGGTGGATTTCGACCGCTTGCGCAACTATCGCCTCGAACGCGCGCAAACGGCTCTCGAGTCCAGCGGATGCGGCGCCTTTCTGCTGTTCGACTTCTACAACATCCGCTATGCGACCTCCTCTTGGGTGGGCGGGGCACTCGGCGACAAGATGATCCGATACGCGCTGCTGACCACCGCCGATACTCCGCACCTGTGGGACTTCGGATCGGCCGTGAAGCACCACCAGCTCTACTCTCCCTGGCTCGAGCAGGACCACAACCACCCCGGATTCCTCGGGTTCCGCGGTGCTGTCGCACCCACTGCGGGACTCATGGAGGACGCTGTCCGTCAGATCAAGGGCATCCTCACAGATCTGGGTCTGGAGAAGGAGCCGATCGGCCTCGACATCGTCGAACCGCCATTCCTGTTCGAGATGCAGCGTCAGGGTCTCGTCATCCGCGACGCGCAGCAGTGGATGCTGGATGCCCGCGAGATCAAGAGCACGGATGAGATCATGCTGATGAACCAGGCCGCCGCCATGGTCGACGGCGTCTACACCGACATCGTCGAAGCCCTCAAGCCCGGCGTTCGCGAGAACGAGATCGTCGCCCTCGCCGCCAAGAAGCTGTACGAGTACGGCTCCGACCAGGTGGAGGCGATCAACGCCATCTCCGGCGAGCGCTGCAACCCGCACCCGCACAACTTCACCGATCGCATCATCCGACCCGGAGACCAGGCGTTCTTCGACATCATCCACTCATTCAACGGCTACCGCACGTGCTACTACCGCACATTCAGCGTGGGACGCGCGACTGGTCCGCAGAAAGCTGCGTACAGTCGCGCACGCGAGTGGATGGACAACGCGATCTCAGCGATCAGGCCGGGCGTGGGATCCGATGAGATCGCCTCGCTGTTCCCGACGGCCGAGTCGCTGGGCTTCGACGACGAGCTGTCGGCCTTCGGCCTGCAGTTCTGCCACGGGCTCGGCCTCGGGCTGCACGAGCGCCCGATCATCTCCCGGCTGAACAGCTATCGAGAGCCTGTCGAGTTGAAGGCGGGCATGGTGTTCGCCGTCGAAACATACTGCCCTGCGACCGATGGCTACTCGGCGGCGCGCATCGAAGAGGAGATCGTCGTCACCGACGACGGTCCGATCGTGCTGACCAAGTACCCCGCTGAGGAGCTGATGGTCGCGAACCCGTACTGAGAATCACAGTCGAAGAGCGGGCCGGCCTCCTTCGAGGTCGGCCCGCTCTTCATGATCAGCGGACGCGCGCCGGCCTCACACCGCGCAGTTGCCCGCTGCGGCGACTACTCCACGCGGCTCGGCGAGCATCTCCACCGCGCCATCGGGATCGGCGAAATGGCAGGCGACCTGGGAACGACCGGGCGCTGCCGAGTACAGGGCAGGGCGCGAGTCGATGCATGCCCGGCGCTCCCGTTCGCCCAATATGGCGAACAGCGGGCATCGGGTGCGGAATCGGCATCCGGACGGCGGCTCCTGCGCGTGCGGGACCTCGCCGCTGAGGGTGATGTGCACGCGAGCTCGCTCGATCTTGGGATCCGGCACCGGGATCGCCGACACCAGCGCCTTGGTGTACGGATGCACCGGATGCCGCAGCACCTGCGAGACGTCACCGAGTTCGACGATCCGCCCGAGGTACATCACCGCCACTCGATCTGCGATCGCCGGCAGCACGCCGAGGTCATGCGTGACGAAAATGTACGACACACCGGTCTTGACCTGGATCGCCCTCAGCAGACCGATGATGTCTGCCTGCAGCGACACGTCCAATGCGGAGACGGGTTCGTCCAGCAACAGCACCTCCGGCTCGGCCGCAAGCGCTCGCGCGATCGCGACGCGCTGCCGCTGACCGCCGGAGAGCTCGCCGGGCAGGCGGTCCATCATGTCGGCGGACAGGCCCACGAGCTCCAGAAGACTCTCCACTCGACCCACCACCGGCAGCCGATGCACGATGAGCGGCTCCGCGATGAGCGTTCCGACGGTCAACTTGGAGTTCAGTGCCGCGGTGGAATCCTGCTGCATCATCTGCAGCTTGCGACGCAGCGGCCGCATGCGGCGCGGGGACAGCACGCTGATGTCGGCTCCGTCCAACTCGACCGTGCCCGCCGTCGGCTCGAGCAGGCGTACGAGCGTGCGGTTCAAGGTGGTCTTGCCGCTGCCGGACTCCCCCACCACCGCGAGCGTCTCGCCTGGCAACACATCGAAGGAGACGCCGCACACCGCATGCACGACATCTCCGCTCCCCCGCGCGCCACCTCGCGCGGGGAAGTGCATCACCAGGTCGGAGGCCCGCAGCGCCGGAACGCTGGAACCCGCCTGTGGCACATGCTCGGGCTCGGCGTCGACACGCTGCACACTGTTGAGCAGCCGCCTGGTGTACTCGTCCTCCGGCGCGGCGAACACGCCCTCGACGCGGCCATGCTCCACACATCTCCCCTGGTGCATCACAACCACCCGATCGGAGTGACGGGCAACCAGACCGAGATCGTGAGTGATCAGCAGCAGCGCGGCGGAGCTGATCTTGCGAGCCCGCTCCAGCGCGTCGAGCACCTGCGCCTGGACGGTCACGTCGAGCGCACTGGTGGGCTCGTCGGCGACGATCAGCGAGGGGCTGTTCGCAATGGCGATGGCGATCACCACACGTTGACGCATGCCGCCAGACAGCTGATGCGGATATACGTCGACGCGCGCAGCCGGATTGTCGATCCCAACCGCCGCGAGCAGCTCGATCGCCCGCCCGCGTGCGTCGCGCGCGCTCACGCCCGGCGTGTGCGCACGGATGGCCTCGACGATCTGCGCGCCGATCTTGTAGACCGGGTTCAGAGAGCCGAAGGGATTCTGCGGCACGTAGGCGATCCGGGATCCGCGCACGGAGCGCACGGCCCGGTTCGAGCCGTCCAGCAGCTGCTTCCCCTCGAACTGGATCGACCCCTCGGCCCGTGCACTGCCGGGCAGCAGTCCGAGCAGGGCCAGTGCCGTGGTGGATTTGCCGGATCCTGACTCGCCGACGATGGCGACGGACTCCCCGGGTGCGACCGAGAAGCTCAGATCCTGCACTGCCGTCGTCGCGCCGAACCGCACCGTCAGGCCCTCCACGAGGAGAGCGTCGGACAGGCTTTCAGTGGTCTCAGACATCGCGCACCCTGGGGTCGAGGAATCGATAGAGGAGGTCCGCCGCGAGGTTGAGAACCGTGATGAGCACAGCGAACAGAAGCAGGAAGGCCAGCACAGTGTTCACGTCCTGCTTCTGGATGCCGTCCACCAGCATCCGGCCGAGCCCGCGCCAGCCGAAGATCATCTCGACGACGACGACACCGCTGATGATCCAGGGGATCCGCAGTGCGATCATCGTGACGACGGGGATGAGCGAGGTCCGCAGTCCGTGCGCGACCAGCACACGCGTCTCGCCGAGACCCTTGGCCCTGGCGAAGCGCAGGTAGTCGCTGTCGAGCACCTCGATCATCGCTGACCGCTGATACAGCGCCCAGACCGGGTATGCGGCGAGTACCAGCACGATCGTCGGAAGAACGAGATACGGCAGCCGGTCCAGCCACTGCGCGAATGCTCCGCCGCTCGCCCCGGGAGTGGAGTCCCCGACGGTCGGGATGCTCATGCCGAACGCCCGGTTGGCGCCGATCGCGCTCTCCTTGGCGATGACCGCCACCCAGAACTCCGGGGCGGTCAACAGCACGATGGTCAGCGCGATGAGCACCTTGTCGAGGACGCGACCGTTGTGCACGGCGGAGAAATAGCCGACCACGATCGCGAGGATGATGGCGAGCACGATCGCGAGGCCCACCAGCCGCAGTGACACCGCACCGCGCTCCATGAGCTCCTGCAGGACGGGACGACCGGACGCATTCATCCCGAGATCGCCGTGCAGGGCGTTCGTGATCCAGTTCCAGTACCGCTGCCAGAGCGGAAGATCCAGACCGAGCTCATGCGCCTTGGCGGCGAGAGTCGACTGCAGGACGTTCGGCACCCGATAGCGGTCCAGCGGGTCGCCAGCGAGGGCGACTGCCGTAAAGATCACCATCGTTGCGGCGATCATAAGCGGGATCGCCTGCAATAGACGCACGACGACGAAGCGAATCATGATGTGAGCACCTGCCGATCGGCTCTCAGGCAGCCTTCGAGCTGCGGTTGAATGCGTTCTGGATGCCGTCGCCGACGAAGTGCACACACAGCACGATGGCGATCACGACGAACCCGGGGATGTAGAACAGCCACCAGGCCGTCGATGCGTAGCCCAGTCCTGCTCCGATGAGCAGCCCGAGAGAGGTGTCCGGTGGCTGCACGCCGAGCCCGAGGAACGAGAGCGTCGACTCGAGTGCGACCGCGGACGCGACGTAGGTCGTCGCGACCACGGCGATCGGCCCGACGAGGTGCGGCAGCAGGTGACGGAAGAGGATACGCGGTGTCGACGCGCCGATCAGCTGCGCGGATGCCACGAATTCGCTGGAGCGCAGCGCGAGCACGTCCGCTCTGATGAGGCGAGCGGTAGGGGTCCAGTAGAGCAGTGAGATGGCGACCGAGACGAGGATCCAGCCATCCGGCTGCCCGCCGACGCGCACGGCGACAAGACCGAGAATCGCAATCAGTGGCATCATCAGCACCAGATCGACGGCGCGCATCAGCAGCTGATCGAGCCTGCCGCCGGCGTAGCCGGCGATCATGCCGATGAGCGTTCCGATGGCAGTGGAGAGCACCGCCACGATGCCGGCGACGGCGAGAGAGCGCTGCGCACCCCGCATGACAAGGGCGAACATGTCGTGGCCGAGCGTGTCGGTCCCGAACGGATGCGCAGCCGACGGCGCGACGAGCACATCAGGGGTGATGGTCTCGTAGCTGATCGGCCAGATCAGCGGCCCCAGCCCGGCGAACAGCACGAGCACGACCAGCACGACCAGCGAGAAGACAGCTCCACGCTGACCCAGGAACTTTCGCAGAACCCGCAGTCGGCGCGGTTTCGATCCTGTGGGAGGAACGCTCCGCACGACGTGTGTGCGTTCACCGCGGAGCGCATGTCCTTCAGTACGCTCGTCGCTCAGGTTCACCATCGACTCATCCGTTGCTCGTCATCGTCCAGTGGAATTCGGCAACACTACCACAATCGTTTGCAGTTGCCGGCCCGCTGGGTGCCGCCGCTGGTTCGGCATCTCCTCGGCAGCCATCGCAATCGCTTGTGCTACTTTGCGAGAAACGACACGGAGGAGCCGACTCATGGCGACAACACTGCGCGATGTCGCAACGGCAGCAGGTGTACATCCGGGCACAGCATCCCGAGCGATGAACCCGGAGACCGAGCATCTTGTCAATCCCGCAACCGCGCGACGGATCATCAAGGTCGCTCACTCCCTGGGATACGTGGCAAACCCGCTGGCACGCGGGTTGAAGACGAATCGCACGCTCAGTCTCGGATTCATCGTGCCCGACATCACCAACCCGCTGTTCCCGCCGATGATCCGCGGCTTTGAGGACGTTGTCTCCGAACAGGGGTACAGCGCGATCACTGCCAATACCGACAACGATCCCGAGCGTCAGCGCCAGCAGATCGCCGCGATGCGCTCCCGCCGCATCGACGGCCTCGCCCTGGCGACGGCGGTTCTCGATCATGGCGCCGACGAGCAGGATGCCGTCGCGGGTATCCCCGCAGTCCACGTCAACCGCGTCGATCCGACTCAGCACCTCTCCAGCGTGGCCAGCGACGACCAGTCCGGCATCCGCCAGGCGGTCGCCCACCTGCGCGCACTCGGCCACCGCCGCGTCGCGCACATCGCAGGGCCACAGGGGACATCCACTGGAGTGGCGCGAAGCAGAGCATTCCGTCACGAGATGCGCGATGCGGGCTTGGATGCTGATGAACGTCTCATCCTTTCGGCTCAGCACTACACGATTGAGCAAGGGACGGAGCTGACGAATGCGCTGCTCGAACAGGGGGAAGATTTCACCGCCGTGGTCGCTGCGAACGACCTGCTCGCACTGGGATGCTGCGATGCGCTGTTCGCCCGCGGGCTGCGGTGCCCGGAAGACGTCTCCGTGGTCGGCTTCAACGACATGCCCTTCGTGGATCGAGTCTCCCCCGCTCTGACGACCGTGCACGTTCCGCACTACGAGCTGGGCGCTGAGGCCGGCCGGAGTCTGCTCTCGCAGATCGCGGCGCCGGATCGCAAAGCCACGTCGGTGCTGCTTCCGGTGACACTCGTCGTGCGCGGCTCGACAGCACCGCCGCACTGAAGAGATCCGATCAATCTCACCGAGAATGCACTCGGTTGCATCTATATCCGTGTTGAACTGACCGCATGTTTGCAGCAAAATTCTGCATTTCGCTTGCTGATCGCATTTCCTTTGCGTACGATCAACAGCAATCGGTTGCTGTCGAGTCATCGCGGATTCGCCCCCCGAGCAACCGTTCACCAAGGGAGCAAATCAATGAAGAGGTCAAGAACCGCGTTCATCGCAGCAGTCGCTGCCGCGGCGCTGATGCTCACAGCCTGTGGCGGCAACGCAGCCGCCCCGGACAACACCACTGCCGTCGCAGAGGGCGGTGCGGTCACCGCGGGCATCAAGCAGAGCTGGGTGGGATTCAACCCCTACGTCACTGATCAGGGCGTGTCCGCCGGACTCGTCATCAGCAATGCGATCTTCCCTAGCGCGTTCAACGTGCGCTCGGACCAGACCGCCGAGCTCAATGAGGACCTTCTGGCCAGCGCCGAGATCACTTCGGAGGACCCGCTGACGATCGAATACGTGATCCAGGACGATGCCACCTGGTCGGACGGCGAACCCATCACCGGTGACGACTTCGTCTACCTGTGGAAGCACCTCAACGGATCGATCCCGGATCTGCTGACCACCAATGCCACCGGATACAGCATGATCTCAGACGTGGCTCAGGACAGCTCCGGCAAGAAGGTGACGGCCACCTTCTCCCGCCCGTTCGGCGACTGGCGTTCGCTGTTCTCCCCGATCCTCCCCTCGCACCAGATGCAGACTCTGGGCAGCGATCCGGCCGCATTCAACACCGGGCTGATCGATACTGTGCCCGTCTCCGGCGGAGCTTTCGAGATCGCCGAGAACAAGTACGAGGAATATCTCGTGCTTAAGAAGAACGCCAAGTGGTACGGCACCCCCGCTCACCTCGATCAGGTCACGCTGCGCTTCGTGGGTGACGATCAAGCTGCGATCCAGGCGCTCTCCAGTGGCGACATCGATGTCTCGATCGATTTGAAGGCGACCCGTGCGCTCATCGCCCAGGCTCAAGCGCAGACCAACCTCAACACGGAGGTCGTGCCGACCACGACCCTGCAGTTCATCAACACACAGCTGCGGGACCCCGTGATCGCGCTGCTCCCGGTCCGCGAGGCCATCGCCACCGCGATCGACCCCGCCACCCTGATCAAGAGCTTCTTCGGCGACGGCAACGAGAACCTTATCGGCCTGCATCACATCTTCCCGCCGACGTCGACGTTCTACGAGTCGAATCGGCCGGACGGTTTCGGCTCGGGCGACATCAAGGCCGCACGCAAGTTCCTCACCGACGCGGGGTTCACTCCCGGCGCTGATGGCATCATGCAGAAGGACGGAATGCGTCTGAGCACCACGGCGCTTGCTCGGGCTGAGGACTCGGTGGCCAACCAGGCTGGCGTCCTCATGCAGGACACCCTCAAGAAGGTCGGCATCGAGATCGAGGTCAAGGCCGTCGCCAGCGCCGACTACTTCCCGACGCTGTCATCGGGTGCCTACGGGATCGGGCTGGGCAACATGCCTGCGACGGCCTTCCCCGCCGCGTTCTACAGCGCCCTGTACACCTGCGACGGCGGCTACAACTTCGCCAAGATATGCTCCGAGAAGATCGACGGGCTGTTCGACGAGGCGATCGCCGCCACCGACCCCGAGGCTCAGGCGAAGATCGTCCAGGAGATCGACAAGGAGCTCTGGGCGATCCAGGGGAACATCCCGATGTTCGCCGTTCCCGCGCTGATGTCTTACAACAAGCGCCTGCAGGACATCGATGTGAAACTGCCGAAGGAATGGCTGCTGCATGACGCCCAGAACTGGAGTGTCGCCGGCTGATTCCGGTGATGTGGAGGCGGTCCCGGTCACAATCGGGACCGTCTCCACGTCGCCGCCACCTTCGAGCCGCTCCTGATATGGCCGGCACCATGGAGAACGAACAATCATGACACCGCAACACGACACCGTTCGCGGTGCCACAGCCTCTATCGCGGCATCGGTGTTGTTCGGCGTGATCTTCTATCTCGCCGGATTTGCGCACTCCTCCTCCGCAGAGTCGGTTTTCGGCTGGCGCGTCGTAATCACCTTCGCCTGCTACCTGCTCGCGCTCGCTCACCCAGCGGTACGGCTCGAGATTGCAACCTTCCTCCGGCACTTACGAATCCGGTGGTGGATGCAGCTGCTATCCCTATGCGCCACAGCCATCGTCGGTGTGCAACTATGGCTGTTCATGTGGGCTCCGATGAACGGGCACGCACTGGACGCTTCTCTCGGTTATCTGCTTCTGCCGATCTGCCTCGTCCTCGGCGGGCGTCTGATCCTGCGAACTCATGTGACGCGACTGCAGTGGTTCGCAGTCGGCCTGGCCGTGCTCGCCATCGCCACGAAGCTCATCGCCGGCGCCGAGATCACCTGGGTCACCTTCGTCATCTGCGTTCCGTACGCCACGTACTTCGTGATGCGCCGGCGGGTCGGCCTGGACGGACCCGTCGCGTTCGGGATGGAAAATGCCGCACTCGTTCCGATCGCACTGCTCGCTTTGTCGAGCACACCGGCAAAGGCGACCGGCGAGGATCTCATCCTCGTGGTTGCGATCGGAATCGCCAGCGCTGTCGCCATGACGCTATATCTCGCCGCCGCCTCGTTGCTATCCATACCCGTCTTCGGTCTGCTCGGATACATCGAGCCGTTGCTGCTTGTGGTCGTTGCGCTTGCCCTTGGTGAGCGATTGCATGGCGCAGACCTCGTGGCATACGCGATCTTGTCCATCGGCCTCGCTCTGCTCTGCGCGGAAGGCTTCATCAGTGCACGACGTATCACCGATAGCTGAGAACAACGCTGGTGCCGGGCGCGATCGGGGCGGGACGAAGACATCTTCGCCCCGCCCCGATCGCCATTCTTCAGTCAGCGCGGTGATGCACGCATCGTCCATCCTGATAAACGGAGCGAATGCGCTCCGTAACATTCGAAAGGTCTTCGACGCCGGCGCCGTCGAGGATCACGAGGTCGGCGATCTTGCCCGCCTCGATTGACCCAAGCTCGGCATCCACGCCCATGAGCTCCGCGCTTGACAACGTCGCGGCGTGGAGCACGGCCTCCGCGGGCATTCCGGCCAACTGCATCATTCGCAGTTCCACGAGATTGTCTCCGGCGTTGTTTCCGAAATCGGTACCCATCGCAATCTTCACACCGCGGTCATGAGCCTGCTTCAGCGTCGACAATGCAAGGTGAGCCTGGTGCTGCACGTCGTGGCCGGCGTCCTGGTGGCCGAGAGTATCTCGCATCTCCTTCTGCGGAGAAGCCGCCTCCGCTTTGAGCACCAGACGAGACATCGTCGGGACCAGCCAAACGCCGCGCTCGACCATCAGGTCCATAGCCTCATCGTCAAGATCGATGAGATGCTCGATCGATCGTGCACCAGCATGCCTGATGGCGTCCTTGACAGCGTCCGAACCGTAAGCATGGACGACTACGGGCAGACCCGCTGCACGTGCCTCCTCCCCAATGGCCTCGAGCTCTTCGACTGAATAACGCGTCAGATCGTAGCGCGCACTGCCAGCATGTGTGGCGAGCACCTTGATGAAGTCGGCCCCTGCCCGCACGGCCTGACGAACCGCCTTGCGCACACCGGTCACTCCATCGGAGATGGAGGTCGGCCGCCCGGGATGCGGTACGTAGTACGGATCGACCCACATCGTACTGGGTGTCCATCCGTCCATGTGCCCACCGGTCTGGGACATCGCAGTGATGGAAACCTGGACTCGAGGACCGGGAAAGAGTCCGTCCTTCAGCGCCTGCTTGAGCCCGAGATCTGCGCCGGCGCAGTCGCGGATCATAGTGATCCCGCCCTTGAGCGAGTTCTCCAGATTCGAGATCGCGTTGTAGAACTGGAAGCTGAACGGCTCGTTCAGTCGATCGGCGACCTTCGGCTGCACGCCGAGGATATGCACATGACAGTCGAACATGCCAGGGAGGATGGTCTTCCCAGACACATCTACGCGCACGTCGCCAGTGAGGCCCGTCCCCGTCTCCACGATCCGATCGCCTTCCACCGCGATGTCCAGCCGTGCGGCGGGTGCGCCGGTGCCGTCGAAGACGAGCGCGCCTTCGAATATTGTCATCGTCATCTCAGATCCTTCCCATCGTAGAACCGGCTGCGCCGGAGAACACGAGGCGTCCGTCCTGATAGACAGCGTCCACGCGCTCGCGCATGTTCTTGAAGTCGAACGGCTCACCGTGGAGGATAACGAGATCCGCACGAAGCCCGGGTCGGATCGTCCCCGCCTCGTCCGAGATCTGCATGAGATCCGCCGCCGTCGACGTCGCCGTCTTCAGGGTCTCTTCGGGCGTCAGACCGTGCTTGTTCATGTAGTAAAGCTCGTCGAGGAACTCACCGCCGTGCATGTCGGTGCCCATCGCGATCTTCACACCGGCCGAGACCGCCTTCTCGAAGGACTCGGCACAGGCGTCAGCGACATCGCGGGCATGTGCCAATCGTTCTGCCCCGATCCGGTGCGCCGCCTCCGGGTTGTCAACCACGCCGAGGAATCGCGTGACCGTGGGCACGAGAAACGTGTCGTGTTCGAGCAGGAGCTCGACCGCTTCGTCGTCGAGATAGGTGCCGTGCTCGATAGAGTCGACGCCGGCTCTGATCGCGTTCTTCACACCTTCGGCGCCGTGAGCGTGCGATGCGACGCGACGCCCCGCGCGGTGCGCCTCTTCCACGGCCGCGTGGATCTCGTCGTGGCGATAGTGCGCGGGCAGATGGTCCTTGCGCGGATACACACCGCCGTTGGTGGTGCAGATCTTGATGACGTCGGCACCCGCCCTGATCATCTCGCGCACGACGAGCCGGATCTCGTCGGGGCCATCGGCGATGCCACTGGGGCGGCCGGGCGCCTCCCGGTAATACTCGAAGCAGTCCTCGCCGCTAGGCAACCACGCGTCGATATGGCCGCCCGTCTGCGAAAGCGCCTGGACGGCGATCTGCAGACGTGGTCCCTTCACCACTCCGCGCTCGACGGCCTCCCGCACGCCGGCGTCGGCGCCGGCGAGGTCGCGCGCATAGGTGATGCCGCAGCTGAGCAAGTGAGCGAGAACAGGGACAGCACCGTAGAACTGGTAGCTGAATGGCATCCTGAGACGTTCCTCCAGCAACGGACTCGTGGCGAGCACGTGCACATGGGTGTTGATGAGACCGGGGATCAGGGTCCGTCCCGAGACGTCGATGACCTCGTCACCGCTCAGCCGCGGACCGATGGCCGCGATCCTGCCGTCCTCGACGGCGACGTCGACCGATTGTAATGGAGACCCGGTGCCATCGAAGACCCGTCCTCCCGTGAATACCGACCGCATTGACATACGCTCCTTCATTTCTCTAGAGGTGGGACGCGGCGAGGCGAACTTGGTGATCAAGAATGCCCCGCCGCGTGTATCGAGAGTCGTCGCTCCCGTCCTTCTAGTCCCCCGGCACCTCGAGCCCGGAGGAGATCTCGGCGTTCTCGCTGATTGGAACATACCCAGAACTACGCGCCTGCTCCAGCAGGAGCGTGGCGAAGTCCTCGGTGGTGTGTCCTGCTCCCACCGCCGCGTGCACGAGTTGACCGGTGGCCGAGGCCACAGGCAGGGGAACTCCGAGACGACGCCCTTCGGCCAGTCCGAGCTCGATGTCCTTGCTGAGAAGGACGTTGGTGAAGGTGGGCGTGAAGTCGAGATTGACGAAGGCTGGCGTCTTGTATCGGGTGAACACCGAACCCATTACCGAGTCGTTGAGGAATGTCAAGAACGCCTCGCGGCTGACACCGCCGCGCTCGGCGAGAACCGTCACCTCGGCGAGGGATTGGGTGACTACGCCGAGGAACACGTTATGCGCGATTTTGATAAGCCGCGCCACCTCACCCTCTCCCACGTAGGTCACGCCACGGCCGAACGCCTCCAGCAGCGGACGCACCGACTCGTAGACGTCACGTGGCCCGGAGGCCGCGACGGTCAGCTTGCCCGCATCGATGACAGCGGGGTTCCCGCTCACCGGAGCCGCGATCAGTTCCGTGCCGTGCTCGGCGGCGAGCTCGCGCAACCGGGTCGAGGCATCCAACGACACGGTCGACGAATCAACGATCACGCGCGGAGCCCGATCGGGATCGGTCAACAGACCGTTCTCACCGACCGTGACAGCCTCGAGGCTGGCGGGGTTGGACACCATGATGAACACCACATCGCAGCCCGCGAGGTCCACGGGACAGTTGACGACGACGGCTCCCTCGGCTGCCAGTGGCTCTGCCTTCTCACGCGTCCGGTTGTAGACGGCGACGTGGTGTCCGGCCCTAAGCAGCCGCCTGGTGATCGCCGACCCCATACGGCCGGTGCCGATCCACCCGATGGTGGGCAATGCATCGGTCATTATTGTTCTCTCCTTATCCAGTGTGCGTATCGCACTGCAGCAATCGTTTGCTTTTGAGTCGGACGCTGCCAACGGGTGGCATCCGGATGCGATCTAGGGCTACTCAGCGAGCAGAGGCCCCGATATCGCTGGCCTTCACCGGCGCAAAGCGCGATTCGACTTCGATCGTGCGCTTGACCACGCGCCACCGGCCGTCCGACGAACGGACGAAGTCATCGAGATAGCGACCCATCGACCAGAGGAAGGGACCGCTGTCCCCCTTGTCGATGCGTGCCATGTACGACTCGACGTGTGCGCGATCCCCGTCGAGTACGACGATCGGATCGGCGATCAGATGCTTGTGGAAGTGTTCCGGCGCGTGGGTATGACCCGGGATGAATGCGGCGAGCGCGTCGCGTCCGCTGTGCTGCACGCGAATGACTCGCCCCTCGGAGCTGACCTCCACCATCTCGAACTTTGCATCCTCGGCGAAGCCATCAACCCACAGGTCGTTGTCACCGTAGTCGATCGTGTGGCCGAGGCGGAACAGTGCACGAATGATGTCGGCCTCGGCTTCCCGCTCGGCGAGACGGCGCTCGATATCGTCGAGGCGCGCGAAGAGCTCTTCGTTCGTCACCATTGTTCCTCCTACTTCGTCAGGCCCAGCAGAGCAGGGGCGTTGTCATCGAGGATGCTGGTGACCACGCTGTCAGGCAGTTCGGCATCCTTGATGTACTCCACGGCCCGCGTGTACAGGTCGTTCTGGAAGTACGGGTAGTCGCTGCCCAGAGTGATGCGGTCCTCGCCGAATGTGTCGACCGCGCAGCGCAGCGACGGCGCGTGGAAGTTCGCCGTGTCGAACCACATCTTCTTCCAGATGTCCGACGGCAGCTCGGGGAAGCCCTGCTTCCAGTGCGTGAAGTTGTCGTCGATGCGCTGGGCGAGGAACGGGATCGGGCCGCCTAGGTGCGCGACGATCACCTTGATGTTCGGGTAGCGCGCGGTGACTCCGGCCCGCACGAAATGCAGCAGACCGATGGTGTCCTCGAACGGAGCACCGACGATCCATGTCAGTCCATGGTCGGAGATCAGGTGCGAGTCAGCGTCCTTGCCCGACGCGTGGATGAACAGCGGCGCCGAGCGACTGTCGAGCTCGGCCCACAGCGGCTCGAACGACGGGTCCGCGAGAGTCCGATCCAGCACGGCGGTACCGATAGTGGCGCCGATCAGCCCCAGCTCATCCATCGCTCTGGCGACCTCGGCCGCTGCGGCCTCGCCATGCGGCAGGGGCGTGGTGGCGAATCCCGCGAAGCGATCGGGGTATCGGCGGATGAGGTCCGCATACGCGTCGTTCGCCATCCGGGCTGCGTCCACGGCGTGCGCCTCGTTTTCGAAGGTCGGCAGCTGCGGCGTCGTCGAGAGCACCTGCATGTCGACGCCGGCGGCATCCATCATCCGCAGACGCCCGTCAATGTCACCGGGCTCGTCGCCGGCGGCGAGCCCTCTGGCGACGTCGGTGTCCGTACTGCCGTACTCGCGGAGCCGGTCCAGGTACGGCACGGGAAAGTAGTGGGCGTGGGTGTCGATGCGCATGTGCGGATCTCCTCGTCGTAGGAATTCGGTGGTCTGTCAGTGACCCAGATGCGCCTTGCGCGCCTGGAAGAGTCGTGCTCTGGTGGCGGCGAGCTGCTGCGACAGCCGCACGGCATCGACGCCGATGTGGTCGCCGGGCCGGTAGCGGACCTCGCCCGCCACGAGAACCGCGCGGATATCGGCAGCCGTCGTCTGCAGCACCAGGTGTCCGGCGGGGTCGCCCATCGAGAGCCCGAACGGCTCGGTGCCTATCAGGATCAGGTCTGCCGCAGCACCCTCCACGAGTCCATGATCACCGTGGCCGAGGTCCAGTGCGGCACCGCCGTTCACCGTCGCCCACTCGACGACATCCCTCGTCGAAACTCCCGGCACGTCGACATCGCGCATGGGAGGCACGTGACCGCGGTCGCGCTCCTTCATGCCGTCGAGGGTGCGATGCAGCGCATAGGCCAGGCGCATCTGCACGAGCAGATCTGCGCAGGCGTAGCTGACGACGTCGACGCCCAGCGTGATCGGAGCGCCTGCGCGTACCGCGCGGTCGAAGACCGCCACCGGCTTGCCCATGCCCATCTCGATATCGGGCGTCAGCGCGAGGTGGGCCCCGGAGCTCGCCAGCGCACTGATCTCCTGCTCGGATGCATAGTTCCCGTGCACCCACAGCACGTCGGGCCCCAGTGCGTCAGCATCGACGAACTCCTGCAGCAGACCCACCGGGTTGCCATGCACCGAGATGCCGATGCCCAGCTCACGCGCCTTCGCGACCGCATCCGCATCGTAGGAGTGATCGATCGCCAGCGCGACATCGATGAGCGGATCGCCGGCCACGCTCGCGACCAGTCGCTCCAGGTCATCGAGACGGTGCGCCCGATCCCGGTAGGCCGCCTCCTCGCGCTCGAACAGCGCGAAGCCATACGTCGCGCGGATACCGGAATCACGCAGTGCACGCAGCGAGGCGTCCGCATGCTCGGGGGAGTTGGCGCTGTGGCAGTAGTCGAACACACGGGTCACGCCGTGCGAGAGCAGTTCCACCGCACCACCGTAGGTCGACCAGTACATATCCTCGGGCGTGTAGTAGCGCGACATCGGATGCACGGTGTGGAAGTACTCGCGCGCCCACAGATCGGCGGTCATGCCGCGCAGCGGTGTCTGCCACAGATGCAGGTGAGTATCAACCAGCCCCGGCGTCACCAGGGCGCCGGACGCATCCACCACGTCGGCGTGCGGCGCGTCGACATGCTCGGCGATCCGAGCGATGCGACCGCCGGAGATCAAGACGTCCAGCTCGGATGCCGTGGGGTTCGAGCGATCCGTGCTCAGCACCCGGCCACCGCGGACGAGGACGTCGCGGCCAGTCATCAGTCGCGCTCCGCCCGGATAGCCACGGCCTCGATCTCGACGAGGATGTTGGGGTTCGCAAGCCGGCGGATCTCCACGAGGGTGGAAGTCGGCCGGTGCGCACCGAACCAGCCGAACACGGTGTCGAGGCTCGTCCGGAGGAAGCCGTCCATGTCGATCGTAAAGATGTTGATGCGCACGATGTCGGAGCGCTCCAGCCCTGCGGATGCGAGGGTGCGCCCGATGTTCTCCATCACGACCGCGGATTGGGTGGCGAGATCGGGATCCAGCGAGCCGTCCTGGTGGTAAGGCAACGTTCCGGCGATCTCGAAACGGTCACCGGCCTGGCAGGCGATCAGCTGGGTATAGAGCCCCGGGACGGGTTCGAAGACGTCGGTGGGCAGGATGCGCTCGTGCATGGCTTCTCCTCGGTACTGCAATCCTTTGCATGATGAGCATATGCACGCCACGATGAAAGGTCAAGCTGCGACGGCCTCCCTCGCGAATACCCACAGATCTTCCTTCCTCACTTGCGATTGCAATCGTTTGCTTCTAATGTCGTACGCACGGTCGTTCCGCACCGCACCGAGCACACAGGCACTTCGGAGCAGCTATGAGGCAGATCCAGAACTTCATCGATGGCGAGCACGTCGACGGCGTGAGCGCCTTCGACGACGTCAATCCGGTCGATGGCACTGTCGTCGCGCAGGTGCACGAGGCGGACGGCGAACTGGTGAATCGTGCCGTGCGCGCAGCACGCCGCGCCCTGGACGGGCCGTGGGGGCGCATGGGAGTTCAGGAGCGCGCCAGGCTGCTGCGTCGTGTGGCCGACCGGATCGACGCGCGCTTCGAAGAATTCGTCCAGGCTGAGGTCGCCGACACGGGCAAGACATTCGCGCAGGCCAGGACGCTGGATGTCGCCAGGGCCGCGGCGAACTTCCGCTCGTTCGCCGACACCGTCGCTGCCGCCGGAAGCGACTCGTTTCTCACCGAGCTCGGCGATGGCCGCAAAGCACTCAACTACTCGGTGCGTTCCCCGCTGGGCGTGGTCGCCATCATCGTGCCATGGAACCTGCCCCTGCTGCTGCTGACATGGAAGGTCGCACCGGCGCTCGCGACCGGAAACACCGTCGTCGTCAAGCCGTCGGAGGAGACCCCGGCGACCGCAACACTGCTCGCAGAGGTACTGGCCGAGACTGGCGTGCCAGACGGGGTGTACAACGTCGTGCACGGCTTCGGATCCGGCTCCGCGGGAGAGTTCCTCACGACCCATTCCGACATCGACGGCGTCACCTTCACCGGCTCGAGCTCCACCGGCAGCGGCATCATGCGCTCGGTCGCTCCCCGTGTGCTGCCGGTCTCCTTCGAGCTGGGTGGCAAGAACGCCGCGCTGGTGTTCTCGGACGTCGATCTGGAGAAGGCCATCGACGGCATCGCCCGATCGGTATTCACCAACGGCGGGCAGGTGTGCCTGTGCACGGAGCGCGTTTACGTGCAGCGCGACATCCTGGCGGACTTCGCTGCTGGTCTGGCCGAGCGCGCCCGCGCCTTGCGTCCCGGCACCCCGGATGACCCCGATACCACGATCAGTCCGCTGATCTCTGCGGAGCACCGCAGGAAGGTCGAGAGCTACTTCACACTGGCCGCGGATGCCGGCGGCGAGCTGCTCGCCGGTGGTGGACGTCCCTCGTTCGGCAACGCCCTGGACGGCGGATTCTGGGTGGAGCCGACCATCTGGCAGGGGCTGCCTCAGGCGTCGCGGCCGATGCGCGAGGAGATCTTCGGCCCGGTGGCGAACCTGCTTCCCTTCGACAGCGAGGAGCAGGCCATCGCACTCGCGAACGACACCGAGTACGGTCTGGCCGCTGCGGTCTGGACAGACGATCTGAGCCGCGGTCACCGCGTCGCACAGCGGATGAAGGTCGGCATCAGCTGGGTGAATACCTGGTTCCTGCGCGACCTGCGTTCGCCGTTCGGCGGTGTCGGACTGTCCGGCATCGGACGCGAGGGTGGCCGGCACTCGTTGGACTTCTACACCGAATCGACGAATGTGTGCGTGCAGCTGTGAGTGCCGAGAACATCATCTCCGCGGCTGAACGCCTCATCTCCGCACAGATGTCGGGCTTGCCCTGCGCACCTGTGCGAGACCTCGTCCACGACACAGACTCCGCATATGCAGTGCAGCAGGAGGTCGTCCGGCGGCGGTTGACCGCCGGCGCTGTGCTCGCAGGACGGAAGATCGGACTGACCTCTCGCGTGGTGCAGGATCAGTTCGGCGTGGAGACGCCGGATTTCGGCGCGCTGTTCTCCGACATGATCCACCCCGACGGCGTCGAGCTCGACCTCGGCGGCTTCCTCCAGCCGCGCGTGGAGGGCGAGATCGCGTTCGTGCTGCGCAAGGAGCTGCCCTCCCCCAGCACCACCATCATCGACGTGCTGCGCGCGACGGACTTTATCCTTCCCGCGTTCGAGATCGTGGACTCCCGCATTCGGGACTGGGACATCCGCATCACCGACACCATCGCCGACAATGCGTCCAGCGGTGCCGTCGTGCTGGGCACCACCCCCTTCGACCTGCGCGGCCGAGACCTCACCCGAGTCGGCATGGTCATCGAGCACGGCGGCGAGCCGGTATCGATGGGTGCCGGGTCGGCTTGCCTGGGCTCACCGGTGACCGCCGTCGCCTGGCTCGCCAGGGAGGTCGCCCGACGCGGCAACCCCCTGCGGGCGGGCGAGGTCGTCATGTCCGGCGCACTGGGGTCGATGGTCCCCGCGCACTCCCCCGGTCGATACCGGCTTCGTTTGACCGGACTCGGTGACGTCGATGTCACCTTCACCAGAGAGGACACGCACTCATGACCGCAGCAGCGGCGATCATCGGCTCCGGGAACATCGGCACCGATCTGATGTTCAAGATCAAGAGGCTATCGAAGGTCCTGCATGTCGGGGCCATGGTCGGCATCGACTCCGAATCCGACGGACTCGCCCGAGCCGCGCGCATGGGCGTGCCCACCACGTCCGAGGGCATGGACGGTCTCGTGCAGATGGACGGTTTCGATGACATCGCGGTCATCTTCGACGCCACCTCGGCCGGCGCGCACGTGCACAACGCGGCGATCGCCGCCGCGCATGGCAAGCTGATCGTCGATCTGACGCCGGCGGCGATCGGACCGTTCGTGGTCCCCGCCGTCAACCTGGGAGACCACCTCGACGCGGTGGATGTCAACATGGTCACCTGCGGCGGGCAGGCCACCGTTCCCATCGTCGCCGCCGTCTCGAGTATCGCGCCGGTCGCCTACGCCGAGATCGTCGCCTCCATCGCGTCGCGCTCCGCCGGCCCCGGCACCCGGGCGAACATCGACGAGTTCACCGTGACCACTGCCCGAGCCCTGGAGACCGTCGGGGGCGCAGAGCGCGCGAAGGCGATCATCGTCCTCAATCCCGCCGAGCCCGCCATCACCATGCGCGACACGGTCATCTGTCTGATCGACGCCGACACGGCGTTCTCAGAGCAGGACGTCAGCGCCGCCATCGCCCGGATGGTCGACGACGTCGCACACTACGTCCCCGGCTACCGCCTCAAGCAGCAGGTGCAGTTCGACGCCGTGAAGGTCGACCATCTGCCTGCGCTGGACCGCGCCTTCACCGGCACCCGTGTCTCGGTGTTCCTCGAGATCTCCGGTGCCGGTCACTATCTGCCGGAGTACGCCGGCAATCTCGACATCATGACCTCCGCCGCGATGCGCACCGCCGAGCGGCTCATCCAGGCTGCGTCATGACCGATACCACCGCTCCCGCGGGGAGCCCCGAGGAGGGAGACACGATGTCGCACCGGGTATACCTGCAGGACGTCACCCTGCGAGACGGCATGCATGCCATGCGCCACCAGTACACGCTCGATCAGGTGCGCTCCGTCGTGGCCGCGCTGGATGCCGCCGGCGTCGCGGCGATCGAGGTCGCGCACGGAGACGGACTCTCCGGCTCCAGCGCCACCTACGGCTTCGGCCGGCACTCCGACCACGCCTGGATCGCAGCGGCCGCCGACGTGGCGCGCAATGCCGTGCTGACCACTCTGCTGCTGCCCGGAATCGGGACCATCGAAGATCTCGAGCGGGCACGCGACCTCGGCGTGCGCAGTGTTCGCGTCGCCACGCACTGCACCGAGGCCGATGTCGCCGCGCAGCACATCGACTGGGCACGGGAGCACGACATGGATGTGTCGGGATTCCTGATGATGAGCCACATGAGCACTCCCGCAGATCTCGCGGAGCAGGCCAGGCTGATGGAGTCGTACGGCGCGCACTGCGTGTATGTCACGGACTCCGGTGGCCGGCTCACCATGCACGATGTCGCCGAGCGGATGGACGCGTACCGGCAGGTGCTGCACCAAGACACTCAGATCGGCATCCACGCCCACGAGAACCTGTCGCTGAGCGTCGCGAACTCGGTCACCGCTGTGGAGCACGGCGCGTATCGCGTGGACGTCGCGCTCGCCGGTCAGGGAGCGGGCGCTGGGAACTGCCCGGCCGAGCCGTTCGTCGCGGTTGCCGATCTGCTGGGCTGGGAGCACGGCGCAGACCTCTTCGCTCTGCAGGACGCTGCGGAGAACCTCATCCGCCCGCTGCAGAAGCGTCCGGTGCGCGTGGACCGTGAGACGCTCACACTCGGCTACGCGGGGGTGTACTCGAGCTTCCTGCTGCACGCCGAACGCGCCGCCGAGCACTACGGGCTGGACACCCGGGACATCCTGGTTGAGCTCGGCCGCCGTCGCATGGTGGGCGGCCAGGAGGACATGATCGTCGATGTCGCGCTCGATCTCGCCGAGGCACGAGGGGCAGCACATGCCTGAGATGATCACCGTGGACGCCGCAGCAGATGCTCTGCATGCCGCGGCCGCTGACCGCTCACCCCTCGATCCCTGTGGGATCTCGATGCTGACTCTCCGTGACGCCTACCGCACGCAGCACGCGCTAATCTCCCGGCACCTCGCGGACGGCGACCGGGTCGCCGGCGCGAAGCTCGGCTTCACCAGTCGCGCCAAGATGCAGCAGATGGGTGTGCACTCCCCGATCGTGGGGGTGATCTTGGAGACCGGGCGCATCGCGAATGGCGGCGCTGTGGGGCTGGATCGGTTCATTCACCCGAAGGTCGAGCCAGAAATCGCGTTGCTGCTCGACGACGACCTGGACCCCGAATCCCCCATCGATGGACAGCTGCACCGCATCGGCGCCATCGCTCCGGCGCTGGAGATCATCGATTCGCGCTTCGCCGGATTCTCCTTCACGCTGAGCTCAGTGGTGGCCGACAATACCTCCGCCGCAGGCTTCGCGGTCGGCTCGTGGACCAGATTCACACCCGGCATGGAGATCGACAACCTCGCCGTCGAACTGACAGTCGGCGACCGGATCGCCGCCATCGGATCCACCGCGGCCATCCTGGGCGATCCCCTTCGCGTGCTGCCGCTGCTGCTGACCGTTGCTCGCGAGCACGGACATGCACTCACCGCCGGGTCGGTGGTGCTGGCCGGGGCTGCGACGGCCGCCGTTCCCCTGACTGTGGGACTCGCGGAGGCGAGCATCGCCGGGCTTGGCCGCGTTGCGTTCAGTGCACGGGAGGAGTCATGATCGGGAAGCCCACGGCGCGCGTTGCTCCGCTCGCGAAGGGTCTGCTGGTGGCGGGCAAGGCCACCCCGCGCGGCGCCTTCCCGCACGTGCGCGTCGCCGGCGACTATGTCTACATCTCGGGCACGAGCAGCCGTCGCCCCGACAACACGATCGAAGGCGCGGTCGCCGATGAACTCGGCGCGACCACGCTCGACGTCCGTGCGCAGACCGAGGCGGTCATCCGCAACATCGCCGACATCCTCGCTGCTGTCGGCGGCGAGCTGTCGGACCTCGTGCAGCTGACCAGCTACCTGGTGTCGATGAATGACTTCGCCGGATACAACGAGGTCTACGCACGGCATTTCGATGCAGAAGGCCCCACGCGCACCACCGTCGCGGTGCACCAGCTTCCGCATCCGCACCTGCTGATCGAGATCCAGGGCGTCGCATACATTCCGAGTGCGCGTCACCAGTGAAATAAGGAGAAAGGGACCGATAACATGACCAAGCTGACGACGCCTGTCAACTTCGAGGGATGGATCAAGGAGAACGAGCACCTGCTCCAGCCGCCGGTGAACAACAAGACGATGGCAGTCGGAGACGACTTCATCGTGCAGGTGGTGGGCGGCCCTAACCAGCGCACCGACTTCCACTTCGACCCGTACGAGGAGTGGTTCTACCAGGTCAAGGGGAGCATGCATGTCAACCTGCAGACTCCGGACGGCCCGAAGCGCATCGATATCCGCGAGGGTGAAATGTGGCTGCTGCCTGGAAACGTCTACCACTCGCCGCAGCGTCCTGAAGCCGGTTCCATCGGCATCGTGATCGAGCGCATCCGCGACGAGGGCACGCTGGAGAAGTTCGCCTGGTTCTGCCCGAACTGCGACACCAAGGTGCACGAGGTCGAGCTACAAGTCCGCGACATCGTTGAGGATCTGCCGCCGGTTTTCAAGGACTTCTACGACAGCGAAGAGGGCCGCACCTGCCCGAACTGCGGTACTGTGCATCCCGGCAAGGGCTGACCGGTCAGGTCGGGGAGCCTCTGCGCTCCCCGACCCCTGCCGATTGCCACCCACTGCCACTTCGGAGCCGACCATGAACACCTTCGCCCCCCGCATCGACATCCACACCCACTACGTGCCGTACGGCTGGCCCGACCTCCAGCAGGAGTTCGGTCGCGAAGACGCCTGGCCGCGCTTGCGCATCGATTCGGAGCGAGAGGCCATGATTCTGCTCGGCGACGCGGAGTTTCGCGCGGTCGACAGCAGCTGCTGGGACGCGACGAGACGTCTGGAGGACATGGATGCCGACGGCATCGACATGCAGGTACTCTCGCCCACCCCGGTGTTCTTCTCCTACGGCAGGCGCCCCGACGAGGCGGCGCGGATCTCCGCGATCTTCAACGATCTGGCTCTCGAGATCAGCGCGTCCGGCGAGGATCGGCTGATCCCCTTTTGCCAGGTGCCGCTGCAGGACACCGATGCGGCGTGCCGCGAGCTCGAACGCAGCAAGGCGATGGGCCATCGCGGCGTGGAGATCGGCAACCATGTCGGCGATCGTGATCTCGACGACGAGGGCATCGTCACCTTCCTGCAGCACGCGGCGTCCCTGGAGATGCCCGTTTTCGTGCACCCCTGGGATATGACAGGATCCCCTCGGCTTAACCGCTGGATGGCGCAGTGGCTCACCGGTATGCCGGCCGAGACGCACCTGTCGATCATCGCCCTCATCCTCGGCGGCGCATTCGACCGTCTGCCGGTATCGCTGCGCATCGCCTTCGCCCACGGCGGAGGATCCTTCGCGTTCTGGTCGGGGCGTCTCGACAACGCCTGGCGGGGTCGCAACGACATCATCAACGGCTGCGAGCTGCCACCCTCGAGCTACCTGACGCGCTTCAGCGTCGACACCGTCGTATTCGAAGAGCGCGCACTGCGGCTGCTCCTGGATGCGCACGGCACCGATCGCGTCATGGTCGGCAGCGACTATCCCTACCCACTCGGCGAGCGCCCCGTCGGTCGCGTCGTGGACGAGGCGTCGTTCCTCACGAAGGTCGAGCGCACGGCACTGCGTGGCGGGAACGCTCTGCGCTTCCTCGGCATGTCCTGACTCGTCGCTCTATGCCGCTGAGTCTGTCGAAGCGTCAATACCTGACCCGTGACGGCCTGCGACAAACTGGCTACCGTAGCGCCGCGCAGCCTCTCCGGCATCTCACAATCGCGCCCCGACAGCGGCATGGACCTCGCGGAGATCACCCAAGGTTCTCCCAGCGAGGGTGTCCCATCTGGTGACGGGGCCTGATATATGCACCGAAGAAGGCGCATTCACGGCGATGGTGGTGAGACCCGCCGACACCGCAGAGGTGATCCCCACGAAGGAATCTTCGAGCGCCACGCAGGAGTCCGCGGTCAGCCCCAGGGCGTCGAGGCCCCTGAGGTAGGGCTCTGGTGCGGGCTTGGGCTTGACAACGTCGCTGCCGGAAATGATGACCTCGAAGAGGTCCAGGTCCAATGCCCCGAGGATGGCTTCGACCGACTCCCTTCCCGACATGGTGACAAGTGCGCAACGCACTCCCTCGTCAGCACATGCGGTCAGCATCTCTTGTACTCCCGGTAACCAGACGGGTCTGGCGGTGGCTGCCAGATCGACCGTGAACCGCTCGATCTGTGCAACCGTCCTCTCCGCATCGCTCAGATCAGCGTTCTTCATCTGGAAACGTGCCGCTACGGACCACATGCCGTGACCACGCACTGCAGCGTCATCGGAGTCGTTCCAGGCGATACCGACCTCGGTCGCTGCGGTGCGAATCGCCGCGTTCCAGACCGATGCGCTATTTATGGAGGTGCCGTCCATGTCCCAGAGAACGCCCCGCAGCCGACCGCGCTGCTCCTCGTCGATCATGATTTGACCGCCCCGGCCGTCAGACCCGAGATCACGTGTCGTTGCGCAAGGAGGAACAGTGCGAGCACGGGCAGCACTGACAGAGTCGTCGCAGCCATCTGCACGGACCACAGCGGTCCGGCAAAGGGGTCGTAGAACTGCGTCAGAGCAAGCGGAACGGTGAACATCTCCGTGCTGCGCAGATAGATCAGCGGCTCAAGGTATTGGCTCCAGCTGTGCCACCCCGCGAGAACGACGACTGCAGCAAGCGACGGTCGCACCAGCGGCGTGTAGATGGTGAGAAAGATCCGCAGGTCACTGGCGCCATCGAGTCGCGCCGACTCACCGAGTTCCTTGGGGAGCCCGAGATACGCCTGCCGCAGGATGAAAGTGGCGATGGGTGCGGAGTGGAGGAACACCGTGATGATGACCAGCGGATAATACGTGTCGATCCAGTTGAGCCACCCGACGAGGCGGAACAACGGGACGATCGTGGCTTCCGGCGGGATGAAGTTCGCGCTCAACAGCACGAGGAACAGTATCGAACTCCCTACCGGCTTGATCCGCGCGAAGGCATACCCTGCGCACGTCGAGACAACAACTGTGAGCAGGCAGACCAGCGCCATGACGAACACGCTGTTGAAGAACTGCCGCGCGAACGGCTGGAGCTCGAAGACTGCGGCGTAGTTCGACCAGCGGAACTCGGTCGGGAAGAGAGTCGGCGGGTAGCTGAGTATCTCCGAGTCGGTCTTCACGGAGCCGGTGAGCATCCACCAGATCGGTCCGAGGAATACCAGGGAGATCAGGACCAGTGCCACGTAGAGAACGGCCTTGTGGATTCGGGCACGGGGCATCAGACGTCGTTTAGTCATTTTCGGCGTACACCAGCTTCTTTCGGAGCGACCACAGCAGGCTGCTGACGACGATGATCATGAGGAGGAGGATGACGGCCAGAGCGCTGGCCTCCCCGAAGTCGTGACGGCGGAATGCTTCGTCATAGATCATGAACGAGAGCACGTTGGTCTCGTATCCGGGACCGCCGTCGGTGAGGATGAGGATCACTTCGAACACCTTGAACGAGCCGACGACCGTGAGCAGGAAGACCATGAACAGGGTCGGGGAGATCTGCGGAATCACAACGTGTCGGAACCGAGCCCACCAGCCTGCGCCGTCCGTCTCGGCAGCCTCCAACAGCTCCCGATCGACGGACTGCAGGCCTGCAAGGCAGAGCAGCACGTTGATACCCACGTTCTTCGTGAGCTGCACGACGATGATCACCGTCAGAGTGAGCCAACGAGATCGAAGCCAGGGAGTCTCGTCCACCCCGGCGAAGCTCACCAGGAAGTCCAGCAGGCCCTCTGGCTGGAGGATGAAGCGGCTGACGAGGGCCCAGGCCACCATCGTGACCAGCGCGGGTATGAACACGGCGGCGCGGAAGATGTTCACGCCTCGCAGCCGATTGTTCAGCAGCAGTGCGATTCCCATCGCGACAACGATGTTCAAGAGGCTGTACCCGACGACGAAGTAGATCGTGTTGGCGAACACCATCGCGAACCGCTCACCGGTGAGCAGATTGACGTAGTTCTCCAGCCCGACGAACTCAGTGGCTCCGGACAGAGCGTTGATCGAGTTCAGGCTGAGCCAGATCGATTGCCCCGTCGTCACGAGCCCGAAGATCGCGAAGCCCAGCAGCTGCGGTGTGATCAGCGCGTAACCGAAGGCATTGGCTCGGTAGAACCTGCGCGCGGCCGATGCCGGCGGAGTCTTCACTCCGCCGGCATCGGTGCCCACTGCTGGCTCATGCGTAAGCGTGGACACTGCGGATCAGTCTCCCAGGCTCGGCTGGATTGCGGCACAGACCTGCTTCATGGCCGAGGGGATGTCGGCGTCGGCCCCGTACACGTACTGGTCGAGCGCGGCGTTCAGCGCGGCGGTGGTCTCAGCCGAGCGCTCGGTGACCGGTGTGAATGTGCCGCTGTTCAGCACGGCATCCAGGATGGGCTCGAGCTGCGCGGCTTCCAGCACCGGCGCGGACTCCGCCATTACCTCTGTGCTGAGCAATGACGTGCGGCTCGGCGGGTAGTACGCCGAGAGCTCCTTCATGTTCTCCGGGTTGGTCAGGAAGGCGACCAGGCGAGAAGCCGCATCTGTGTTCTTGCCCGCAGAGTAGGCGACCATCGCCGACTGCCCGACGTGCTGACCTGCACCGCCCGGACCTGCAGGGGTGGGCGCGACACCGTAGTCGAAGTCCACATCTGCCAGTTTGGCGTTGCTGCCCAGGTAGGCGATCAGGGTGGCCGCTCCACCACCCCAGAAGTCTGCCTGCTGGCCAGGACGAGGCGTGATCTTCTCGTCATAGACCATCTCATGCAGCGCGGTGTACGCCGCCACAGTCTCAGGTGAATCCATAGTGCACTTCTCACCCGACGCATCCCAGGGGGATCCCCCGTACGCGCGGATCAGCGGCAGCATCCGCACCCAGTTCTTGAACTCGAAAGCGTCGAAGACCACGCCGGACTTCCCCGTGTCGGCCACGACCTTCTTCAGACCTGCCCGCAGCGTGTCCCAATCCCACGAGTCGGCGGCCATCGCCGCGGAGGGGTCCTCGACCCCGGCTTGGGCGAAGAGATCCTTGTTGTAGTACATGATCAGCGGACCGTTCGAGAACGGAACGCCGTATTGTGCGTCACCCTCTCGCCACGGCTTCTGCATCCGATCGGCGAGGTCATCGTACTCATAGCCTTCGAAGGACTTGAGGGTCGGCGTCAGATCGACGAGCGCACCCGCGTTCATGTACTCGATGCTGCTCTCCACCGGCAGCCACGACGCGTCGGGCGGACTGTTCGAGGCGAGCCACGTCGGCAGCAGCGTGTTGAGGTCGCTCAGTGTGACGCTCTCGAAATGGACCGCAGAGACGTCGTCGTTCTGCGCGACGAACTCCTCGCCCATGCTCTCGAAGAGGGCCAACTGATCCGGGTTCGATGCCCACAACAGGAACCTCAGCTCTACCGGATCGCCGGACGGACCGGCTTCAGGTGTCGCTGGCGATCCTGAGCATCCTGCCACCAGCGCCGCCGTGGCCAGTAGGGCAACCCCACTGATGATCCGTCGTCTCACGTTTCCTCCTTGAATTGAGTTCGAGCGTTGTGTAGTGCATTCCGAGGCCGGGTGACTTCGGTGTCGTGCTGGGATATGTGGGTGTGTGGGCGCACTCAGGGTGCGGAGACCAGGTACACGGCGCGCCGCAACGCAGTGACCAGGCCGGGCTCGCGCCCGATCCAGACGCCGTCGAGGCCCTCGGTCTCGCCGAAGCGGTCGATGTGAAGCGAATCCACAGGCTCTTCGCTACGTAGGTCGATCACGGTGATCCGTGCCTCGTCGGCGGTGACCCCATCGTTGGCGTTCAAGTACAGGAAGGAGCCTATGATCGTGCAGCCCTGCGAGTAGGTGTGCCCACTCGGGAGGGTGAAGCTGTGGGTGGTCTTGAGTGCCGCTGGCTCATAGCGGCTGACGAGCACCCGTGAGCGCTCTTCGAGGGAGATATCCTCAACGGCCACCGTCACGATGCCACCGCCACGGTCGCTCGCGACCGACGCAAGACGCCAGCCCGGGATATTTATCGGGTAGACCTCTTTCACCGAACCATGCAAGGGGTCGACTCGCTTGAGGACGGGCGTCGGCTCGCCCGCGTCGCAGACGATCACCTCTTCACCGAGGACCGTGCAGTCGTTCGGGTGGATCAATCCGCCCTCGATCCGCACCTCGCGGACGAGTTCTCCGTCGTTCCCATAGACCTGCATGATCGAACCATGATGAAAGACGAGCCAGGACGCCCCATAGCGACATACGCTCTGCACGTTGTCCACCCCATGCCGCGGCGGAACGATGTCGAACAGCTTCTCCATGCTCCGCGGACCGCGATCACTGTCGACGACGTTGTACGGCCGCGTAATCTGCCGCGATAGTACTTCCATAGCTATTCCTCCTTCCGCTCGTGGACTCGGTATAACGATACACTTGATTCAGGATCTTGCATAGCTCTCGCCACCGATTGCATTCAGGACGACGCGCCTGCGACAACCGTGCGCCGGTTCAGCGAACAGCGGTCGTCCGCCGGCGATCCTCATACATCTGCGAGAACAGCAGCCACGGGTCGAGCATGACCTGTTCCCCCTGCTCCTCGACGCGGAACACGAAATGACTGTGCTCAGCGAAGCCGCCCGCGACATACACGCCGCCCGACTCCGCGTACTGAACGCCGGCGGCGATCGGCTCGCCGTCGGGAACCAACAGCCGGATCACATGATGCGACTGCAGTATCCAGCTGGTGCCGTCCTCCCAGCGATGTACGCCGCGCCATCGATTGTTCTTGTCGCCGGCGGTGAGCGACTCAAAGTATCCGTGATCATCGATACGGAATGGCGCCCACAGCGGTGTCCCCGCAGGGTGGTTGATGTCGAGTCCGCCGTGCGCGTCGACCCCATCGTAGGGACCAAGCCACGTATCCTCACCGCGATAGCATTCCTCGACGCGCAGTCCCCCCTCCGGGAGTGGGCACCAGGGGTGCAGAAGTGAGGGGCAGATTCCTGCGCCGGCATCCCATACAGCCAGGCGCACGTGGCGACGTGGAAAACACTCACCGTGCTTCTCTGTGAGTAGATCTGAGATGCCCGTCACGGCATCCAGCCATATCCGCATTCCCATGATCACCGGCGGCGGAGTGAAGTTCGACGGAGTCGGGATCCTTCGAACGAGCTCGACGCGGTGTCCGTCGATCTCGAGAACGCAGGCGATCCCGTAACTGACAAGTCCTTCGTCCTGCGAGTACGGCAGCCGCCCGCGGACGATCGGCCAGGCCATCGTCTTCAGCACCCGGATCCGGCGCATCCGTCCATCGCGAAGGCGAAAGTGCAGCTCGTCACCCTCATCCAGTTCAATCCCGGTCAGTGTCGCCTTGGCATCACGTCGCTCAACTCGCATTGTCTCGATTCCTTTCATTTGATTCCACCATTCGCCGCTCATCCCCAGCGGAGCAGGGACGCCTCAGCCGCTCGTTGCCGAACAATCAGGTGTTACGATTGACTTCACCACACGAACGCCGCCCCCTGAGGACGGCATGCTGCGCGGCGGGAAAGGTGTTCGGAACATGGCCAAGAACGCGCGGCTTGCCGAGGTCGCAAAGCTGGCAGGCGTATCTCCGGGCCTCGTGTCCCGTCTGCTTAATGAGGATCCGAAACTCAAGGTTCGACCCGAGACGAAGAGTCGCGTGATGGCGGCGATCGAGATGCTGCAGTACACACCGGACGCCGCCGCCCGGGCTCTTCGCAGTTCCCAGACCGGATTGCTCGGGTTCGCGCTCTACCACGTCACGGACCCGATCTACGCACAGATGGTGGGCAGCGCAGAAGCTGCCGCGTCCGCAGCGGGCTACTCCTTGATGCTGCTCAATGCGGGCGAGTTCGTCGCCCAACCCGCGACCTTCCGCCGGCTCGTACACGGTCGCCGGGTTGATGGCCTTCTGGTCCAAGGCGGGTATGCCGAGGACGTGGCGGCGCTGAACGATGCGAGGTCTGTCCCCTCCGTACTTTTTAACGCAGACGCCCTGGCCGGATTCCGCACGGTGCGTCTCGACGACACTGCCGCTTCTGCCCTCGCCACGGGGCACCTGATCGAACTGGGGCACACGAGTATCGCCTTCGTCGGCGCCGAGGGAAGTTCTTCCGATCGCCGGTACCAAGGGTACGTCGCGGCCATGACGGACGCGGGCCTCGCACCTCACCCGCTGATCGCCGGCGGATGGGATGCTTCGCCGGCGCGCGCGGTCACCGAACGTTATCTCGCCAGCGGCGGGAACGCCACTGCGCTTGTCGTCGTCTCCACCACCAGCGCTCTCGGCGTCCACGCAGGAGTGATCGCGAGCGGACGCTCGATTCCCCGCGACGTGTCTGTCGTCAGCATCCACGACACATGGTTCGCTGAGCACCTCAGTCCCGGGTTGACCGTCGCTGCCACCCCGTTGGGCGATCTCGGCCGACGTGCTGTCGAGGTCCTGGTTGACCAGATCCGCTCTCCGCAGGAGGGTGAAATCGTGGTCAGCGAGCCAGCGCCGCAACTCATCTGGCGCGGCTCCAGCGCCCCGCCAGCGAGCCGCTAGGAAGACACATTCGCGCTGGCGGGTGCTCATTCGAATTCCTCGTCATCCGCCCAGCCCACTGATCTCACACCCTCAATAGAGCCAACGGCATCCAGCAGAGCGGCAGTATTTCCCCGCCCCTGGGTGCTGAGGATCACACGCGCGGAGCCCGACCCGACGTATCCCCTGTCTGCTGACAAACGAGAGACGGTGAAGCGATGGTCTGTGACAACACCGATAACGGTTCGGAGCAAACCCTGTCCATCCAAGTACTCGACACACAGGACCGCCTCAGACGGACGACGCAGCCGATTCAGGCGTGGTCCGATCGCGATGATCAGGTAATGGCAGCAGACAACCGCCGCAGCGATGATGAAGAGCCTTCCGCCAGCGGCCATGCCGACCGCTGCCACGAGCCAAATCGAAGCAGCGGTCGTGAGCCCGCGCACAGCATCCGACCGAAAGACGATCAGCCCCGCACCCAAGAATCCGATACCCGAGACGATCTGTGCCGCCACGCGCGTGGGGTCGACTGTGACCGATCCGATGCCCAGCATGTCGAAGAAGCCGTACTTGGACACGAGCATGAACAGACACGAGCCGATTCCGACAAGAGAGTGCGTGCGGACACCCGCATTCTTCGATCGCAACTGCCGTTCCAGCCCCACCGCCATCGACAGCACTAGCGCCACTGCGAGCTCTGGGAGCATGTAGACCTGGAGGAGCCAGATGTTCTCCAGCGGACCCACCGCCTTCCTATTGTTTGGTGATCTTGTGGATGCCGTCGATGTACGTGACACCGTCGGGATGGACGATGTTCGAGCCGACGAAGAGCTTGCCATCGCTATCGAGATCGATCCCTTCGAACTCGAACAGAGTGGCGGCCGACGACGGAACCGTGTGATCGATCCATCGCACGGGCGTGTAGACCTTGTTGTTCGTGACCGTGCCCAGGGTCGCCACGATGATCCTGTTCTTGAGGCGGGTCGCCGTACCGACGGTGTTCTTCCCATCCCAAACCGGGATCAGCAGCTGATCCTTGGCAGGGTTGTAAGCGATGTCCTGTCCGATATTGAACGTCGTGGTAATCGGAACGAAGAACTTGTTGCCGAGTTCGAAGTAGTCTCCGACAATTGTGGCCAAGTAGTACGGGCGACGGATCAGCGTCGAGTCGTTGGGATCTGGATGGCTCTCACCTGCCGTTCCGACAATCCAGGTGCCATTACCTCGGTAGGTGATCGATGCGATCTTCTTGTTCGAGCTGCCCTTCCTCGCTTTGAATAGCTTCGTGATCTCGCCCTGGTTGTTGATCTGTGCGATCTGGTGATCGCCTGGCGCCTTGAGCATAGGGACGTAGAAGGACCCGACGTCGAGGTAGTCCGTACCAGGAG
Source organism: Microbacterium sp. (assembly GCA_049646915.1). Lineage (GTDB taxonomy): Bacteria > Actinomycetota > Actinomycetes > Actinomycetales > Microbacteriaceae > Microbacterium. The sequence continues at coordinate 46,796 of JBARWR010000458.1, forward strand.
TGCGATAGTAGGCCAGACCGTTCGCGTGGCCCAGGGGGTACGGTTCCGTGCTGCCCTTCAATCGGACCGTGTGCGTGCCGGTCGTCGCGGTCGGCGTATTGAAGTCGTTGATGTGGAAGAACGTCGCCCACCCGAGCTGGTCGGTTCCCGAGTGGTCTGCCTTCACCGCGTAGGCGTCATCGACACCCACGATGGCCAGACCGGTGAAGCTGCCGACACGCCGCGTCACGCCGTCGTGCGTGATGTATGTATCGGGGACACGCTGGATCAGCGTTCGCTTGGTGACGGTGATGGGCGGATCGGTCGCCGCCTGCGCGGCAGAACCGATCGTTGCCACCATCGCCGCCGAGAGGACGATGGCGAACAGCGACTTCCTCGTCGCGGTACGGGTGCTCATAGTGCTCATGCGTACTCCTCCTATTTCAGGCAACGCGGGATGCGCGGGTTCAGTGATCCCCGCCGGTGGTGACATCCTGGCAGGTATAACCTTATACTTCAATAGCACTACCGCGATTCGCGGTTTGATGCTGTGGTTATCAGTGAAGCTAGGTCGCGAGGACCGACCGGCATCAGTCGCGGTATATCTATATATCCAGGACGGAAAACATATGTACGAGACATCTTCGCGCAACCGGACGACGACGTCCGTGACAGAGCTGCCCAGGGACGTCCCAGTGGCAGGACACTACGATGTGATCATCTGCGGGGGCGGTCCGTCGGGCCTGGTCGCGGCAGTCGCTGCTGCGCGGAGCGGAGCACGCACTCTTTTGATCGAGCGCTATGGCTTCATTGGCGGTATGTCCACCAGCGCGCTCGTCACGCCGATCAGCGAGTTCCGGATCAACGGCAAGCAGCATATCGGCGGCATCCCATTCGAGCTCCTCCGCAACGCTGCTGCCCTCGGCGGGGCCGATATCGATCTGGCCAGTGGCAACTACCCAGTCAACGACGAGGTCCTCAAGCTCGCGGCGCAGAGATTGCTGATCGACAGCGGGGTAACCCTGCTCTATCACTCCTGGTTCTCCGACTGCATTACCGAAGACGGCCGCGTCAGCCACGTCATCGTCCAGAACAAGGCTGGGCGTGTTGCGTACTCCGCGGCGGCATTCGTCGACTGCACGGGAGACGCCGATGTGGTCCGTGCCGTCGGGTTGCCGACTGTCAAGAGCGAGGTGCTCCAGCCCGCGACGCTGTGGTTCCAGCTCGCGGGAGTAGACACCGACGCTCTTGAGTATGTGTTCGGCGATGCTGTCGGCGGCATCCTGCCGGTATCGCAGCCGATCCGAGATCGACTCAGCGAGTTGAACGCTGCGGGCGAGATCCCCATCTTCGGAGGCCCCTGGATAAGCAGGTTCTTCCATGACGGAATCGTGAGCATCAACGTCCTGCGCGAACCGACTGACGCAAGTGACCCGGAAGCATTCACTCGCACCGAGTGCAGCCTGCGCGAGAACATGCATCTGATGATCGACGTCCTGCGGAGGGAGTTTCCGGAGTTCAAGGACTGCTGGCTGATGAAGTCCGGTGTACAGACAGGTGTGCGAGAGACGTACCACATCGTGGGTCTCTACAAGCTCACGAAAGACGACGTGATAACGCCGAAGGCATTCCCCGACACGATCGCCAAGGGCGCCCATGTCATCGACATCCACGACTCGGACACCAACGACCAAAGCGACTTCACTGTGCCCAAACAGGAGTACAACGTTCCATTCCGTTCTCTCGTGCCCGAGGGCAGCGTCAATCTCGTCACTGCTGGTCGTTGCCTCAGCGCCGATGGTCCCGGTTTCGGCTCGGTCCGCACGATGGCGACGTGCATGGCCATGGGCCAGGGCGCTGGTGTGGCCGCGGCATTGCACGCCAAGTTCGGCTACAGCATGTCGGACATGGACTTCGCCATGCTCCGCGAGTGCTTGCTGGCGCAGGGCGCCATCATCGATCTCGACAACTGCGAGCCAGGGCAGTCTGCTTCGCCGCAGCTGTTGGCAGGGCGGACCCGATGAACGCGACTGTCCCACTCCTAACAGCAGCGACTGTCAACCTCGTTTCGTCTGCAGTGCCGGTGCCCACGTACCTCCGCGATTCCACGAAGATCGGAATCGCCCATATCGGCGTCGGCAATTTTCACCGGTCACATCAGGCCATGTACGCCGACCGTCTACTGACGGAAGAGCCAGACTCTCCGTGGGCGATCAGTGGAATCGGCACGCGGCCTGAGGATCGTCCCCTGATTACCGCGCTGAAGAATCAGGACGGGCTGTACAGTCTGTCCCTGTTCGACCGCGACGGTTCCGTCAAGACCCGTGTCATCGGCTCCGTGCGCGAACTCATCCTGTCCGCCGATGAGCCTCAGATCGCGCTCAAGCGCCTGAGCGATCCAGCGGTGCACGTAGTGAGTTTGACGATCACGGAGAGCGGTTATGTCGAGGATGCCGCCAACGGACGGCGGGCTGTCGACGATGACGATGTTCGCACCGATGCCGCGGCCGACTTCAGCCGTCCGCAGACGGCATTCGGCCTGATCGTCGCCGCGCTGCGCGCAAGACGAGCCGCTGGCATCATCCCTTTCACCGTCATGTCATGCGACAACATTCAGGGGAACGGTGCCGTCGCTCGTGCCAGCGTCGTCGCGACAGCGCGGCTTGTCGATGACGACCTAGCGGACTGGATCGGCGAGAACGTGGGATTCCCGAGCACGATGGTCGATCGCATCACCCCTCGACCGACTCCGGATCAGGTCGAATTCATCGAACGTAGACTCGGCGTGGATGACAACGCGATCGTGGTCGCCGAGCCGTTCACGCAATGGATCCTGGAGGACGACTTCCGTGCAGGGCGGCCGGCTTGGGAGAAAGTCGGAGCCATCTTCACGGACAACATCGGCGCATACGAGTCGATGAAGCTCCGGCTTCTCAATGGAGCTCACCAAGTGCTCGCGTACGTCGGCGCGCTACGGGGTCATGACTTCGCACATGAGGCAATGCGAGACGCGGTCGTCCGGAACTGGCTGGATAGCTATTGGCGGGAGTTGGCACTGCCGACTCTCGGCCTTCCGGTCGGCGTCGACGGCGACGAGTACATCGGCAGTCTCATCGAGAGATTCGGCAATCCTGCGATCGCCGACACTCTAGAGCGCCTCGCAGCGGATTCCAGCGCCCGGATGGCCAAGTTCATCCTTCCTGTCCTCATCGATGCGCGTGATCGGCCAGAATTCCACCAGACCGCTGCGGTCGTGTTGGGAAGCTGGGCGACGGCTGTCGCGGCCAGCAAGTCGCCCGCGATATCCGCAGGTGTCTCCGATGCGGTGCACGCTGCCGTTCGCTCCAACGATGACCCGTGTGCATTCCTCTCTGCAGCGGACTGGCTCGCGCCGTTCGCCGCCGATGAGCGGTTGCGCGAATCGGTCGCGGCGGTAAGACGCGCGTTCGAGGCGTACGGCGCTTCTGCCGCGCTGGAGAAGCTTGCTAATACCCGACGGTGAACCGGTCGCGACGGTGCTTCGGAGCCTCGATCTCATCGACGACGGCGATCGCGAAGTCCGCGCCGGAGATGGTGGAGCTGCCATCGGCCGCCCGCACCAGCACATCGCCGCCGTCGCGGTAGCTGCCGGTGCGCTCGCCCTCGGCCCACGGGCCGAACACCTCGGCGGGGTGGATGAAGAACCAGTCGAGATCGGCATCCGACTTCTGCAGCAGTTCGAGCGAGTCGATGCCGACCTGCGCCTCGTGCTTGTACTCCTCGGGGAAGTCCTGATCGAACAGGCGAGGGCCGCCCGGCGACACCAGGCTCCCGCCAGCGCCGCCGACGACGCCGAGCCGTGTCGCCGTGCCCGTGAGCTTAGCCTCGATCCACCGATGGATGGTGAGTTGAGGTCGGCGCGTTAAACGGAGAATGCCTGTCTGATCAGGGATAATTGTTCTTACCACAGAGACAATTGAACCTGAAAAGAGAGGCATCTCGC
>JBARWR010000459.1:0-2951 GCA_049646915.1 Microbacterium sp.
CCGCCGAAGACCTGTCGCGGCTCGCGATGGCCCCGGGTTCGTCGTCGCTGGAGAAGCACGCCGACGGCACGGCCATCGACGCCGGCGGGCTCGTGCCGGACGTGAATCGCGTGAACAGCTGGGTGCAGTCGGTCGACCAGGTCGACCCGCTCGAGATGCTCGAGGTGCAGCTGTGCAACACCACAGCTCCGTTCCTGCTGATCAGTCGTCTCCGGCCCGCGATGGCGGCTTCGACCGCCCGCCGCAAGTACATCGTCAACGTCTCGGCGATGGAGGGTCAGTTCTCGCGCCGGTACAAGGGGCCGGGGCACCCGCACACCAACATGGCGAAGGCTGCGCTGAACATGCTGACCCGCACGAGCGCCGGCGAGATGTTCGAGACCGACGGCATCCTCATGACCGCCGTCGATACCGGCTGGATCACCGACGAGCGCCCGCACTACACGAAGGTACGCCTGGCCGAGGAAGGCTTTCACGCCCCGCTCGACCTGGTCGACGGTGCGGCTCGTGTCTACGACCCGATCGTGCAGGGCGAGGCCGGGGTCGATCTGTTCGGCGTGTTCCTGAAGGACTACAAGCCGAACCCCTGGTGAGCGGGGCCCTTCCTGATCGTGTCCCAGTAGTGGTGGCTACCGGGGGGTTCGGACCCGCAGCTTCTGGAACGTCCCGGATCGGGTGTCGCAGGAAAGGTCGGTAACCGGGGTTCAGACCCGCAGCTTCTGGGACGTCCCGGATCGGGTGTCGCAGGAAAGGTGGGTCACCGGGCAGCGGATGACGGGAACGGATGCTGATGCTCACCCGACCCGGGGGAACCACACCTCCACGAGCAGCCCGCCCTCGGAACGGGCGTTCAGGCGCAGCGTCGCACCGTGAGCGCGCACGATGCTCTGCACGATCGCCAGGCCCAGGCCGAGCCCGCGATGCTCGACGGGCCCGGTGATGTCCACCGGCCGTGTGTCGGCGCGCCGGGTGCGGCCTGCGCCGCGCTGGAACGGCTCGGTCAGCGTCGCGAGCAGCTCCGGCGCCACCGGCGGCCCGGTGTTGGCGATTCCCAGCACCACCGTTGTGGGGGTCGTGAACACTCGCAGGTCGATGGTCCCGCCGGCGGGCAGGTTGTGCACGATAGCGTTGTGCAGCAGGTTGGTGATCAGCTGCTGCAGCAGCGGGGGTGAACCGATGATGTGCGCGGGATCGCCCTTCGATTCGATCGTGATTCCGCGTCGCTCGGCCAGGGGGAGCAGGGTTTCGGCCGCCTCCTCGGCGAGCAGCGACAGATCGACCCGCGCCCGCTCGAACGCCTGGCCGTCGGCCCTGGCCATCAGCAGCAGAGCCTCGGTCAGCTCGATCGCCTGCCCGTTCACCTGGTGCAGGCGCGCCAGCAACGCGTCGACATCGCGGTCGGGATCGGCCTGCGCGACCTCGATCTGCGTCCGCATGATCGCCAGCGGCGTGCGCAGCTCGTGCGAGGCATTCGCCGCGAAGCGCTGCTGCTCGGCCATGTGCCCCTCGAGCCGCTCCAGCATCGTGTCGAACACATCCGCCAGGTCGCGAAACTCATCGCCCTTGCCCTCCAGCGCGACGCGGTGGGACAGCGATCCCTGGGATGCCAGGCGGGCGGCCTCTCCGATGCGGGTCAGCGGCGCCAGCATCCGTCCGGCGACGAACCAGCCGACCACGAACCCGAAGCCAGTCAGCACGACGATCACGATGACGGATCCCGGAACGATGAACTCCATCAGGAACGTTCGCACCTGCCACGGGAGGGCTGCGTGCAGGAGCTGGTCGAGCGGCCCGAAGAACTTGCGCAGCAGCACGACAGCCCACCCGGCCGCCACCAGCAGCGCCCCGGCCATGCCGAACGCACCGGCGTAGCTGAGCGTGAGCTTCATCCGTGCGCTGACGCCGCGTCGTCTGCGCACGGGTGGCTGCGTCATCCGTCCGCCTCGATCCGGTAGCCGACTCCGGGGACTGTCGTGATCAGCCGCGGCTCGCCGAGCCGCTTGCGCAGCGCCGAGACCGTGATGCGCACGGCGTTCGTGAACGGATCGGCGTTCTCGTCCCACGCCCGCTCGAGCAGCTCTTCCGCGCTCACCACGCCGCCTGCCGCTCCGACGAGCACCTCCAGCACGGCGAACTGCTTACGGGTCAGAGCCACGTACCTCCCGTCACGGAACACCTCGCGCCGGAAGGGATCCAGCCGCAGCCCGGCGATCTCCAGCACCGGTGGACGCGAGTGCGCGCGCCGCCGGTCGAGCGCACGCAGACGCATGACCAGCTCGCGCAGCTCGAACGGCTTGGTCAGGTAGTCGTCGGCGCCGAGCTCGAAACCCGAGACCTTGTCGTCCAGTCGGTCGGCTGCGGTGAGCATCATGATCGGGATGCCGCTGCCCGACGCCACGATCCATGCGGCGACCTCGTCGCCGGACGGGCCGGGGATGTCGCGGTCGATCACGGCGAGGTCGTAGGAGTTGACGGTCAGCAGCTCCAGCGCAGTGTCGCCGTCCCCAGCGATGTCGGCGGCGATCGCCTCGAGCCGCAGCCCGTCGCGGATGGCGTCTGAGAGATAGGGCTCGTCCTCGACGATCAGCACGCGCATGTCATGGATCCTACGCACCGGCGCATATCGGAAACATATCGGAAAGCGCATACGCGCCTGCAACACGCTCCTGACTGGGATGGAGAGCATGAACACCGCTCTTGCTCGCTCTCGCCGCCGACGCGTGGTGGCCGCCGTCGTCACGGCACTGGTCATCTCACTTGTCGTTGTCATCCTGACCGTGCAGCAGTCGCTTTCGACAGCATCCGCCGCCGCGACCGCACCGCACTCCGCTCCCGTCGCGGGCACCGCCACGGTCGCCGACGGGAAGGTCGCAGACGGCGTGCGCGTGAGCATGTTCGATGACGTGCCCGCGGTCACCGGACTCGACGACGCACTGCGTGCGGCGCTGCAG
>JBARWR010000460.1:0-3751 GCA_049646915.1 Microbacterium sp.
CCCCCGTACTCGACGTCGACGCCGACCGGGCGAGCGTCGTCTGGCCCGACGGCGTGCGCACCACCAGCAGGCTCGCACCGTCCGCGGGCGCCTGATCCACCACCCCGACCGAAACCTCACCAGCGGACCCACCGCGATCACGAAGGAGCACGAACAGCATGAACAGAAAGATCCTTGCCGCAGGCAGCATCGCCGCTGTCGCCGCACTCGTCCTGACCGGCTGCAGTGGCGGCGACGACACCCCGGCGGACCCGTCCGGACCCGTGTCGCTGTCGCTGTCGGGCTGGAGCCTCGACACGACGCCCGAGTTCCAGGCCCTCGCCGACGCATTCCACGAGAAGAACCCCGACATCACGATCACGCTCAAGGAGTACGACCCGACCGAGTACAACACACTCGTCACCGCAGACCTCGCGGCCGGCTCCGGCCCCGACATCATCACCCAGAAGGAGGTCAAGTACCTGACCACCTTCCAGGAGGGCGGCCAGCTCCTCGACGTCTCCGACGTGAAGCTGCCCGACGGCATCGGCGGCGCCGACTCGTACAAGGTCGACGGCAAGGCCTACGCGGTGCCGTACCGCCAGGACGCCTGGGTGCTCTACTACAACAAGGCTCTCTTCGACGCCGCCGGCGTCGACTACCCGGACGGCTCGTGGACGTGGGACGACTACGACGCGGCGTCGGAGAAGTTGAGCGGCGACGCAGCCAAGGGCAGCTACATGCACCGCTGGCAGTCCGTCGTGCAGGGCTTCGCCAACGCGCAGACCGGCTCTGACATCCTCAAGGGCGAGTACGACTACATGAAGCCGTACTACGAGCGAGTTCTCGCGCTGCAGGACGAGGGCGCCCAGGTGGACTTCAACACCTCCAGCGCCAACCAGCTCACCTACCAGGGTGAGTTCGGCAAGCAGAAGGCGGCGATGCTGCCCATGGGCAGCTGGTACACCGCCACGCTGATCGCCCAGCAGGCCTCGGGTGAAGCGGATGCCTTCGACTGGGGCATCGCTCCGGCGCCGCAGCTGGATTCCTCCACCGCCGGCACTGACAACACTCCTGTCACGTTCGGCGACCCGACCGGGTTCGGCGCCAACGCGGCTCTGGACGGAGACAAGGCCGCGGCAGCGAAGAAGTTCCTCGAGTTCGCCGCGAGCGAGGATGCTGCACAGGTGCTCGCCGCCATCGGCATCACTCCGGCACTGACCAACGATGCCGTCGCCGAGACGTACTTCGGGGTCGAGGGCGCGCCGACCGACGACCTGTCCACCTTCGCCTGGTCGACCCACAAGGTTCTGCCCGAGAACCCGACCTCGGCCAAGACCGCCGCAGTTCAGGGCATCCTGGGCGACATGCACACCGCGATCATGTCCGGCTCGACGAGCGTGGACGACGCCATCAAGGAGGCGCAGGACCGCGTCGCCAACGAGGTCGGCTGACCCGATCTCCGGGGCCGGTCCGCGAGGGCCGGCCCCTTCCCACCCACCGCACCACCGAGAGAATCCTCATGACAGCCCCAGTCACAACGGATACAGTCACGCCGGATGATCGGAGCACGACCCTGCCCAGGCGTCGATCGGCGCTCCGCCGCCGGAACACCCTGATCGGCTGGTCGTTCATCCTGCCGAACTTCGCCGGGTTCGCGGCGTTCACGCTCGTGCCCGTCGTGATCCTGTTCTACATGGCGTTCACCAACTGGAACATCTTCGGCAAGGCCGACTGGGTCGGACTGGCGAACTTCCAGCGGCTGCTCGGCGACGGCAGCTTCCGCAACGCGTTCTGGAACACGCTCTACTACTCGGTGATGCACATCCCGCTCACCATCGTCGTCTCGCTCGGCCTCGCCCTGCTGCTGAACAACAAGCTGCGCGGGGTGGCATTCTTCCGCACCGCCGCGTTCTTCCCGTACATCACCTCGATCGTGGCGATCGCGGTGGTCTGGAATCTGCTCTTCAGCCCCGACTACGGTCCGATCAACGCCATGCTGCGCTTCATCGGCATCGAGAACCCGCCCGGCTGGCTGACCTCGAAGGACTGGGCGATGCCCGCGGTGGTGATCGTCAGCACCTGGCGCGACATGGGCTACTACATGATCCTGTTCCTCGCGGGGCTGCAGACGATTCCCCCCGAGCTGCACGAGGCGGCGCGCGTGGACGGCGCGAACGTCTGGCAGCGCTTCGTCAACGTGACACTGCCGTCCCTGCGGCCGACCATGTTCTTCGTCACCGTGATGCTCACCATCAACTCGCTGAAGGTCTTCGACCTGATTCTGGTGATGACCGACGGTGGCCCGGGGCAGGCGACCATGGTGCTCTCGCAGTTCATCTACCGCAAGGGCTTCGAGGAGTCCCAGTTCGGCTATGCATCGGCGGCGGCAGTGGCGCTGTTCTTCCTGTGCATCATCGTCACCATCGCCCAGTTCCTCTGGAACAAGAGGAGGAGCATCTGATGACTCAGACCCGGCTCTCGGTCACCGGCGAGCAGAAGCTGCGCCAGCTCTCGACTCCCGCGCCCCAGCGACGGGCGGGCGAGTCGTCCGCGGGTCGTCGACTCGGCAGGATCGTCGGCTACGCCGCCCTGGGCGTCTTCGCGATCGGTCTGCTCGCACCGTTCGCCTGGATGCTGCTCAGCTCGCTGAAGAGCGCCAACGAGGTGTTCTCGGTGCCGGTGGTGTGGTGGCCCGAGACGTTCGTCTGGCAGAACTACATCGACATCTGGGCCAAGGCCGACATGCTCACCTGGATCCGCAACACCCTGCTGCTGGCCGTTGTGGTCACCTTCCTGCAGGTGCTGACCGGTTCCTTCGCGGCCTATGGGTTCTCCCGCATCCGCTTCCCCGGTCGAGATGTGCTCTTCCTCGCCTACATCGGCACCATCGCGGTGCCCTGGCAGTCGTACATGATCCCGCAGTTCATCCTGCTGTCCAACCTCAAGGTGTCCAACACCCTCTGGGCGATCATCCTCATCCAGGCCTTCGGCGCCTTCGGCGTCTTCCTGATGAAGCAGTACTACGAGACCATCCCCGAAGAGCTCAGCGAGGCCGCCCGCCTGGACGGACTCAGCGAGTACGGCATCTGGCGCCGGATCATGGTGCCGCTGTCTGTTCCCGCGATCGCGAGCCTGACCCTGCTGACGTTCGTCAACACGTGGAACGACTACCTCGGCCCGCTGATCTATCTGCGCAACCCCGACCTCTGGACGATCCAGCTCGGGCTGAAGAGCTTCGTGTCCAACCTGTTCGACACCAACTACGCCCTGCTGTTCGCAGGACTGTGCATCTCGGTCGTGCCGATCGCGGTCATCTTCATGCTCGGCCAGAAGTACTTCGTCGAGGGAATCGCCACCAGCGGGATGAAGGGCTGAGCCATGAAGCGCGTCGCGCACGACACCTGGGCCTCGATCCTGGGCGTGCTCTACCTCGGGCTGATGGTGAACCTGCTCGTGCTGGTCACGGCATCCCCGCTGGTGATCCTGCTGATCACGACCGATCCGATGCGCTCCTGGCCGCTGCTGGCCGTGGCCGCGCCGCTCGCGGCTCCCGCTCTGACAGCAGCCTTCGGCACGTTCCGCGCGCACGGCGAGGGGGAGACCCAGGTGGTGCGCACTTTCCTGCGCGTGTGGCGGCAGACGCTGCGCGGTTCCCTGCTGCTGGGCGTGATCGTCGTCGGCGTCGCCGTCGTGCTGCTGGTCGATGTGCGCGTCCTGTCGGACACGGCGGCCTCGGTGGTGATCGTGCCGGTGCTGCTGCTCCTGGTCG
>JBARWR010000461.1:0-3090 GCA_049646915.1 Microbacterium sp.
AGGCGTCGGCGATGATCGCGCTGCGCTTGCGTCCCCGGCCTGGCGGGATGCGCACGGATGCCGCGATGCCGTCTCCCGCTGCCACGACACCCTCGCTGCGGCGCAGCCAGGCGATCGGGTGCGAAGCGGAGGTGTGCGACAGCAGATCATCGACAGGTGGGATCTCGCGGGTCTGCGCGACCAGGCGGATGCTGCTCACCCGTCCAGCCTACTTGTGTGCGGGGAGCTCACCTTTCCGTGTGCCGTCGCCCGGAGCATCCGGTCGGGTGTTCGTTACGATCCGGGGGCCGACACGCCAGATGTCGGACCGATTCGCAGGAAACGTCCTTCATCTGGCGTGTCGGCCCCCGATCTGTATCGCGAGTGCGGCTCATCGGTCCAGGCCCAGCGCCTCGAGGCGGTCGAGCCAGGCATCCGCAGTGTCGTCGTCGAACGGTGCGACCTGGGCACGGACCCGGGTCTCCAGGTCCAGCGCAAGCGCCTCGAGATGCGTCATGACGTCGGCCGGGTAGCCGAAGCGGATGCTGTGCTCCGCCCACTCGTCGCGGTCGTCGACCCAGGTGCCTCGCTCCCCCTCGACGCGCACGACGTCGAGATCCATGTCGATTCCGGTCGCGAGAATCGGCCAGCCCGTCGTGGGCTCGATGCCACCGGCATCCGTCCAGCGAATGTCCCAGCCGAGGTCGATGTAGATGCGCATGCCCTTCTCGTGCCGGCGGTGCACGGTCATCGCATGATCGGCGCCGTGCGCGGCATCCGATCGCGGAATCAGCGTGACGTCGACGGACGAGGCGATGAACTCGCGGCCCGGGCGGCTGCTGCGCCACCCTGCGGGCTGTCCGATCCAATCGCCCCATTCGTCGGCGCCCAGGTAGACCTGTTCATTGGCCCAGTGCGGCGATCCGTCCCATTTGCGCCATTGGAAGATCATCAGGGTGCCCGGTTCGGGGCGGTTCGCACTCACTCGCCGAGTCTACGACCGGCTCCGGCTGCGTCCGGTAGGACCGGCTCCGGCTGCGTCCGGTAGGACCGGGGACGGATGTCGGCTCAGACGACGGATGTCGGCTCAGATCCGGGATTCCGACCGACATCCGTCGTCTCCGCCGACATCTGTCGCTCATCCGCACCGCCGTAGGATCGTAGGCATGGAGCCGAACCGCGCCGACCTCGGCAGAGACCCCTCGCACGTCAGCGGCATGTTCGACCAGGTCGCCGCCGGCTACGACCGCACGAACACCGTCATGACCTTCGGCAATGACGCGCTGTGGCGCGCCGCGACGACGCGTGCAGTCGCCCCGAAGCGCGGCGAGCGCATTCTCGATCTGGCCGCGGGCACAGCATCCTCATCGGCCTCCTTGGCCGGCAGCGGGGCGCAGGTCGTCGCCGCGGACTTCTCCCCCGGGATGCTGGCCGAAGGCCGCCGGCGCCACGGTCACCTGCCCAACATCACGTTCGTCGAGGCGGATGCCACGGCGCTGCCCTTCGGTGATGACGAGTTCGACGCCGTCACGATGTCATACGGCCTGCGCAACGTGCAGCAGCCGAAGACGGCCCTTGCCGAGCTGTACCGGGTGACCAAGCCCGGCGGACGCCTGGTGATCAATGAGTTCTCCACACCTCCGGGCCGACTGTTTCGCGGTCTGTACCGCTTCTACAACGCGCAGGTGCTGCCCCGGGTGGCGCGTCTTGCCGGCACGAACGGCGACGCGTACGACTACCTGAACGAGTCGATCCGCGACTGGCCGGACCAGCGCACGCTGGCGGGCTGGATCCGCGACGCGGGTTGGACGGATGTCGAGTACCGCAATCTCACGTTCGGCATCGTGGCCCTGCACCGGGCGCGCAAGCCGGTCTCCTGAACCTCGCGCCGAGACCCCGTCTTCGCGCTGAGACCCCGTGCTGCGGACGCCCGCACACCGGGGTGTCGGCGGCAGCCCGGGTGTCGACGTCCAGCTCGCGGGACTCAGCTCGCGGCGAGCCTCTTCTTCTCGGCCTCGATGTCGAAGTCGGCGGCGGGCCACTGCGGGTCGATATCCTCCAGCGCCTCGATCAGCAGCTCCTGCACGGCCAGGCGCGCGTACCACTTGCGGTTCGCGGGAACGACGTACCAGGGCGCCTCGGGCGTGGAGGTGCGTTCGAACACGGCGCGGTAGGCATCCATGTAGTCGTCCCAGAGCAGGCGCTCGTCAACGTCGCCGGGGTTGTACTTCCAGTACTTGTCGGGGCGATCCAGACGCTCGGCGAGACGCTCCTTCTGCTCGTCACTCGAGATGTGCAGCATGACCTTGATGATGCGGATGCCGGATGCCGCGACGCGCCGCTCGAACTCGACGATCGCGTCGTACCGGCGCTCGATCTCGGCGGGTTCGGCGAGACCGCGCACCTTGCCGATGAGCACATCCTCGTAGTGCGAGCGGTCGAAGACTCCGATGAAGCCGGGCTGCGGCAGATGCTGCTCGATGCGCCAGAGGAAGTCGTGCTCGAGCTCTTCGGGCGTCGGCGCCTTGAACGCGGCGAGCTCGACGCCCTGCGGGTCGACCCCGCCGACCACGTGACGGACGATGCCGCCCTTGCCTGCCGTGTCCATGGCCTGCAGCACGAGCAGCACGGCGTGCTGCGCCTCCCCCGCGCGTGAACCCGCGAACAGTCGCTCCTGCAGCTCGCCGAGCACCTCGCTGCGCGCCGCGAGCTCCTTCTCACCCTCGCGCTTGTCTCCGCTGAATCCCGGGGTGCTGTCGGGATCGACGGCATCGAGAGTCGATCCTCCGTCGACGCGCAGGAATTCGCTCGGTCGTCCCTTCCAGATGTGCTTTCCCATGCAGACATCATGCCCTCCAGCGACTCGATGTCCGAGGCCTCGGGCACAATCGCCTCATGGACACTTCGCTTCTCGTCATCGTCGTGGCGGTGATCGCCGCGGCTCTCGCCGGCGGCCTCGGGTTCGTGCTCGGGATGCTGCGTGGCAGGGCATCGGATGCCACGGTGCAGGCAGAGTCTCAGTCCGCCCGCCTGCGCGCGGAGTCGCTCGAGCGCGAGGCCGAGGCGCTGCGTGCCGAGATGACCGCGCGCGTGCAGGACGAACGGACGCTG
>JBARWR010000462.1:0-1924 GCA_049646915.1 Microbacterium sp.
TCGCCGGTCAGCTCGATGACCCGCGCGAGGCGTGCGGGCGAGGTGATCGGCATGATGCCGGGAAGGATCGGGATGGTCACTCCCGCGCGGCGCGCGCGCTCCACGAACGCCAGGTAGTGGTCGGGATGGAAGAACAGCTGGGTGATCGCGAGAGTCGCACCGGCGGCCTGCTTGGCGAGGAGTGCGTCGACGTGCTGGCTGCTGTAGGCGGAGCGCGGATGGCCGTTCGGGAACGCCGCCACGGCGATGCTCACCTTTCGCCGGGGTGCGACGCGCACCGCGCCGGGGTTGCCCGGCACCGGTGATTCCTCATACGGCGCGCGCTCTGCCTGGACCCGATCGATCAGCTGCGCCAGCTGGGCCGAGCTCTCCAGATCGCCGAGGAACGGCTCGCCCTCCTGGTGCCCTGCCGGCGGATCGCCGCGCAGCGCGAGGAAGCTGAGGATGCCGGCATCCAGGAACTCGCGGATGAGTCGTGCGGCACCGGCGTACGTGTTGCCCACACAGGTGAGGTGCGCGAGCGGCTCGACGGCCGTGTGCGCGCGGATGTATCGCAGCACCTCCAGCGACCGGCCGCCCGTGGAACCGCCCGCACCGTACGTGACCGAGAGGAAGTCGGGGCCGGCGGCGGCAAGATGATCGATGGTGTCGTGCAGCGCTCGCGTGCTGGCGGCCGAGCGCGGCGGATACAGCTCGAAGGAGAACGGCACATGACTCATGGCTGTCTCCTCTGCTGATCGGGACCGGGCGCACTGCACCGGCTGGGGGTGTCTCAGCACGGTAGAACGCGGATGCCGCCCGGCGCACGCTGTGTGACGCCGTGTGTCAGCCGCTGACGAAGTGTGTCGACACGGCGACGTGGATAGGCTCGATCGCATGACCATGCCCTACGGTTCCTGGCCCTCGCCGCTCTCGGCCGAAGACGTGTCGCAGTCGGCGCCGCGCATCGACGGCGCCCGCTTCGTCGGCGACGAGATCTGGTGGGGAGAGTCGGTTCCCGCCCAGGGCGGACGGGTCACCGTGCGCAGCTCTTCCGGCGCCGAGATCCTCCCCGAGCCGTGGAACGCGCGCTCGCGGGTGCACGAGTACGGCGGCGGGGCCTGGACGGCGGATGCCGAGGGCACGCTGTACTTCGTGAACGCCGTCGATCAACGGGTGCACCGGATGCCGCGAGCTGGCGTCCCCGAGCCGCTGACAGCCCCGGGGCCGCAGTACGGCGGACTGACGCTGCAGCAGGGGCGGTTGTTGGCCGTGCGTGAGGATCTGCGACCGGAGCCGCATCTGCGAGCGATCGTGGAGATCCCGTTGGACGGGTCGGCCGCCGAGGATGAGGCAGCGGTGCAGGTGTGGGATCAGGGACGGCACTTCGTGGCGCATCCTGCGCTGTCGCCGAACGGCGAGCATCTGGCATTCGTCGCATGGAGTGGAATGCAGATGCCGTGGGAGCGCGCACACATCCGCATCCGCAGCCGGGACGGCTCGGCCGCGTGGTCGGTCGGCACCGCGGCCGCACTCCAGCCGAGCTGGACCGATGACGAAGCACTGCTGTATCTTGACGACCGGACGGGACGCTGGAATCTCTGGCGCGCGGATCTTGCGTCGACCGCGGATCAGCATCCTGGCGAGCCGTCGTCACGGACGGTGAGCACCCAGATCGTCGCCCTGGCCGACGCCGACACAGGTGGGGGGCTGTGGGTGCTCGGCAATCGCTGGTACGGCGTGCTCGAGGACGGGCGGATCGTCGCGGTGCGCACGAATGGCGCGGATGAGGTCGTGTTGATCGACCCGGCGACCGGGAGCGTGCGGGTGCTGGATGTGCCCGCCTCGGGGGAGGCGAGCATCGATGACGTGTCCGGCACCCGGGTGCTGGTCTCCGGCAGCGGCGCGAACGTCGAGCGCGGCCTGTGGTGCGTGGACGCCGAAA
>JBARWR010000463.1:0-3028 GCA_049646915.1 Microbacterium sp.
CCACTTGGCCGCGTCGATGGCCTCGCCGCTTGTGCCGCCGGGACGGACCTCGAAGTGCAGGTGCGGTCCCGTGCTGTTGCCGGAGCTGCCGACATCGCCGATGTGCTGACCCGCGGTCACCCGGTCACCGGCCGAGACGTGGATGCCGGACTGCCACATATGTGCGTAGGCGGTCGCCACGGTCGCGCCGTCGATCTGGTGCTCGATGACGATGAGCCCTCCGTAGCCGCCGGAGAACTCGGCCACGGTCACGGTGCCGTCCGCGGCGGCGAGGATGGGGGTGCCGTCCGGTGCGGCGAAGTCGGTACCGGTGTGGAACGACGGCTCTCCGGTGATCGGGTGGATGCGCGGCCCGAACGGAGAGGTCAGCACCCACGTCCCCTCGGGGAGCGGGAACACGACCCGCGAGGACTCCGCGACCGGACCGGCCACCACCGAGGCGGTGGCCGGGCCAGCCGCACCCGTCGCGCCGGTGAGAGCGTCGAGGATGCGTTCGGCGACCGGCTCGTAGTTGCGGTAGCGGTCAGGGTAGGCACTGACCTCGACGGCTTGCGCGGCCTCGCCGGGGTCCATCTGCGCCCAGCCGGGGATGTCCAGCAGGCCCCGCGGCGAGGGATAGTTAGGTCCATCGGGTCCGCCGTAGAACGCGCGGGCCTGATAGTTCGTGTCCATCAGCTCAGCGACGGTTCCCCACCCGGATTGCGGGCGCATCTGGAACAGGCCGAGGGAGTCGTGGTCGCCGCCGTTGCCGTCGTTGGGGTAGTTCGCGGACTCGGGGTAGGCACTGGTGTTGGCGAGCTGGCGCAGGGTGCTCTCGGTGAGCGCGGCCATCAGCGCGATCGTGATGCCGGGCCGGCCGACGCCCTCGATGCCGCCGCCGACAGTGATGATCGTGGCCGCGTGCGTGAGCTGGGTCTTGTTCAGCGTGAACGTGGTGCCGTCTTGCGTGGTGACGGTCAACGAATCGGGGACGTTGCCCACGGTGACGCTGCCGCCGGGGACGGCGCAGTTCGCGGCGGCGGGGTTCATCAGCACGCCGATCGCCATCAGGACACAGGCAGGGCCGAACAGGACGAAGGCGAGTCCGAGGATGAGGAGCTTCTTGACCACGGCGTGCCTTCTGTCATCGCAGCGGGTTGTCGAGCTGCGACAGGCGCAGCACGTGACACGGGCCGGTGCGGAACTCCGGCGCCGGGGGCGGGCAGGCCAGAAACACGGTGAAGGCCACGGGGTGCTCGCTGGTGACGGGTTCGCCGTTCCAGACGCCCTCGCGGTGCCGGGTTCCTTCGATCGTGATCGCGGTCGCACCACGCGGGAGCTGGCCGGACTGGGCCTGCTCAACCGCGGTGTCCCATGCTTGGGGCACGAACGAGGACTCGATGGTGAGATGCTGGGTGGTGGCGTACTTGCGCAGCTCGATCCACGCCTCCCGCGACGGCAGATAGGACGCGATGTCGGCGGCGAGGCCCGCCTGCTCGGTGCCGGACGGATCGCCCACCGCGAGGATCACGCTGGTGTAGTCCAAGGGCATCAGCCCGGAGCCGGTGTCCCACGCGAACAGGGCTTCGGCGACGTTGCGGGCGAACTCGTCGGGATCGTTGGACGGCGTGACCTGCGGCGGCCGCGGCGTGCTCGGCCCGGTCTCGCCCTGCGTGGTGACGGTGGGGTCTGATCCGGGATCGGGTGCAGTAGGTCGCTGGGGGCCGGCGATCAGACCGTAGACGCCGATGCCGACCAGGATCAGCAGGGCGAGACCGGCGGCGATCACGGCGATCAGGCGGCCACGGGACCAGGAGGCGGGATTCGTCTTCATATCGCCAGGTGCTCGCCGCCCGGAACGACCACGCGGCGGCAAGCCGGGGTCAGAGGGCGCGCAGCAGCGGCCGACCGGCCGACTCAGCGGCGACGGCCGTAGTGCGGGCGGTGCGGAGCTGATCGGCGAACTCTGTGGTGCCCTCGACGGCGGCGAAGAACGCCTCGGCCTGCTCGTCGGTGAGCTCGACGGCCAGCTCGTCGACGTCGTAGTGGGTCCACCACGCTTCCAGGTCGCCCCAGGTCAGCACGAACGCGCGCACCGGGTACCGCGCCGGGCCCTCAGCCTCAACGACGGGACGACGCTTCGGTGTGGCCGGCTTGCTGGCCTTGCTGGTCTTGGCGGCGTGGACGCGGGCAAGGGCCTCGTCGGCCAGCTCGTGCAACCGCCGGTCCCGCTCGCTGTCGGCCTCGGCTTGAGTATCGCGAAGGCGCTGGAAGATCGGGTTGACGGGCGCGCCGGCCTCGATCTGCGCCAGCCCGTCCCGCGCCTGGGCGCGCACCGCCTCAGAGGCAGTCGGGTCGTCAGCCAAGCGTCGCACGTACCCGATCTGTTCCAGCCGGGTGTAGGAGGACGAGCCGGTCACCATCCGTGCCGCCTGCGCACGAGCATCTCCGAGCTGGTGCGAGTCCGATGGTCCCGCCGAATCGGCGGGACCATGCTGTCCTGGCTCGTGGCCCTCCTGGAACTGGGTCTTGGCCTTGCGGCGGGCGGCGTCCTCCGCCATGAGCTCCTTGATCTCCCGGTACAGCGCCTCGGCCTCGATCGGGGTGAGCGGCTTGTGGAGCTGGTTGTCGTCCTGCTCGGCCAGCAGATGCCCCAGCCGGTCCGAGATACCGGAGCGCACCCACACGCTGACGCGCCGCCAGCCGAGCTTCTTGATCGCCGCCATCCGGCGCGCCCCGCACACCAGCACCCCATCCGGGGTGATCGTCGGGGGCTGCAACAGCCCATCCCGGTCGATCGACGCCGCGAGCGCGTCCAGGTCGCCCAGGTCCGTGCGATGCCGGTTGCCGACCGTGATGGAATCCACCGCCCGCTCCAGCTCGATGTGCCCGGCCGGCGCGCTCATCCCGCACCCCGGGCCTTCCTCGCGCCCCGCTTGCTGATGCCCGGTGCAGCCAGGGAGAGGGTGAGCACGAGGTCGTCATCACGCAGCAGCACCGGCAGCGTCTCGCCGATCAGCAGCCGCAACAGCACGCCACGTCCCACACC
>JBARWR010000464.1:0-10372 GCA_049646915.1 Microbacterium sp.
CGGCGCACCCACCGCTCCAACTGATCTCGTTCATCATCCGTGAGCATCAACTCAGGCAACTTCGGTCCTCGCCGCGACATACTCCATTCTACACAACCAGAAACGAATTAACGACGCAACACACTAGATGGACTGGCGGTAGCCGAAGAACTCGTGATCGTTGTTGTACCCACCCAGACCGCCGCCCACTTCTGAGAAGTGTTCCACGAACTCGATTCCCTTGATCCATTTGACGAGCTTGAAGCCGAGCTGCACCTCATTGCGCAGGCGCAGCGGAGCTCCATGGCCGAACGACAGAGTCTCGCCGTTCATGTCATACGCCAGCATCGTCAGCTCGTAGCTCATCTGCTCGATGGGTTGGGCGTCGTAGTAGATCCCGCCATCAGGCCCGACGGCGAAGGAGTAGAAGATCACCCACCGCGCCTCCGGCTTCGGCTTGGCGATGTCGAGGATCGTCTGCATGGAGACACCGCCCCACTTGGCGACACCGGACCACCCCTGGATGCAGAAGTGCTGGGTGATCTGCTCGTGGTGCGGCAGTGCGCGCAGCTGACCGAGGTCCAGCTCAACGGGGTTCTCGACGAGTCCGTTGATGCGCAGCCGATAATCGGCGAAGTTCCCGGCCTCGAGCTGCTTGTACTCCTCGGTCTCGGGGTACTTGCCGTTGTGCCAGAAGTACGGGGAGATGTCTTTCTCCGTGTATTGGCCGGGCTTGGAGTCGATGTGCTCGAACAGACGCTGGGCAGGACCGATGAGCGCGTAGCCGACCTTCTGCACGACTCGCGGATGCCGATAGGTGAACGGTGTGGCAGCCACCCAGCCGACGATGATGACCACCATGGATGCCGCGAAAATCCAGAAGCCGAGCCATGAGCCGTCGTCCCGCGACGCATACATGTGGTTGAGGTTGCGGAGCGCACCAGTGGTCAGCACGAGGGTGACGTGGACGATGATGAACATGACGAACCAGCAGAGCACGAAGAAGTGCAGCGACCTGGCGACCTGGATGCTGAAGACCGAGCTGAACGTACGGAACCGCGTCGACAGGGCCGGCGACATCCCGAGACCGGTGATCAAGGCGGCCGGTGCCGCGATGAAGACGGTGATGAAGTAGGCGATGAGCTGCAGGCTGTTGTAATTGACCCAGCCGTTCTCGACCGGCCAGTTCAGCGACAGGTACTGGATCGCTACCGAGATGGAGTTCGGGATCACATCCCAGCTCATGGGGACCAAACGCATCCATTGCCCGGTGCTGAAGATGAGGATGTAGAACACGATGCCGTTGAGCAGCCAGAGCGTGTCGATGCCGAGATGCCACCAGCGGGCCAGGCCGATGGAGTGGCGTCTTCCCGGCAGCCCGACACCGTCGGGGAGAGTGATCGAGTCCTGCTTCGCGGTGTAGAGCGGGTCCGCCGGCACGGGCTTCTGCATCCGGAACCAGTCCTTGCCCGGCGTGGAATGCCGGGTCCAGTAGAGCCGCGGATGATCGGCCATGATCGTGACGCCCGAGCGGATGATGAAGATCATCAGGAACGCGTTCAGGAAGTGCTGCCAGCCGAGCCAGGCCGGAAAGCCCACCGGTGCATTGTCCGGCAGTTCCGACTCGCCCGGGTACTGCGTCATGAAGTCCGCCACGGCCGGTATCTCGCGGACGCCCTTGGCCACCGCGATCCCGATGATGAGGAGCACCAGAGCGATCGGGATCAACCAGAGCAGGTTGAACCACTTGCTGCTGCCGATGCGCACCCGCGGTGCAACTCCGTACTGCGCCGGCACTCCCCCAGCCCAGTCCTCGTCGACGACCCTGTAGCGCTTTCTGTCGAGCCCTTCGCGGAAACTCGATCGTGAACCCCCTGCCCCGACATCTGCAGCGGGAGTATGTCGACCTTCCGGGGAAGTGTCCATCCTTGGAGCCTAACAACGCAGTCCACGGGGCGTAAGGCGACTTTCACCGACTCGACCTCTCCCCACCACCCGGGAAGCAGAAAAGCCTCGGAGCACTGGCGAGAGTGTTCCGAGGCTGATCCGTGCACCCCCAGGGACTTGAACCCTGAACCCATTGCTCATTTGAGCCCTAATCGTGGCGGATCCGGTTAGATCGTCCAGGCCCGGTTCGGCCGCGTAATTACGGGGCCAGATGCGCCATCCCTGGACCGCTTGGATCGTTCGACATCGGCGCGGGTCTGGTTGCGGTCATGACTGAATCATGACTGATCGGCCGCGCGGCAGAGGCCTGCCGCCGCGCAACGAGCAGACAACTCTTCGATGGACGGCCCGCCGGGAACCCACACGCGTTCTGCTGCTTCGCGTGGCGTCATCTGTGCAAGTTCCTGCATGGCTTTGGCGATGACTCGGCCCGCATCGCGGAGCGCTTGTTCCTTGGTCTTCATCCGAGGAACTCTTCGATCAGCGCACGGTCGTACTTCACGAGCTTGCCAAATCTCCGGAAGGCTGGCCCTCTTCCTTCCGAGCGCCAGGCCTCGAGAGTGCGCGGCTTTATCCCGAGCTGCTCTGCAGCTTCAGGCGACGAAAGCCACCGGCCGGGCACGATAGGCGGTAGTCCGGCTGCGAACGCGGCCCGCTGTTGCTCGGTTCGCAACACCGCAAAGGCTTCACCAATCGTCGCGTTTTCGGGCAGTGGTGCCGGTTCCGACTCTGGTTCCCGCTTGATCGCACTTCGAGGCTGCGCCGCAAGAGCTGCGAGCACTGGCGCCAACTCTTCGCGGATGATCTCGCGTAGGCGATCTTCGATGTTCATAGCCGAGACGGTACAGCCCGGGTACGACAAAGCGCGGGGCGCATCGCGAGGGTTGCCCCGCGCAATGCGCCCCGCCATGCTCAAGATCTCGCGCTGTGGTCTTGGTCGAGTACGTCGATGACTCCACCGAGCGCGAATGCGATGTTGTGCACCTCGGCGGCGATCTGCCCGACGATGCGGTGCGTCTGGATCGGGTCGTCGAGCCCGTTGCCGCCCGATTCGGGGTGGAGGGCGTTTAGGAGTTCGCCGATTGTGAGCATGTGCTCTTGGCTGTTCGCGATGGTCTGCCGCGCGTCGTCGAATTGGGGGTTGAACAAGGGTTGTCTCCTGTCAGGCAGTGATGCGGTAGAAGTTTCCGGACGGGTCCGCGACGACAGCGCCGGGGAATGATCCAGGGTATGCGGATTGTGGTTTCGTTGGCATCCCCGAAATGCGGATTGTGCCGCCTGTGAAGTAGACAGTCGTGGTCCCCGCGGTGAAGGTGAGCGACGTGCCGCCGTCGATCTGCGCCCCGCCGAGGTTGATCCGCGGCGACCCGTAGTCGCTCGACAGGACGACGTTTCCACCCCCGCCCTGCACGGTGATCGACCCGCCCGACTTCACAGCCATGCTGCCCGTCAGGTTCACGGAGCCGGCGATGTCACCATTGCCGTTCAGATCCCACGGGCCAGTGATGTTCATCTCACCAGACCAATCGAACTCTCCGTCACCCTCGAGCCGTCCCGTGACCGTCTGCGTGCCCGTGACGCTCAGCCCGCCATCCTCGATCCTGATCCAGCCACCGTCATACACGCGGATGCCAGCACGGCCGATGGAACCGTTCTGCAGGGTCGCCTTCGATACCTTCCGCAACGCCGACCACAGCCGCTGGATCTCCTGTCTCATTCCCGTTTCGCCCAGATGATTTACACCCATCAGTTGATACCTCCAATAGTTCTGTAGATGCTGGCCTTCGCCGATTGGGCTCCCTGTTCGACCTTCGCGTCGATGTACTGCAGCAGGTCGACGCCACCCTTCGACTGCAGAATCACTCGTACTTCGGACGGCGTTGAAGATGACCGGCCCGGTGTGCCCATTTGCTGGCCACCCTGCACCAGTCCGTAACCCGAACGCGGGGCTGATCCGACGATCAGGCTCTCTCGCCAACTCGCGACGGCGCCGTGCCCGCCAGCGGCGTCTACCTCCGCGGCTGTCAGCACGTGCTCACCGGGTGCGAGCATCCGCAGCTCAGAGTCGACACCCTTCGGGCCGCGGCCGAGCACAGGTCCCCCTGAAGCCTGGCCGGGTACTTCAAGCATCGGTGCAACCTGACGTCCGCCGTAGTTGAACGATCCGCCGTCCGCGGCGACCTTCACCCGGATCACTCGCCCGTTGTTCGAGTTGATGAACCACGTAAGCGCCTTCTGAGCTTCTGTTGTGTCGACGAGTGCCTTGAATTCCTTCTCGGTCGGCATCTGGAAGATGCGGTCGGCAAGCGCCTTCACCTCATCGGCGTTGAATCCTGCCGCGGTAGCGGACTTCATGAACGCCTCGCGCTGGGCGGCGAGCGTGTCGCGGTACTTGTCGGCCGCATCCTTCGCGGTCATCGTCGCCTGATCGAGTTGGAACTGATCCTCAGCCGCCGTGCGCGCCTTCGATGCGAGGTCGGCCAGAGCTGCGGCGTTTGCGGATCCGGCTGCGGTGTTCTCGTCGAGCGATGCGCCGCTCTGCTTCACCATGTCCTTCAGCCCGGCCAGGGCCGACTGGTAGGCGGCGTTCGAGGTGATCGCCTTCCCGGCCACGTCGTTCTGTCCGTTGATGCGGTCGATGAGCTCCTTCAGTTGCGTGTTCAACGAGCCGACAGAATCCGCCTGCTGCTGGTACGCCTCCGCCGCGTCGCGAGCTGCGGGTGCTTCCTGTCTGCTGGCCTCTGCGACGTTCCGCTTCAGCTCGCTGCCCTTATCGATCAGCGTCATCTGATCCTTCAGGTTGTCCTGAAGTCGGCGAGCGGCGTCCGCGTCCGGCCCGTAGTCGTCTCCGGTGAAGCCCTGTCGGGTCTTCTCCAGCTTGCTGTTGACGAGCTCGAGCGCATCGGCGTTGCCCATGATCGCGTCGGTGAGGTCATCAAGTCCGATGCCGAGAGCCTTCGCATCCTCGGCCATCGACGGGCCGACCTCCCACCACAGAAGCTGCGCGCGGGCGTTGAGCTGCTCGGCGATCATCTTTCGCGTGCTCTCCGTCACCTGGAAGGTGACGTCGTCGAGCGTGTCCGCGTACGACTGTGCCTGCTGTTTCGCGGCTTGCTGGTCGGAAGCGAGCTTGCCGACGATCAGCATGAGCCCACCGAGCGCGAGCCCGGCCGCGGCGCCCGCGCCGACGATGCCCTTCATGCTCCATCCGGCCCCTGCTACGGCAGTCTTGAGGCGATCCCAGGCGGGTACGGCCTTTGACATCGCGCCGACGCCCAGCCCGAGCGCGGCTGTGGAGCCACCCACAGCCAGCGTGACGGCCTTCACCGGGTCCGGCATGTCGTTGTACATGTCGATCAGTCCTGTGAGCGCCTGCACCATCGTGCGCAGCGTGTCATTCGCCTGCGACCCCGTATCGATCAGCGCCGTCTCGAACGCTCCCCCGAGCGCTTCGACGTCACCCTTGAGATTGTCAAGCCGGATCCGCGCCGTCTCAGCGGCGAACCCCTGATCGTCAACGGCCTTCGTCCACTCGCGAATGCCCTGCTCGCCCTGGTCATAGATCACAGACGCGGCACGCACGGCATCCGATCCGAAGATCGTCGCCATGGCGCTGTTCCGCTGCTCCGGTGTGAGATCCTTCAGGGCGGTCTGCAGGTTGCCGGCGAACTTCGCCAGCCCGATAAAGTTCCCCTGCGTGTCGTAGGCGGAGATGCCGAGCTCGGTCATCAGCTTCTCGGATTCCGCCGACTGTGGGTTGAGGCGCTGCAGCATGGCCTTGAACGCCGTGCCAGCATCCGAGCCGAGCAGCCCCTTTTCGGCGAACGCGGCGAGTCCTGCCGTCGTCTCTTCGATGCTCAGACCGGTCTGGTTGGCCACCAGTCCCGCCTGGTTGAGAGCCTGCGAGAGATCGGAGACGTCTCCCATCGCCTTGCCTGCACCCGCGGCGAGCAGGTCGGCGACATGAGACATGTCGCCGCCTTCGAGGTTGAACATCTTCAGCGAAGTAGCCGCGATGCCTGCGGCCTCTGCCACGCCCAACTGACCGGCGGCGGCGAGATCCAGCGCACCCGACAGCCCGCCGTTGAGGATGTCCGCCGTCGACACGCCTGCCTTAGCCAACTCTTCGATCGCGTTCGCGGCCTCTGTGGCGCTGAACACGGTGCTCGCGCCGGCATCCAGCGCCGCCGTCCGCAGCGTGTCCATCACATCGGCGGATTCGTGGGTTGCGGCCTGCACGTTCGACATCGCCGCGTCGAACTCTGCCGACTTAGCTACAGCCAGACCGATGCCCGCGGCGAGCAGACCACCCATGATCGTTCCGGCCTTGCCGAGTTCATCAAGCGCGTCGCGATATTCGCCAACCTTGCTCTTGGCCTGCTCCGCAGCCTGGTCGACAGCATGTGTCGAGTCCGCGGCCTTCCTCATGCCGTCCACGTACCCGCTCACCTGAGCGGATAGGTTGACGCGAATTGAACGATCAGCCATTGTCGGCTACCGCCTCTCTCTTGCGCTTGGCGGGATCTCCGACGTACATTCCCCAGATGACTGAACGAATCGCGAGTTTGTCATCGCCTGAAAGAGCGTCGTAGATCTCCGACCACCGGTAGACGGCTTTCTTGTTTCGCAGCACGTACAAGTCGTCTTCTTGGACGCCGTCGACCACGACGACATCCGGGTAGTCTCGGGCGACGGCATCCGCATCGAACCAGCAGCCCGCCGAGTCCCTGAACCAGATCCCCGGCGAGTGCTTCTCAGCGAGAGTGTCGAACCTGTTGCCCTTCAGATACGGAACACGGACGATCACCACTCGATCGCCCAGCAACACCTCGACGTCGATCGGCCCTATCGAATCCGCGATCTCCTGCTGCTTCGCCAGCAGCTCATCCAACCGGTCTGCGGTCATCAGCACTCTCCCTCTCGTTTGCGGCATCATCCGATGGGGATAGAACAGTGTTTCGCTGTTCTATCCCCATCGTTAGAACGCCCCTATGCTCAACACCTGGAGGTCTGCAGTCGCTGCAGAACGAGACGCCGATCCATCCTGTGAGATCAGCGCCGCAGCCGCCCCGGCACTCCCGCGGCAGTGGCCCATAGCGAGTCCGCTGCTTGTACGCGGCGACGCAATCGGGACAGCGGAGCCGCGGCCGGCCGCGAGTCTGCGACGGCAACTCAATCGCACAGTCAACGCACTGGCGCATGACGACGACCCTTCCCCTCAGACGGCGACGATGCGCGCCGTTTCAACGTTCTGCGCTCTCTGAGATCGGGGATCCCGACCGAGGCGCGCAGAGCAGCAATGCGATCGCCGCCCACTTCCGCGGCGCTCGGGTGTCCGCCGAACTCGGCCATGAGCTTCATCAGCTCAGCTACCGCAGATGCCGTGCCGCGATCGTCGATGTTCGCCGCCAGGCGCACCGCCGCGGCCCGCCGATAGCCGTCGATCCCAAGCCGATCCAGTTCCGCAGCAACTTCTTCTTCAACGCTCACGAAGACCTCCTGCGTTTTCTTGTGGGGAGAGATAAGTCGACTCTCCGGCGGTCACCTGAAGAGGGCTCAAAGGGGATGGTGGCCACCCCTATGCGGCGCGCGCTGGCGGTGCCGTCCCCGTCGTTGCGTGCGTGCGTGTGGCGCTCGCGTGGTGTCACTGGTCCCGATACACGTGGTCTGCGTTCTCGGCTGCTGTGGGCTCTCCTGTCATCCCGACGCGAGATCGCCACATGGTGTGACTGGTGGGTGTAACGTCCGACCCGTTCGGCATGATGGACCTCATGCGTGACTGGTTCGATTGGTTGTCTCTTGTCGCGATCCCCGGGCTAGCGGGTATCGGGACTGTGGCCGTGTCCATTGCGGCGCTGGTTTCCAGTAGCCGGGCGCAAGCGCTCAGCCGTGGCCTCGAGGCTCAGCGTGAGGCCGACGAGAAGCAACGCGATCGGGATGCGCGGCTCGAGAGACTACGGGGCATGGCGATAGTCGAGGCGCGTGCGGTGCATCGCCTGGTCACTGAGAGCATCCGCCCACGCATGGTCCGCTCGACCGAGCTTTCTCGGCGGTTGCCTCTTGCTGGGAGTGCGCCCGATCGCGATCAGGCGCGAGTCGACGCCGATGTGATGTTGCGGCAGAGTATCGTGCCAGGCTCCGAAGAGCTGCTTGAGATCACGCTGTTCGATCTCGCAAACCGGTGGTCGAAGCTCCCTGAGAACGTGGACGGATGGTCGTCGTTCAGGAAAGCTATGGTGGCCGAACGCCACGAGCGCATGATCAGTCGCATCCGCGAGTGGGCGCTGAACCCCGAAGTCGAGTCGAAGCGCATCGCCGCCGAGTGGGCGCTAGCTCAGTCTGACCCCCTGACGTACTTACTGATGGGTCACGAGCTGGCGTGGGAGATCGAGGACAACAGCGGGCCCTCGAATGCTCTTCACTTCGGCTAGGCGTCGCGCAGACTCTGGAGGATCAGTTCCAATATGCGGGTCTGGCGTAGGTCTTCCCTGCAACTTCAAAGCTGGCGGGTAGCTGCAACTTGCGGATGCGCTTCCGGTCAATGTGGAACGATGCGGGCATGAGCAGCTTGAGGTGCTTCGACACCCGGTTGGGTGGGAAAGCTGCGGCCACGAACAGCCGGGCGCCGATTGTACCGACAGCACGAACGGCAGGCACGAGATCACTATCGGCGCTCACTAGAATCGCTGAGTCCATGTTGTGTAATGCCGCGTCAGCCACCAGAGTCACCGCTATGTTGACGTCGGTTTCCTTCTCTTCGTAGTGCGGGTGCTCGCGGCCGCACGTAAAGCACGTGATCATCTTCTTCTGGTAGCGCCCCATCACGGGGATGAACTGTCCGGGGTACTTTGCACTCAGCGCCTCGACGTAGTGCGCCTGACGACTCTGCCCATCTGGGTTGTCTAGGACTGGCGCGCTGAAGTACTTCACCGAAACGAGGCGTTGGCGTGGACGGAAGCTCTGGGCCAGCGAAACGAGATCCAGCCAGTGGGCGGAGCGACCGAATTCTTGGTGCATACCGTGGTACAAGTTGAATCCATCGACATAGACGATTAGCCGTTCCTGCGGCTTTTCTGGTCGTGGAATTGTCATGCCGTCAGCCTAGGGCAGGCCCTGCGACACGCCCGGGGGCAACACACTAGCGCGCTCCCAGCTACGCGGCCTATAGTGGGCACTACCACCCCTGGTTGACCCACACAGCCAGGCCCGACGTCCCCGCCTTGAGCGGGGGCGTCTTTGTTTTTGGGCTCTATAGCTTACGGCCGGCGTGGGAGCGTTGTACGGCGATGTCGATGCGCTTCGCTAGCGCCGTCTCGGCGAAGATCTCGGCCCGTCTGCGTGCGCGAACCGGCTTCACACCGATCGGGGTCTTCTCGGGATCGTCGTAGAAGCCTGCGGAGGGCATGAGTCCACCCTTGCCGGTCTTGCCGCCGTAGCGTGCGAGATCCGGACCGATCTCCGATTCATAGACGCCTTGGCCGAATGCCCCGTACTCGTGCTGGGTGAAGTCGATCGAGTCGGTGTACTGCTTGCCGAGCGGGTTGCCCTTGGCGAGCTTCCGCCACTCGTCGCGCACGTCGAACGATGCTTGCTTGATCGATGCCTTCACTTCGGTGGGCAAGATGTCGGCGAGCTCGGTGAGGTCGTGGAACAGGTCGCTGAGCTCGCTCATCAGGCGCCCTTCTCGACCCGCCAGAGCAGCGAATCCATGTCGGCGTTCGGATGGGACTTCCGGTATTGCGCCTGCACTTCGGTGAGCTTCTTCTCAGCCCAGTCCTGCGTTGGCGCCGGCACCTCGTACGCGAACTGGTTCTTCGGATCCGTCGTCTCGGCGAGCGGTAGGCCGTGATGCCCGCGGGGTGCCTTATCCGTGCGGCGCGATGCGATGAGCAGCGCCTTCTCGTGTGGGTTGAACCGGGGCTCGGTGATCGACGTTGACTGCAGGTTGCCGTCAGCGTCGAAGGTGATGGTGACGGGTGCGGCGCCGTTGAGTTCGCGGACTGTCACGCCCATCTCGCGGGCGAGTTCTGCTTCCTCTTCGGGGTGCGTGGCGATCGCGTCGGGGTGCAGCTCGTGCGCGGCCCAGAGCGTTTCGGTCACTGCCCTGCGGTCTGCGGGTGCGAGTGCTTCCCAGACGGGCGCCCATGCGAGCTGTGCGCCGTCAGGGTCGGTCACCGCGACGTCGGGGAATGCCGGCGCCAGTGTCGTGAGGTTGTACCCGTTCGCGGTGTCCTGGGCGACGTCGGGGCGCGCAGGGTGCCGGCGGGTCAGTTCCTGCCAGGCGTCGCGGGCGATCGGCTGGAACTGCACGACCAGGTGCGCGGCGCCGAGCACGACGGTGACGTGAGATAGCGGCACGCTGGTGACCGCGCGGCGTGCACGGGCGATCGCCTCATGCACGGATGCGTGACTGCTCATGGTGTCCTTTCGTCATGGGGACGGGTCG
>JBARWR010000465.1:0-1595 GCA_049646915.1 Microbacterium sp.
GCCGGCGTGCCCGCGAAGGTGCGCCGCGCGCTGAGCGAGGAGGAGCGTCAGGGGCTGCGCGACAACGCGAGCATCTACCTGGAGCACGTGGACACGCACCGCGCGTCGCGCGCAGTCTGACCGCACCGGTAGGCTGGTGGTTCTGCGGGGCGGTGGCCAAGTTGGTTAAGGCAGCGGGCTCATAACCCGACGATTCGTGGGTTCAAGTCCCACCCGCCCTACTCGTCGTCGAGCTCGTCCGCGATGCTCTGGGGGCCGCCGATCACGCCGATGCCCACGGCATGGTGGCTCGGCTCGGGGTCGTGCGGTTTCTCGGCCTTCGGCTCCTCGCCGACCTCCTTCTCGGTGCTCGGCTCCTCCAGATCCTCGGTGCTCGGCTCTTCACCGCCTGCCGGCTCGGTGTTCGGATCCGACTCATGTATCGAATCCTGGGTCTCTTCCGGTTCCTGGGCCGCGTCGCTCATGCCTGTACTCTCTCGCATCGCCGGTGATGAGCCCAGGGGCTTGACAGAGCGCATGGCACCGGCGTGGCGAGCCGGTCGAAGACGATGCCGGGAGGGCGGGTTGCGGCGATACTGTGAGGATGGGGACACCGGCACGCGCGAACTCGACGGGGCGCGACGACAGCACTTGGGCGCAGACGCGGTTCATGATCGTGCGGGTCGCGCGGGGCTTCTTCCGCGCGTCGGGCGCCGATGCCGCCGCGGGTCTCACCTTCTACGCCGTGCTCGCGGGCTTCCCCGCGATCATCGCCGCGTTCTCTCTGATCGGGATGCTCGGACGGAAGCAGGATGTCGTCGGAGATGTGCTCGACGCAGGCAAGGAGGTGCTGCCGCCTGACGTCATCGCCGCCATCAGCGAGCCGGTGGAGCGCGCCGCAGCCACAGCGGGAGGCGGATGGGTGCTGTTCCTCTCACTCCTTCTGGCGCTCTGGTCGGTCGCCCGCTACGTCACCGCTCTCGGACGCGCCATCAACCGCGCGTACGGCGTGCTCGAGGGGCGAGTGCTGTGGAAGATGAAGCCGTCGCAGCTGCTGGTCACTCTGCTCGTGTTCGTTCTGGTCTGGGTCGCCGGCCTGCTGTCGGCGCTGAGTTGGCCCGCCGCCCAGTCGCTCGGACACGCGATGGGCGCGGGCGAGGTGACCCTGATGATCTGGCGGATCGCACGCTGGCCGGTCGTCGTGCTCGTCGTGGTGCTCGTCGTCGCGATCCTGTACTACTTCGCGCCCAACATCCAGCACGCGCACTTCCGGCTCGTCAGCATCGGTGCCGTCGTGGCGATCCTGTTGTTCGCGGCGGCATCCGCAGGATTCGGGTTCTACGTCGCCAATCTCGCCGACTACGACCGGGTGTACGGCTCGTTCGCCGGCATCGTGATCTTCCTGGTCTGGCTGTGGATCGGCAACATCGCCCTCGTGATCGGGGCCCACCTGGATGCGGAGCTGGAGCGCATCCGTGAGCTGCGTCGGGGCATTCCGGCCGAACGTGACCTGCAGGTGCAGATGCGCGACACCGAGCGGCTGGAGCGCAACGCCGAGAACGACCGACGCGATGAGCAGCGTGCGCGCCGGTTCCGGCGGTCTCGGCGCTGAGGCG
>JBARWR010000466.1:0-3102 GCA_049646915.1 Microbacterium sp.
GTCATGAGGCGGTCACCACGGCCACCGGCGCACCCCGCAGCTTCTCCGGGATCCGCAGCATCGTGACGCCGTCCGGACCGGTGACGGAATCGGCCGGCGAGCCGTCCGCCCAGCGGGCATCCACCGAGCCGGACAGCTCGACGGGAAGCGCGATCTCACCCACGGATGGATCGAGCGCGTGCACGTGCACTCCCGCTCCGGACCGCGTGTAGCGCACCGGAGCGCCCACGGCCTCGCCGAAGCGGATCCACGGGCGTGTGCCGTACACGGCATCGCCGTTGGCGGCCATCCAGGCACCCAGCTCGCGCATCGCGGCGCGCTGGAGCTCAGGGATGGAGCCGTCCGCTGCGGGGCCGACGTTGATGAGGAGGTTGCCGTTCTTGGAGACGATGTCCACCAGCATCCGCACCAGCTCGGTGCCCGACAGCGAGTGCCGCTCATCCTCGGCCTGGTTGAAGCCGAAGGAGTATCCCAGGCCCCGAGTGGATTCCCAGGGCTGTTCGAGGATGTCGGGGATGTGCGTGTACTCGCGTGTGAGGAAGCCGTGGTACGGCACGCCCCAGCGGTCGTTGACGACGCCCTCGGGGATCGCTCCGAAGTAGCGCTCGAGAACGGCGGCCACGGCGTAGTCCTCCGTGCCCTTGCCTCCGTCGGGCCACTCGATGTCGTTCCACAGCACGTCGGGTGAGAACCGCTCGATGAGCTCCTCCAGCTGCGCGGCGGAGTACCGGGCGAAGGCCTCATCGTGCCGGCGATAGCGGAAGAGGTCGGTGTCGGATTCGATCGGCGGGAAATCGCCCACGTGCCAGTCGAGCGCCCCCGAGTAGTAGACGCCGAAGCGGGCCCCCGCCCGTCGGGTCGCATCGTGGAACTCGCCGATCAGGTCGCGCCGCGGACCGCGCGCGGCGGCGTTGAAGCCGGTCGTGGCCGTGTCCCAGAGACAGAACCCCTCGTGGTGCTTCGTGGTCGGAACGATGTATCGGGCGCCGGCGCCGACGAGCTCGCCGACGAAGGCATCCGCGTCGAAGGCGGACGCGTCCCAGTGGTCGGCGAGATCCTCATAGGACGTGCCGGCACCGTACAACTCCTGGTGACGCTGCCAGGTGGGGCTGCCCGGAATGCGCACGGTGTTGCCGTACCACTCGGCGTACTGATGCCACGCGTAGGCGTCTTCGGTCGGAATGTTCACACCCGCGCCGTGCTGCACGGCCCAGGCAGGGACCGAGTACAGACCCCAGTGCACGAAGAAGCCCAGCTTGGCGTCGCGGTACCAGTCCGGCACGCCCTGGGTCGGGTACGAGGGCGCCGTGGCACCGAAGTCCGGTCCGGTGCGGGTCTCGAAGTTCATCATGCGGAGATCTCCTCGCGTCGGCTCACGTGCGCCGTGAGAGCGGGCGTGCCCGTGGTGTCGAACGGGAAGACACCGGGTGCCAGATGAGTGTGCCCGAGCCGGAGCAGGTCCTGGTCGACGCCGCCGGGCGTGAGGGCGAGCGTCCAGTCGGCCGCGAGCTCGTACAGCTCGGGCTCGAGGTATCCGATCTTGACCACGACGATGTCGGCGGTCTCGGGGTCGAGGTCGAGCATCCGGAAGTCGTCCAGGTGGTGGAAGGGCTTGCGCCGCTCGGTGATGATCGCGTGCAGACCGCCGACGGCGATGACCGCCTGCGTGCCCGCATCCGGGTCCCCCTCCGTGATCGAGTGGACCCGGCCGGTGATCTGCACGGGGCCGCTGGGTCCGTCGTCCACGCCGGCTCCTGCGGTGAGTGTGACCGTCGCACCGACCCCGGCCGTGCGCGCCTGGGCGACCGCAGCGGCATCGAAGATCGACGCGACGAGCGTCGTGAGGTTCCCGTCCGTCAGCTCCGGGCGCGCGAGCAGCTCTGTCAGCGTCCAGGTCACGTCTCCCGCCCCACCGGCGGTCGGGTTGTCGCCGGAGTCGGAGATCAGGTAGGGACGCAGAGCATCGGATGCGGTCGCCCGTGCGAGCGCGCCGTCGAGCGTCGCCGTGGGCGCGACGAACACGAAGTCCTCCCGCACATCCCAGAACCTGCGGGCCAGGCGCTCCGCCTCGCGCGCGATCAGCTTCTCATCGTCGCCGAGGACGACGACGTATGCCTGGCAGCGCGGCTCGTCCGCCCACGCGTAGCCGATCCAGATCGAGGCGTCGACCACGCCATCGATCGCCTCGATGCCGGGCAGTTCGGCGTACAGACCGGCAGCCGGTTCCAGACGCGTACTGGTCTTCTCCCCCGGCAGCAGCACCGGCACCGGCACCCAGGCCTTGTAGGGACGTCGGCGCAGCGGGTCGGAGCCGTGCGGACCGCGGAGCCGCGCGAGCAGATTCCACACCGCACGCTCCTTGGTGTTCATCCAGTCCTCGTGCGGAGCCATCCGGTAGCAGGTCAGCAGATCGACGGCGTCGCGCAGCACCTCGGAGACGTTGCCGTGCAGGTCCATCGACGTCGAGATCAGGGTGTCGGCACCGAGGGCCTCGCGCACGGCGGTGGCCAGATCACCTTCGGCGTCGGTCATGCCGATCACGCTCATCGCGCCGTGGATGTCGAAGAAGAAGCCGTCGAACGGGCCGTGCTCACGAATGCTGTCGCGAATGCCCTCGACGATCGCCGTCTTCATCCGCGCGTAGGTCTCGGGCGCCACAGCCCCGCCGGGCAGCGATCGCCCGTGGTGGATCGGAACCCACTCGGCCGCCTGCGCCAGATCCTGGCCCGCAGCGAGGAACGGGTAGTAACCGAGCAGGCCGGAGCCCGTGCGGATCGTGAACGCCTCATCGCCGGACACATGCGGAGAGAACGTGCTGGACTCGATCGAGATGCCGCCGATGCCGATACGGGGGCGGGTCAGGCCGCCCGGTGACACCGATGCCAGCGGCGGCATCCAGATCTCGTGGGCCTCGGGCTGATCCGTCATGCGACTACTCGTTCCTCTCGTGATGTCGCGGCGGGGACGAGCTCCCTCGCCGCCGCGGCGGCGCCCAGCGCCACCGCATCCGTGTGCAGTGTCGCAGGCACGATGTGCAGGGGCACGCCCGACACGGGCGCATCCGTGACGAGTGCCCGCTCGATCGCGGGCGCGAGCAGGTCC
>JBARWR010000467.1:0-1522 GCA_049646915.1 Microbacterium sp.
GCGCGGTACCAGGCGAGCCCCGCGCCCTCCCACGCCGGCCCGCCGATGGTCGTCGCCGCCAGCGCGAACGCGCGGTTCGGGATGCCGGAATTGATGTGGACTCCCCCGTTGTCCTCGGTGGTCTGCACATAGCCGCTCATGTGCGCGGGCTGCGGGTCCTTGCCGAGCTCGTCGTCGTCATACGCGGTGCCCGGCTCGATCATCGATCGCAGCGCACGACCCTGCACCGCATCCGTGAAGATGCCCGCCCCGACCAGCCAGGTCGCCTGATCGGCCGTCTGCCCGAGCAGATGCTGCTCGGTGAGCACGCCCAGCACGTCGGCGATCGACTCGTTCAGTGCACCGGACTGCCCCTGGTAGACGAGCCCCGCCGAGCTCTGGATCACCCCGTGCCCGAGCTCGTGTCCGATCACCGAGACCGATCGGGTGAATCCGGTGAACACCTCGCCGTCGCCGTCGCCGAAGACCATGCGCGAGCCGTCCCAGAAGGCGTTGTCGTAGTCCTCTCCGTAATGCACGGTCGCGTTCAGCGCTGCGCCCGCTCCGTCGAGCGAGTACCGGTCGAACGCCTCCCGCAGCAGTTGGAACGTCGCGCCGAGCCCGTCGAACGCCTCGTTGACCGAGACATCCTCCACGGGCGGGTCGTCCTCGCTGCGCACGATCATGCCTGGCAGTCGCTCGGTGTTCTGCGCATCGAAGATCGTGCGCCTGGGCGCGGCGGTGACCTCGGCGATCAGGGTTCCGTCGGCATCGATCGACAACTCCAGAGTGGAGTGGAAGGTCGGCCGCCCCGCGAGGAGGGTCTGCTTCGCCGCCTGCGCGGCATGCGCGTACCGGTCGGATCTGGCCAGCTGCGCGAGCAGGTAGCCGGGAACGATGCCCTGGTGGGTGAACGTCTCTGCATCGGCTGGGGTGTTCATGCCCTGACCCTACGCCGCGCGTCGGACAACGGCGCGGCGTGCGTGCGGGGCGGTGCGGGAACGGCGGGCAGGGGCCCGCCCAGCTGCGCCGCGTAGAATCGGTCCAATGATCGACCCTTCGACAAGCTCAGGGACCCAGACCTCCGCAGGCTCTGAGCCCGACGGACAGGTCCTCGAATCCGGCATCGACCCCGCCGAACTCGCCATCGCCTTGAAGGTGCTCGCCGAGCTCGATCAGGTCGATCAGCAGCATCCGGACTACCTCGCCGTCCGTCGCGGCACCGCGAACATGTTCAAGGCGGTCAAGCGCGCGCGGCGCAAAGAGATCCGGGACGCCATCGCCGAGGCCGACAAGGCCGTCGTCGCCCGCACCGCGACCGGCGCCCCTGACCGCATCGACGACGAGACCCGGGGGCTCGATCTGGAGACCAGCGTCGTCGACGCCCCGATCGCCGGGGAGCTGCTCAAGCCCCGCAACTGCTACATCTGCAAGCAGCCGTACACGCGGGTGGACGCCTTTTACCACCAGCTCTGCCCGGACTGCGCGCGCTCCAGCCACGGCAAGCGCGACGCCCACGCCGACCTGACCGGCAAGCGGGCTC
>JBARWR010000468.1:0-1730 GCA_049646915.1 Microbacterium sp.
CCTTCGGCTTCGTGCTGCGCGATCTCGCCCGCCGACGCGCGCCCGTGACGATCGCCCGGCAGGGATCGGATCCTCAGCACGGCACCATCGACCGCGCCGGTGCCGACCACCTGGACCTCGCCCTGCACGATCTCCGGGAGCCTCGTCGTGCGCGTGCGGTGCGGGGCTTCCGACTCATCGCCTTCGACGCCATCACCTGGGTGCGCGTCGAGAGCGGCGGCTCGACCGCGTTCTGATCGGCTCTGCCGAGCGCGCGGAGTCGCTCAGTCGCGCCGGTACGGCGTGGTTCCCCACAGCTCGGGGAAGCTGGCCTCGTTGGCCTGTCGCCACAGCGCCATCCGCCTGGCCTCCTCGGACTGCTCCGAGAGGTACTCGGCGAGGCTGGACTCCTCGACGCGCCACCGCGCCGGCGACCCGAGCTGCGAGCCGCGCAGACGGCCCTGCTGCACGAGGTCGACGACTTCATCGACTTCGATGCTCAGCAGCTCGGCGACCTGCGCGGGTGCGAGGAAGCGCGGCGCCGTCTCGGATGGTTCGGGCATGTCCTCATTCTCTCCCGCAGACGGCTGCGATGCCGCTGAGAATCAGCCCTGTGGATAACTTTTCCGGCACGTCTTCGGAATCTGTGACCATTGCAGCATGATGCACTCGCGTGCCCGCCGTCCCTTCTTCGGCGATCTCCGCTTCCTGGTCGGCCTCGCTCTCGTCGCCGTCTCGATCGCCGGCGTCTGGCTGCTGGTCTCCTCCTCGCGCCAGACGACCCCGATCCTGCAGGCGACGCGCACGATCCTTCCCGGTGAGGCCATCGAATCGACGGACTTCCAGATCGTGGAGGTGGGGCTCGGCGCCCTCACCGAGACGTACCTGGCGCCGCAGGATGTCGATCCCCACTCGATCGCGACCAGGACGCTTCCGAAGGGCGAACTCGTGCCGCTGTCGGCCATCGGCGATGAGGACCGTGCTCGCACCACGACGGTGGTGGTCAGCAGCACCGTCCTGCCCGAGGGAGTGCGGGCAGGGACGGTCGTCGAACTGTGGCATTCGCCGCTGCTCGAGGACGGGCGTACGCTCGATGCGCCACGGGTCCTGGTCGGCGACGCCGTCGTGGCCGCGGTGGCCGAAGCCGACGGCATGCTCAGCCAGAGCCGCACGGATGTCGAGGTCGTCATCGATCGCTCCGACGTCGCGGACGTGCTCGGGGCGATCGCAAGCGGCTCGGTCATCTCGATCATCCCCGCCGGAGCGGGCTCATGACCTCCGTCGTGATCGCAGATCCGAGCGAGGATGCCGCGATGATGGCATCCGACCTCGAACTCGAAGGCGTCGATGTGCGCCGGGTGGAGCTCACCGAGCTGCGCGGTCTCGCCCTGACCGAGGTGGACGCGCTGCTGGTCGTGCCGACGCGCGGAGTTCTCACCCCGGACCTCGTCGGCGCGTGCGATCGCGCCGGCGTCCGCATCATCCCCATCGGCGAGGCCGATTCCCGGCTCATCTCCCGGTTCGGCCTGAGCGCGCCGCTCCCCTACGACACCCCGGCGTGGCGGATCGTCCAGCTGCTCGCATCCCCACCCGTGGCTCTGGATGCCACGCCGAAGCGTCCCTCCCGGGTCCTCGCGGTCTGGGGCTCCCACGGGGCGCCCGGCCGTTCCACCGTGGCGATCCAGCTCGCCGTCGAGCTGTCGCGGGAGGGAAGGCGCACGGCGCTGGTGGATGCCGACAGCGTGGCACCG
>JBARWR010000469.1:0-1965 GCA_049646915.1 Microbacterium sp.
CCTGCGCGCCGTGCAGAAGGAGATCTCCGCGCTGGAGCGGCGGATCCACAAGCTCACCCAGCAGATCGACAGGGCCCGACATGCGCTCGCCGATCACGACCAGGCGGACTATGCGGGCCTCGCCGAGAAGATGAAGACCATCAGCGCACTCCAGGACGAGGTCGAGGAGAACGAGACGCAGTGGCTGGAGCTCAGCGAGCAGGTCGGCTGAGCCGGGGATCCCGGATGCGCGGATCATCCTCTGCAGTCGAGATGATGCGGCTCACCATACCGCTGAAGATGAGACCGTGGAACGGGAGCATCGCCAGCCAGTAGAGCCTGCCGCTGAGCCCGCGAGGGAAGAAGACCGCGCGCTGCCAGTACTCGGCGCCACCGGCGACCGGCTCCACGCCGAGCTCCAGCCACGCGGACCCGGGAAGACGCATCTCCGCGCGCAGGCGCAGCATCCTCTCCGGCTCGACATGCTCTACGCGCCAGAAGTCGACGGCATCGCCGACGGCGAGCCGGTCGCGACGGCGCCGACCGCGCTGCAGTCCGACCCCGCCGAACAGTCGGTCGAGTACGCCTCGCAGCGCCCACAGCAGCGGTGCGGAGTACCACCCGTTGACACCGCCGATCTGCATGATCACGGCCCAGACGGCCGAGGGGGAGGCGTGCGAGCTGCGGACGCGCCGGTCGGTGAAGACCGTGCGGCCGGCCCAGCCTGGATCACTCGGCAGCGGACTGCTCGGCGAGCGCGGGACCGTCGCGTCCACCCAGCTGGTCTCCACCTCGTCGACCGCGATCCTGCCCAGCGCCAATCTGACGGCCTCGCGGTACGGGATCAGACCTCCAGACGGCGGGGGAATGATGTCGTCGATCTCGTGATCGCGCATCACGCAGGGGTGCTGCAGGGACTCCACCAGCGGCCGTGCGATCTGCCACGGCACCGGCGTCACGAGGCCCACCCACAGGGAAGCGAGTCGGGGCGTCAGCACCGGAATGGCGGCGATCCCGCGCTGCGGCAACCCGGCCTCCACGGCGTAGCCGTTCATCATCTGCCCATAGCGCAGAATGTCCGGTCCGCCGATGTCCACGGTCCGGCTCGACGAGAGCTCCACCCGGGCGGCTGCGAGCAGGTAGTGGAGCACGTCGCGGACGGCGATCGGCTGGATGCGGTTGCGCACCCACCTCGGCGCGGGCATGTACGGCAGGACCTCGGTGAGATGCCGGATCATCTCGAAGGACGCCGACCCCGAGCCGATCACCACCCCGGCCTGCAGCACCAGTGCAGGGACGCCGGATTCCTGCAGGATGCGGCCCACCTCCCGGCGCGAGTCGAGATGACGCGAGAGCGGGACGCCCTCGGGGTGCAGGCCCCCCAGGTAGACGACGCGGTGCACACCGCTCGTCCGCGCGCTGCGGGCGACGTTGCGGGCTATGCGGCGGTCGAGCCGCACGAAGTCCGCGCCCCCGCTCATCGAATGCACCAGGTGATACAGCACATCCACGTCGGCGCATGCGGCAGCCATAGCCTCAGGATCGGCGGCATCGCCCGTGACGAGCTCGATCCGGTCCGACCAGGGCAGCGCGCGGATCCTGTCCGCGGACCGGACCAGCACCCGCACCCGATAGCCGGCTTCGAGCAGCCTCGGCACCAGCCGCCCTCCGATGTACCCGGTCGCGCCGAGGACCAGCGCACGGGGACGCGCACCGTCCGCTCGCGGAACCGCCCGCAGCGGGGCTTCTGCGCCGGTCGGAGCGGTCGTCTGCCCGGTCATGCCGTGCGCACCGCGTACACGATCAGCAGCATCGTCACGGCGAAGCCGCAGGCGTAGTTGATCCAAAGGAAGTGCCTCCAGCCGCGGTTGGCGCGCGCGGATTCGGCATCCTCGACGCGCCGGTACGGGCCCGCCGCCCACAAATACGGCAGAGCGAGCACGGCGGCGAGGGCACCGGGGAATCCGGTGGTGAGCATGAGCAGGC
>JBARWR010000470.1:0-6262 GCA_049646915.1 Microbacterium sp.
CCACGGGGCGATTGCGGCCTGGCGCCGCGAGCAGCAGCTCGAGCGCACGCGCGCCCGCCGTCCCGACCTGCTGGGCTGACGCGCCCGGAGGTCCCGGTGTCTCGGGAACAGGAGATTCGCCGAGAACATGACGTTCTCGACGGAATCAGCCTGTACCGGGTGGATCTCCTGTGTCCGGTGAACGGATGCCGAGTGTCGGGCCGTCGGCCCGATAGCGTGGACGCATGGTGGATGAAGCACTGGCGAAGTCTTTCCTCGACGCCGGCGAGGACTACGACAGATTCCGGCCCGGTTTTCCGGATGCCGCCGCCGACCTGATTGTGCCGATGCCCGTGGGCGTCGCCCTGGACCTCGGTGCCGGGACCGGAAAGTTCACCGAACGCCTCGTCGGACGAGCCGATCGACTGATCGCGGTCGAGCCGTCCGAGCAGATGCTCGCCGTACTGCGGGCGAAGCTGCCCGCGGTGGAGGCGCACATCGGCACGGCCGAGGAGATTCCCGCTGAGGATGCCTCGGCCGAGGTCGTGACAGTCGCACAGGCGTTCCACTGGTTCGACCGCGAACCCGCCTGCACCGAGATCCGTCGGGTCGTCGTCGCCGGTGGCACCCTGGGCCTGCTGTGGAACCGTGCAGATCCGGCGTGCAGCTGGGATCGAGCATGCTCGCGCGTCGCACATCCGTGGCTGAGCGATGAGATGCTGGTGTCGAACTCCGCGCAGGACCTGCTGCCCGGATTCTCCGAACCGGAGCATCGGGAGATCCCGTGGAGCGAGCGCATCACCCGCGCGGACTACATCGCCCGTTGGCTGACCGTCAGCTCGTTCCTGGCGGCATCCGAAGCCGATCGCGTCCGCATGGTGGCGGATGTCGAACGCATTCTCGACACGGATCCGGCGACGGCCGGCAGCGACGAATTCGACCTGCCTCAGATCACCGACGTGTACGTGTATCAGCGGCTTGATGACTGAGTGCAGGACGCGCGGCGGGTGATGTGGAATGCGCACGGTGAGTACTCTGTTTCAGGTCTATCCATTGCAAAATAGATCTGAATCGCCAAGAGGGGGTGTGATTGTGGCAAAACGTGTGCAAGAACCCGAAGTTCCGATAAGCGTCTTCAAAGTCAATCCGATCGCGTATGCCGAGACCGGCGCGTTGGTGATGGTGCACCACAAGCCGCGGCTCCGTGTCGTTCCTGTGATTGCTGCTGATGCCAGCGCTGTGGAGGGGGTGAAGACTCGCCTCCGGCTTCTCAATGCGCTCACCGATCAGGCCGCCGCGGAGGACGAGTTGGCGGAGCTCACGCGAGAGCGCGACCGAGACACGGAGGAGCCGGCGCTGTGAAAGGGATGCTCGATACCAGCGTGCTCATCGGTGCGATACCTGCAGAGATCATCGACGACATCGATGATTTCGGAGCGTCATTCTTCGTGCGCGCGGAACTCGCGCGCGGTCTCA
Source organism: Microbacterium sp. (assembly GCA_049646915.1). Lineage (GTDB taxonomy): Bacteria > Actinomycetota > Actinomycetes > Actinomycetales > Microbacteriaceae > Microbacterium. Next base: position 1,456 of record JBARWR010000470.1, read on the forward strand.
GACGTCTTGAAGGATCTTCTGAGCCAGGCCGCGCGCGGATGAGAGGGCAGCTCATTTCAGCGCTCGACGACCTGCCCGACTTCTGGCACGCCTTTGGAGCCTCGGAATCGGAAGCCTATAGTTCGCTGACCGCAGCCTCCGAGGCGGCAGTGCGCTCAAAAGTCGCGTTCATCGCTGCACATGCCGTTGCACAAGAAGTCCCGCTCTTCACGCGCGACGCAGGATTCACTCGCTTCGACGGCCTCGACGTGAGACTCGCGTAGTCAGTCGACGCCGAGGAACGACCGGTCGGTGAGCACGATCGGGCCGTCCTTCGTGACCGCCACGGTGTGCTCGGAGTGCGAGCCGCGGGAGCCGTCCGCACTGCGCAGCGTCCAGCCGTCGGCATCCGTGCGGAGCACGTCGGTGGTCGCGAGGAACCACGGCTCCAGGGCGAAGACCAGGCCCTCGCGCAGCGGGAACCCGCGTCCGGCACGGCCGTCGTTCGGCACGTGCGGGTCGCCGTGCATGATGCGCCCGACGCCGTGCCCGCCGAAATCGGTGTTGATCGAATAGCCCTCGCCGTGGGCGACGGCGGCGATGGATGCCGAGATGTCGCCGATCCTGTTGCCGACCACGGCGCTCTCGATCGCCGCGGCCAGGGCGCGCTCGGTGGTGTCGATCAGGCGCAGATCCTCATCGCGCGGTGTTCCGACGACGAAGGACACCGCCGAGTCCGCGACCCAGCCGTCCACCGAGACCGCGAAGTCCAGTGAGACCAGATCGCCATCGCGCAGCGTGTAGTCGTGGGGGAGTCCGTGCAGCACCGCGTCGTTGATCGATGTGCAGATCACCTTCCCGAACGGGCCGTTGCCGAACGACGGCGCGTAGTCGATGTAGCAGGACTCCGCGCCGGCCCTGCGGATCAGGTCGTGCGCATGGCGGTCGATCGAGAGCAGGTTGGTGCCCACTTTCGTCTCGTCGCGCAGCGTCGCCAGCGTCTCGGCGACGAAGCGGCCCGCGGCCCGCATCTCGTCGATCTCGGCCGGAGTGCGCAGTTCGATCATGGGGAAGATCCTCTCGTCAGCATCCATTCTCCCCGATGCGGGCATCCCGAGCTCACAGCGAACCCCTGACCTGCGCGCTTCCGCCGACGTAGTATCGGAGCATGTGGTTGCGTCAGGCATTCTTCCGGTGGCTTCTGCCGGCGGCCTTCGTGCTGCCGTTGTGGATCTTCATCGGCTGGGCGATCTTCGGACAGAGCGCCTGGGCCCTGCTGTGGGTTCTGCTGATGGCGATGCCCGCCGTCTTCGTGGGGCAGCTGGTCCTCACCCTGCTGACTCGATCTCGACCGTCGGTACGCGCCGAGCGCGCGCTGTCGTGGTGGGACGTCGCAGGGTTCGCCGTCTGGCATGTGCTGACGATCGCGGTCGGGCTGTTCCTGGACGGCGGCTTCGGCTGGCTGCTGACCGGCGCGATCATCGCCGCTGTCGGCCTGTTCTGGCTGCAGCTCTGGCAGCTCTGGAATGAGGCGAGAGGCACCGGTATGCGCATCCGCGAGACCGTGAGCTGGCGCACGGCGCCTCGGATGGATCGACCGAGCGCACCGGCTGAGCCGGATGTGATCGTGCTCGAGGAGCACCGGCGGCGCGACTGAGAGCTCACGTGGTTCGATCGGCGCACGATCCATGGCAGAATGGATGCTTGTGCCGTAATCCGGCTCTGCCTCAGGGGAGCCCGCGGACGCTTTACGCGCCGCTCGGCACACACCCGTTCTTGTTCCTTTGAATTCATGCACCCGACCTGTGGCGGGTGCAGAGAGAGACGATCATGCAGATCCTTGACGCCGTCGACGCGGCATCGCTCCGTTCCGACATCCCTGACTTCAACCCCGGTGACACCGTCAAGGTGCACGTGAACATCACTGAGGGTAGCCGTTCGCGTGTCCAGGTGTTCCAGGGTGTCGTCCTCGGCCGCCAGGGCGACGGAGTGCGTGAGACGTTCACCGTTCGCAAGATCAGCTTCCAGGTGGGCGTGGAGCGCACCTTCCCGGTGCACTCGCCGGTGCTCGACCGCATCGAGGTCGTCACCCGCGGTGACGTGCGTCGCGCGAAGCTGTACTACCTGCGCAACCTGCGCGGCAAGAAGGCGAAGATCAAGGAGAAGCGCGGCTGACGCGCAGAATCCTCACGGAGCCCCGGGACACTCGTCCCGGGGTTCCGTCGTTCGCCCCGGGATGTGCGACGCTGGTAGTCGCCGTCTTCGTGCGGCGAGATGAAGAAGAGAGTGCAGATGACAGCCGACGCCGCCGAAACTGCGGAGAATCCGCCACGGCGACGAGGGGTGCTGGCGTTCCTGCGGGACGTCATCGTGATCATCCTCATCGCGGCGCTCGTCTCCTTCGTGGTCAAGACGTTCGTCGTCCGGTCCTTCTACATCCCGTCCGGATCGATGGAGCGCACGCTGCTGATCAACGACCGCATCCTGGTCGATGAGCTGACGCCCCGCTGGGCGGGATACGAGCGTGGTGACGTGGTGGTGTTCGAGGATCCGGGCGGCTGGCTGCCGCCCGCTCCGCAGACGCCCGCGCAGCCCCCGCTCGTCGCCGCGACCGATTGGGTGCTCACCTTCGTGGGCCTGTCGACGTCGGATGCGCAGAATCACCTCGTCAAGCGCCTGATCGGGCTGCCGGGCGACCACATCGTCTGCTGCAACGCGCTCGGGCAGATCACCGTCAACGGGTCTCCCATCGACGAGCTCTCGTACCTCAACCTTCCCGATGGCGACACCGCCGCCTCCAACTCCGACTTCGAGGTGACCGTTCCGGCGAACTCGATCTGGGTGATGGGCGACAACCGCGATCGCTCTCAGGACTCGCGTGCCCATCAGGAGCTGCCCGGCGGGGGCTTCGTGCCGCTGGATGATGTCGTCGGACGAGCTTTCCTGACGACCTGGCCCCTCGACCGGTTCGGGCTCATCGACACGCACGACGGGGTCTTCCGAGCGGTGCCGGAGCCGAAGTGACCGTCGTCGCGCCTACTCTGCGTATGGAGCGGATGCTGTTCAAGGAGTGCGATCTGATCATCGCGCTCGATGAGGTGGGGCGCGGCGCCTTGGCGGGGCCCGTCGCCGTCGGCGCGGCGGTGATGGATGCCGCGGGAGCGCGTCGTCGCGTGCCCGAGGGACTGCGCGATTCGAAGCTGATCACCGAACGCCGCCGACCCGCGATGGCCGAGCGCGCTCGAGGCTGGGTCATGGCTTCCGCCGTCGGCTGGGCGAGCGCCGACGAGATCGATCAGGTCGGCATCATGCGGGCACTCGGTCTCGCCGCGTCCCGCGCGGTGCAGGGGGTCGTGGATCTGGGTGCCTCGCTGGATCGCACTCTCGTCGTGCTCGACGGCAATCACGACTACGTGTCGCGGGTGCATCCCGAGCCGCTGACGGTCCGCACGGTGGTCAAGGGCGACCGCGACTGCGCCTCGGTCTCGGCGGCGTCGGTCATCGCGAAGGTGGCCCGTGACGATCTGATGGTGGGTCTGCACCCCGAGCATCCCGACTATCAGTGGGACCGCAACAAGGGCTATGCCAGCCTTGAGCACCGCCGTGCGATCCGTGAGCGGGGCCTGTCGCCCCTGCATCGCGCGTCGTGGGCGATCGCCGACGCTCCGACTCTCTTCTAGACTGGGAGCACCATGGATGAAGATTCCTTCGACGACTACGACCGCGAACTCGAACTCGCGCTGTTCCGCGAGTACCGCGACGTGGTCGCGCAGTTCCAGTTCGTCGTCGAGACCGAGCGCCGGTTCTACCTGGCCAACGAGGTCAATGTCGTCCGTCGCGACACCGAGAACGACTTCTACTTCGAGATCTCGATGAAGGACGTCTGGGTGTGGGACATCTACCGCGCCGACCGGTTCGTGAAGGCCGTGCGGGTGCTGACGTTCAAGGACGTCAACGTCGAGGAGCTGCAGCGCCGCGAGTTCGAGCTGCCGGACGAGCTGTCCCTCGACGGCAAGTGAGCCCACTGCTTTCCACATCTCGCTGATTCTCTCGGGTTCTCCCCAGACACTGTGATCTGACGCTTTCGGCGTCGGTGCGGGCCGTCAGGCTGTCGTCATGGCAGCGAAAGACGTGTTGGGGAGGGCGGGCGAGGAGCGCGCCGCCGAGTATCTGAGAACCCGGGGCTACGCGATCCTGGATCGCAACTGGCGATGCGATCAGGGCGAGATCGACATCGTGGCGACGGTGGATGATGCGCTGTGCGTCGTCGAGGTCAAGACCCGGCGCACGGAGCTCTACGGGCATCCGTTCGAGGCCGTGGACGAACGCAAGCGGCGCCGTCTGTGGCGGCTGGCGTTCGCCTGGTCGGCGGCCCATCCGGATGCGGCGCGCAGACGCCGGCTGCGGCTGGAGGTCGTGGGACTGATCGGACCGGATGCGGCGACCGCCCGCCTCGAGCACCTCGTGGACCTGCTGTGAGCACGGCGCGCACCTGGGCCGTGGCACTCACCGGCGTCGACGGCCACATGGTCGAAGTGGAGGCGGACTTCTCCACTCAGACTCCGGACTTCAAGATCATCGGGCTTCCGGACAAGTCTCTCGGTGAGGCCGTCCAGCGCGTCTGGAACGCCTGCAGCAACGCCGGTCTGGACGTGCCTCGGCGCCGGCTGACGGTCAATCTGTCGCCGGCCAGCCTGCCCAAGCATGGCTCGGGGTTCGATCTGAGCATCGCCGTCGCGACAGCCGCGGCCGGAGGTGCCCTGCCGCCGGACGCGATCCGCTCCACGGTGCACATCGGCGAGCTCGGGCTGGACGGTCGCCTGCGCCC
>JBARWR010000471.1:0-1786 GCA_049646915.1 Microbacterium sp.
GTGCTGGCCGAGCCAGGACCGGATCTCCGCCACCGCCTCGCGCTGCGCCGCGTCCAGGGCCTCGGATACCTCCGGGTGCAGGGCGGCGGCGATCGACAGCGACTTGGGGACGTTCACCACCATCTCCGCGAAGCGGGGGCTCCCGCGCCGACCCTCGCCCGGCAGACGAGGCTTGCCCATCGACTCGCCCGTGAGCGGGTTCGTCCAGTCGACCCACTGGCGATACTCGTCCGCCGACAGCGCGACCTCGCCGACCACCCGGCCCTCGGCGTCGACGGCGGTGAACTCTGCCAGAGTCGTGCCTGCCTCCAGGTAATACTCATCGGCCCGCATTCGGTCGGACTCCAGATAGCGGAGCGCATCCGCCCCGGTGCCCCGGAACAGGATCACGCCGCCCTTCATGGTCTAACTCCAGTCTCAAATGACAGCAACTATCGTAGGTAGCATACGTCCATTCGGTCTTGGGGAAGTTGGGAGTCAGGCGTGAGTACGGGAAGGGCGTGCGGGAGCGAGGGAAGTTCGTCGGTAAGGATTGGTCGGCTGGGCAAACGTAGATGGGAGGGGCGTGAGATGGAGCGAGCGGTTCATGCCGGTGACCGGGTGGGTTCCCGCGACGACGAGTTGGGATTGCGATGGCCGAAGATGGGACCGCCACCAATGCGATGAGCGACAAACCCCAGCCAAGCCGCCGCAGCGCAACGCTCCGATTCGCTCGGGACGTCGTGCTCGTCCTGGTTGCGGCGATTCTCGTCTCCTTCCTGCTCAAGACCTACTTGGTGCGGACGTTCTACATCCCGTCGCCGTCGATGGTGAGCACGCTCCAAGTCAATGACCGCATCATCGTCAATGAGCTAGTGCCGGAGGTTGTCGGGATCGCCCGCGGCGACGTGGTGGTGTTCCGCGATCCTGGCGGGTGGCTTGCGGGACCGGCACGACCGCCAGCGCCCCCGATTGCGGCTGCGCTCGACTGGCTCGGCTCGCTGATCGGCTTGACCGCGTCCGACAGCGAAGAACATCTCATCAAGCGCGTGATCGGCTTGCCTGGCGATAGGGTCACCTGCTGCGACGCACAGGGACGCCTGACAATCAACGGCGTGGCGATCGAGGAGCCCTACCTGAACGTCCCGGCCGGCTCCCCGGCCTCGGCCGAGGAGTTCGATGTCACCGTGCCCGCTGCTTCGCTGTGGGTGATGGGCGACAATCGCAATTTCTCGGCAGACTCGCGGCGCCATATGAACGCGCCCGGCGGAGGGTTCGTGCCGATGAGCGCGGTCGTCGGCAAGGCATTCGTCATCTCGTGGCCGGCCTCGCGCTGGGCCTGGCAGGTGCCGCTGCTCACGCTGCCGCACGCGCAGTTCCTGCTCATGTCGGCCACGCTCGGCGACATGAGCGGCATCGCCGACGACCTCTCGCGCCGCACCGGCCGCGAGACGAGCCTCATCACCGGGGTCGAACGGCCCGTGCCGCTGCACTTCGAGTACGTCACCACCCCCGTTCACGAGACCGTCGAACAGGTGCTGCAGTCCGGGCGCTCACCGGTCTACATCGTGCACTTCTCCCAGGCTGCGGCGGTCGAGCGCGCAGGCGACCGCGCTCGGCGCCGAGGTCGTCGACGTGTCGATCCCCAGTCACGCCGTAGCCGGGCCCATCATGTTCGCCATCATGCTCGAGGGCATCGCCGCGACCGTGCACGGGTTCGGCGAGGGGTTCCACTGGGCGGGTCGCCACTCCACGGGCCTGCGGCGCGGATTCGCCGAGGGCCTGCGCGAGCGCGGCACCCTCATGC
>JBARWR010000472.1:0-3035 GCA_049646915.1 Microbacterium sp.
ATGCCCGACGCATCGCCGATGCCGCGCTGGAGGCGGACGACGCCGCCGGCGCCCGTGCGGCCGCGCAGGCGGCATCCCAGAGCTGACCCTTCCACCACCCACCGAAACAAGAAAGAGATGACATCATGACGACGACGTCACCCGCGACGACGCAGGGCGGAGCCCGCGTCCGAGTGCAGAGATTCGGCACGTTCCTGTCCGGCATGATCATGCCGAACATCGCCGCCTTCATCGCCTGGGGCATCATCACCGCCCTCTTCATCGACAAGGGCTGGGTCGGCAACGACGGCCCCATCGAGGCCTGGCGCTGGGCCGACTCCGCCATCCTCGGCGGCGGCACCATCGGCGATGTCGATTACAAGGGCCTGGTCGGCCCCATCATCAGCTACCTGCTGCCGCTGCTGATCGCCTTCACCGGCGGTCGCATGGTGCACGGGCACCGCGGCGGAGTCGTCGGCGCCGTCGCCGCGTTCGGCGTGATCATCGGCGCAGACGGAACAGTCATGTTCCTCGGCGCCATGATCGCCGGTCCCCTCACGGCTCTCATCCTGAAGTGGGTGGAGAAGCCGTGGCAGGGCAAGATCAAGCCCGGCTTCGAGATGCTCGTCGACAACTTCTCGGCAGGATTCGTGGCGTTCTTCGCCTCACTGGCGGCATTCTTCTGGCTCGCGCCGGTGATGAAGTGGGTCACCGACATCCTCGGCAATGCCGTGGGCTGGCTCGTAGAGACCAGCCTGCTGCCTCTGGCGAGCATCATCGTCGAGCCCGCGAAGGTGCTGTTCCTGAACAACGCCATCAACCACGGCGTGTTCACCCCGCTCGGCACCGACCAGTCCTCGCAGACCGGCAAGAGCCTGCTGTTCCTCATCGAGGCGAACCCCGGGCCTGGTCTCGGCCTGCTCATGGCGATCACCGTGTTCGGCGTGGGCGCCGCCCGCGCCACCGCCCCCGGTGCCGCAGTGATCCAGTTCCTCGGTGGCATCCACGAGGTCTACTTCCCGTACGTGCTCGCCAAGCCCATTCTCATCATCGGCCTCATCGCCGGCGGCGCGACCGGCGTGCTGACCAACGTGATCTTCCAATCCGGCCTGGTCGCACCCGCGGCTCCAGGGTCGATCTTCGCGGTGCTGTTCCAGACCGCACCGGGCAGTCACCTCGGCGTGATCCTGTCTGTCGTGCTGGCCGCAGCAGTGACATTCGTGGTCTGCATGCTGTTCCTGCTCGCCAGCCGCAAGCGCGACCTGGCCGCTGACGGCGACGCGGCTTTCGCCGCTGCGATCGCACAGACCGAGAGCAACAAGGGCAAGTCCTCCAGCACGCTGTCGAACCTGGCCACCTCGGCCTCGGCTCCGGCAGCGGTCGCCACCCGTCACATCCAGAACATCGTGTTCGCCTGCGACGCCGGCATGGGGTCTTCGGCGATGGGCGCCAGCGTGCTGCGCAACAAGATCAAGAAGGCGGGCATCGAGGGCGTCACGGTCACCAACGCGGCGATCGCGAACCTCGACGGCACCGCAGATCTGGTCATCACCCAGCAGCAGTTGACCGACCGCGCGAAGTCGAAGTCGCCGGACTCCGTGCACGTGTCCGTCGACAACTTCATGAACTCGCCGAAATACGACGAGGTCGTGGAGATGGTCCGAAACCAGGAGGAGGAGAAATGAGCGTTCTCACACTCGACCGCGTCCGCATCCACCCCGCAGGCGCCACCCGCGATGAGGCTCTGAAGGAGGCCGCCGACGCACTCGTCGCCGCCGGCGCGGTCACGACCGACTACCTGCAGGCGATGCACGACCGGGAGCAGGCGGTGTCCACCTACATGGGCAACGGCCTGGCCATCCCGCACGGCACCAACGACGCCAAGGACGCCGTGCTCGGCTCGGCCCTCAGCGTCGTGCGCTACGACGGCGGAGTGGACTGGGACGGCGAACAGGCGACGTTCGTGATCGGCATCGCCGGGAAGGACGGCGAGCATCTCGAGATCCTCTCGCAGATCGCCATCCTCTTCTCGGATGACGACGACGTGGCGGCTCTGAACGCCGCCGCCACCCCCGAAGAGCTCTTCGAGCTGCTGGCGGCCGTCAACGAGGGGGCGAACGAGGCATGAAAGCCGTCCACTTCGGCGCCGGCAACATCGGCCGCGGCTTCGTCGGGCTCCTGCTGCATCAGGGCGGCTACGAGCTGGTGTTCTCCGACGTCGCGGCCGGGCTGGTCGACGCGATCAACGCGGCCGACAGCTACACGGTGCACGAAGTGGGAGAAGGCGGCGCCGACACGGTGGTCACCGGCTTCCGGGCGATCAACAGCGCCGAGGACCCGCAGGGTCTCATCGCCGAGATCGCGGATGCCGATGTGCTGACCACCGCTGTCGGGCCCACCGTGCTGCGCTTCGTCGCCGCCCCCATCGTCGACGCGCTGCGTCGGCGTGACCCGGCGTCCGCGCCGCTGCAGGTCATGGCCTGCGAGAACGCGATCGGCGCCACCGACCTGCTGAAGCAGGAGATCATCGCACGTGCCGGCGAGGACTGGGGAGGCCTCGCCGGCCGGGCGGTGTTCGCCAACACCGCGGTGGACCGGATCGTCCCCGGTCAGCCCGAGGACGGAGGCATCGATGTCACCGTCGAGCCCTTCTTCGAGTGGGCGATCGAACGGGGCCCGTTCGGCGAGAATCCACCGCACATCCCCGGCGCGCACTTCGTCGACGATCTGGCGCCCTACATCGAGCGCAAGCTGTTCACGGTGAACACCGGGCACGCCACCACGGCGTACCTCGGCGCGCAGGCGGGCATCGAGCGCATCTCCGATGCCCTGGCCGACCAGGCGATCGCCGCTCAGGTCGCCGCCGCCCTTGAGGAGACCTCCGCGCTGCTGGCGGCCAAGCACGGACTGGACCCGGCTGAGCTCGCGGAGTACCGGGCAACGATCCTGCGCCGGTTCGCGAACCCGGCACTGCCGGACACGGTGTGGCGGGTGGGTCGTCAGCCGCTGCGCAAGCTGTCGCGTCACGAGCGCTTCATCGGCCCGGCAGCCGAAGC
>JBARWR010000473.1:0-2533 GCA_049646915.1 Microbacterium sp.
GCGCGGGTGCTGCGGATGCCGGTGCTGCGGATGCCGGTGCGGCGGATGCCGGTGCTGCGGATGCTGACACCGGAGCGGATGCGGATGCTTCAGCAGATTCGGACACGGATGTCGCGGCCGAGACCGAGACTCCTGCGGAAGCGGACGCCGCCGCAGACGAATCCGCCGATGCCAGGGCTCAGTCCGAGGTGGGCGATGACGCCGCGGTCGACGACGACGCAGGCGCCGCGGTCGAGGCCGAAGCGGACGGCTCTGAGGCTGCCGCGAAGGAACTGCCTGCCGCGAAGGAAATCGCCGAGGACGAGTCGACGCCTGAAGCAGAAGCAGAGTCGACGCCCGCCGATGCCGACGCCTCTCCCACCCAGGGGGATCGCCCCGAAGCCGACGTCCTCACCGAGAGCGAGCAGCCCGACGCGGACGCCGCCGCACACGAGAACCCGGGAACGGACTCCGAGGACGACACCCTGCATGCAGCCGTGGCGAACCTCTGGGAGCGTCCGGCAGCACCCGAGCCGGAGGCATCGGACAGTTCCGAGCCGGAGGCATCGGACAGTTCCGAGCCGGAGGCGTCGGACGGTTCCGAGCCGGACCCATCCGCGGCTGAAGACTCCGCGCCCGTGCCATCCGAAGGCGCAGAAGGCGCAGAAGGCGCCGGCGAAGCCGATGTGGAAGACCTCGATGCCACTCGGGTCCTGCCCCTCGCCACCGAAGCCGTCTCGATTCCCGAGCACGCAGACTCCCCCTCGTTCACGGAGTTGATCACCGGCATCCCGGCATCCGCCTCTCCGGCCGACGCCGAGCCGACCGCGCCGCCGACCGAGGCGATCGAGGTGTTCGCTCCCCTGCTGTCGAACGACGACGATGACGACTCCGCCGTGGACGATGCGGAGGACAACCCGCACCTCGCGGCCATGCGCACGTCGCTCTCCAGCGCCGCGAGCCGCTTCTTCGACGGCCCGGCCCCTGACTACCCGTACAGCCGCGTCCCGGCCCAGGCGGATGCCGAAGCGGAGTCGGATGCGGAAGAGTCAACGCCGAGCGGGGATGCCCCGTCAGATGACGCCGAGCGTCCGTCCGAAGACGCGCAGCCCGAGATCCACCACGACGATCAGCACCGCGACTGACGCACGGGCCGGTCAGGCGGCAGAGCAGATCATGCCGGGCGCGGGCGGATGACCGGGCGCTGACGGGTCTTGCTGACCGGGACCGGCGCCGTCGAGGCGATGTCCACGACATCCTCGGGCGTGTCGCTGACCTCCAGGTGCAGCGCCTGTGTCAGGGCGAGACCATGCCGGGTGGTGAGGATCAGCCGCTGATACTGCGCATCGCCCTCGAGGTCGATCACGACGCTCGGGCGACGCTTGCGGATCAGGACGAAGTCGGTCGTTCCCGCACCCTTCCACGTGCCCGCGGCGAGGATCGCGGGGATGTACGTGCCGGGACCGGGAACGCCGCGCAGCCACGTCCAGGCATCGTCGGTGAGCTGCACCCGGGTGATGTGCTCCCGCACGATGTGCAGGTTCTCCCGGTGGAAGGTCGACGCGCGCTCGATCGGCGACAGCACGACCTCGAGTCGCGTCTGATCCAGCAGGAGCGTCACCATGGATCCAGTCTGCCAGCGACGCCAGGCAAGATGCCTGCGACTTGCTCACAACGCGACAACGATCCGTTGGCGGGATCGCACAGCCGCGCGATCCGTCGCGGTGCTCAGGCGGTGGCGGATGCTGCCGCAGCGGCCGCCGCAGGAAGCGCCGCCTCGATCGCAGTGAGCTCCTCCTCGCCGTGTGCGGCGGTGAGGAACCAGGCCTCGAACACGCTCGGGGGCAGGGCGATCCCCTGCTCGCGCATCGCGTGGAAGAACGGCGCGTAGCGGAACGACTCCTGGGCCTGCGCCTGTGCGTACGTCGTGGGCGCCTCAGCCGCGAAGACCACGCCGAACAGGTTGCCGGCGCGCGGCACGGCGTGCACCACCCCGGCATCGGTCAGTGCGGAGTCCAGTGCGTCGGCAAGGCGGGATGCTGCGGCATCCACCGTCGCATACACCCCGGGGGTTGCGAGCCGCAGCGTGGCCAGGCCCGCCGCGACCGACAGCGGGTTCCCCGAGAGGGTGCCCGCCTGGTAGACCGGGCCGACCGGCGCGAGCAGATCCATGACCTGCGCGCTGCCGCCGAGGGCTGCCAGCGGCATCCCCCCGCCGACGACCTTTCCGAAGGTGATGATGTCGGGCAGGTACTGCTCGCCCGCCTCCTGCTGCAGCCCCCAGTAGCCGGCGGGGTGCACGCGGAATCCGGTGAGCACCTCGTCGAGGATCATCAGCGCGCCGTGCGCGTGAGCGGTCTCGGCGATGAGCCGGTTGAATCCGGGCAGCGGTGCGACCACACCCATGTTGGCGGATGCGGCCTCGACGATGACCGCGGCGATCCGTTCGCCGTGCTCGGTGAACACCGCAGCGAGCGCCTCCGGGTCGTTGTAGTCGATGACCAGGGTCTGCGCGGCGATCGGCGCGGGGACGCCGGCGGAGCCGGGCAGGGCG
>JBARWR010000474.1:0-7897 GCA_049646915.1 Microbacterium sp.
GTCGTGCACGAGCCCGAGCAGGCGTACCCGCGCGTGAACGTTCCCGTGCTGGTGGTGCGCGGCTCGCGCGATCCGCTGGCCCCGACATCCTGGTGCCGTGAGATCGTGGACGCGGTTCCCGATGCGCGGTTCGAGGAGATCCCCGACCACGGCCACGGCACACTGATCAGCGACTCCGGAGCGGCCGCTGAGAAGATCCAGGCGTTCGTCGACGGGCTCTGAGCCCCTTCTCCCACACGCGCCCGGGAGGAGAACTCACGCATGGGAGGAAGATTCCTGTGCAGGTGTCCTCCCGAACGCGAGAACTCCTCCCGAACGTGCGCAGCTCGGAGGCGAACCGGATCAGCCTGCGGCGGGCGGGGTCTGCTTCGACTCGGCGTACTCGTCGGCCACCAGGGCGCGCTGGTTGATCGTGCCGTTGCGGTAGGCCTGGCGGCCGACCATGTGCGCCGACAGCGGCGCGGTGGCGAACTGCAGCAGGATCACCGGGATCACGATGAGCAGGCCCATCAGCATCCCGCCGATCGTGCGCTGCGAGACGGCGATGGCCAGACAGATGAGCACGACGCCGAGCACCTGCGGCTTCGTGGCCGCGTGCAGGCGCCCCGGCACGTCGCGGAAGTGCAGCAGACCGACGGCGGCCGACAGGCAGAGGATCGCGCCGAGCAGCACGAGGACCAGCGCGATGGTCTGAGCCACCGGCTCCGGCAGGGCGATCTCGAAGAAGGACGTCATGGCGTGGGGTTGTCCCTTCGCGCGACATAGCGGGCCACCGCGATCGACCCGAACACGGCGACGGCGGCGATGATGAGCATCACCGGCACATTGCGGGTGTGTCCGTTGATGGCCATGTCGGCGCCCAGCACGCACATCACCTCGGTCAGCAGCACGTCCGATGCGACCGTCCGATCCAGGATCGACGGCCCGCGGATGATGCGGATCACACACAGCAGCGCGGCGACGCCGAACACGGCCATGATCACGATGAGCAGGACGGTGTTCACGATTCCTCTTCCCTGCCCTTCGACAGGCTCAGGGACCCCTGGGTCGCCGAGCCTGCCTCGTCGGCCTTCAGCGCCCGATACTGCGCAGGCGTGCCGACCGCACGCACGATGCGCCGCTCCCAGCGCAGTACCTCGTCGCGGAACGCGTCCACATCGGCGCGACTGTGCACGCCGATCACGTGCAGGTACAGGATGCGGCGGTTGCGGTCGCTCTCCACGACCAGAGACCCGGGGATGAGCGATGCGGTCACCGCCACGTGCGTGGTGACGATGTCATCCGCATAGCGCAGCGGGATCTCCACGATCGCCGCACCCGGCTGACGACGGAAGTCGAACACCTGGATGGTGACGCTGATCGCACCCATCACCACCGCGCCCAGGAACAGCACGACGAACACCAGCGCGTACCAGGGGTTCACCCGGCCGACCAGCTCCACGGTCGGCAGCCGGAACACGCGGGTGACGAAGATCGCGACGAGGATGCCGGTGACCAGCGCCAGCGGCGTGAACTGGTGCCACAGCAGCATCCACAGCAGGATCAGCCACAGCAGGAACGGCAGCTGCAGCAGGATGTCGCGCACGATGCCGCGCTTCGATTCGGGGCTCATCACCCGGCCTCCTCATCGATCTGCTGCAGAGTGACCGGCTGGAGCAGGCCCGCACCGATCCGGTCGCACAGGGCGTACAGGGGGCCGGCGAAGACGGTCAGTGCGAGGGTGACCGCTACCATCCCGCCGGTGGCGACCGTCATGATCGCGGGGATGCGGCGGGTCTCCTGCTGCTCGTCCGCGGCCGGGGCGCTGCCCAGGTATCCGACCCGGCCCTCGATCTCGGCGAGATCGTCGCCCTCGCGCCAGAACGCCAGGTTCCAGGCGCGCATCAGCGCGTACAGGGTGAGGAGCGAGGTCAGGATGCCGCCGAAGATCAGCACGATCATGATCGGAGTTCCGACATCGGCCGCAGCCTCGAAAAGAGCGATCTTGCCGATGAAGCCCGAGAACGGCGGGAGCCCACCGAGGTTGATCGCGGGCACGAAGTACAGCACCGCCAGCAGCGGGGCGGCCTTCATCAGACCACTCACCCGCAGGATCGAGGTGCTGCCCGCTTTGCGCTCGATCAGCCCGACGGCGAGGAACAGGGTGGTCTGCACGACGATGTGGTGCACGATGTAGTACACCGTCGCGCCGATCGCCTCTTCGGTCGCGATCGCCAGGCCGAAGATCATGTACCCGACGTGGCTGACCAGGGTGAAGGAGAGTATTCGCTTGAGCTCGGCCTGCGCGACCGCGCCGAGCACGCCGATCACCATGGTCGCCAGCGCGATGATCAGCAGCAGGGTGTCGATGCTGTTCGACGCGAACAGCTGCGTCTCGGTGCGGATCAGTGCGTATACGCCGACCTTCGTCAGCAGTCCGGCGAACACGGCGGTGACCGGGGCCGGCGCGGTGGGATAGGAGTCGGGCAGCCAGAACGACACCGGGAAGATCGCCGCCTTGATGCCGAAGGCGATCACGAGCATGAGGTGCAGCACGAGCTGCGTCTCCTGCGGCAGCTGCGCCACCCGCTCGGCCACCTGCGCCATGTTCACCGTGCCGACGGCGCCGTAGATCATCGCGATCGCCGCGAGGAAGAGGATCGACGAGACCAGCGAGACGACGATGTACACCGCGCCGGTGCGGATGCGGGATTCCGTGCCACCCAGGGTGATCAGCACGTACGAGGCGACGAGCAGGATCTCGAACCCGACGTACAGATTGAACAGGTCGCCGGCGATGAACGCGTCGAAGATGCCCGCCGCGAGGATGAGGTAGGTCGGGTTGAAGATCGAGATCGGCGTCTCCTCGACGCCGTCCGCGGCGCCCTGGCCGATCGAGAACAGCAGCACGGCCAGCAGCACGACGCTCGATACGAGCACGAGCAGCGCCGCCAGGCGGTCGACGTAGAGCACGATGCCGAACGGCACCGGCCATCCGCCCACCGAGATCGCGAAGGGTACACCGGCGGCATCCACCGACACCAGCAGCACGGCGGCGATGATCGACACCGCGGCGAGGGTTCCCGCGGTCACCACGATCTGCAGGCGCGGGTTGCGACCGTACACCAGCGTGATCGCGGCTCCGAGCAGCGGGAGCATCACGACGAGGGGGACGAGTGCGCTCATGGGCGGTCCTCCCCGTCGGGCATATCCATCGGCGCGTCGTCCCGGATTGCAGGATGGTCGCGGCGGTGCAGCACGGTGATCGGCGCGGTGACGGTGCCGACGAAGTCGGTGGTGGCCTCCTCCTCCTCGGGCGTGGACTCGTCGTCGAAGAGCTCGTCCTCGGCATCCGTCCGCTCGCGCATGGCGATGTCTGCCTCGTCGTCCTCGACCGTGTCGGCCTGTCCGAGCTGCCAGGAGCGGTAGATCAGGGCGAGCAGGAACGCAGAGATGGCGAAGGTGATCACGATGGCGGTCAGCGTGAGCGCCTGCGGGAGCGGATCGCTGACCGGGTCCTCCTCGCCGTGGAACGGCGCCTTGCCCGGCATCCCCATCACGATCAGCAGCAGCAGGTTGGTGGCGTTGCCCAGCAGCAGGAATCCGATGAGCACCCGCGTCAGGCTGCGCTCCATCATCGCGTACACGCCTGCGGCGAAGAGCACCGCCATGATGATGATCAGGGTCAGCGAGACATCCATCAGACGCGCACTCCCCTGCTCTGCATCTCGATGGTCTGCCGGTCCACTTCGGCGCCGAGGCTGCGCAGCACGTCGAGCACAAGGCCGATCACGGTCAGGTAGACGCCGACATCGAAGATGGTCGACGTGACGAACTCCAGGTGCCCGAGGATCGAGATCTCCGCCTCCCAGACGGAGCTCTGCAGCGGCTGCATTCCGAAGAACATCGGCAGCAGCGCCGCCCCCACGGCCAGTATCAGTCCGAGGCCGAGCAGACGACCCGCATCGGTCGGCGCCGCGGCGCCCAGCTCCCAGCGCCCACCGGCGATGTACCGCATGACCAGCGCCATGCCGGCCACGAGCCCACCGGCGAAGCCGCCGCCGGGACCGTTGTGGCCGGCGAACAGCAGGTAGATCGAGACGACGATGATCGTGTGGAACAGCACGCGGACGATGACCTCGAGCAGGATCGAGCGGTTCTCGGCCTTCAGATGCTGTCCGCTCACGAGCCACGCCCGCGGCGCACCTCGGTTCTCGGCGGTCTGGAAGCGCAGCCCCTCCTCGGTCTCGACCAGCGGACGGCGAGCCGTCGCGCGCCGCTTGGTCTCGGGAAGATCGCGGGTGGCCGAGAGCAGATCGGCGCGGTGGGTGACGAACACCAGGGATGCCACGCCGGTGGCGGCCAGCACGAGCACGCTCAGCTCGCCCATCGTGTCCCAGCCGCGCAGGTCGACGAGAGCGACGTTGACGACGTTGCGTCCGTGGCCGAGCTCGTACGCGAGCTCAGGGAATTCGAGAGAGATCGGATCGAAGATGCGGGCCTGCGTGGCGATGATCGCCACCAGCGCCATGGTCACGCCGACGCCGATCGCCAGGACCGCGCGCGGAATCCGGCCGACGGATGCATTGTGCTCGCCCATCCGCGATGGCAGCCGTCGGAGCACCAGGGCGAAGGCGACCATGGTCACGGTCTCGACGAGGATCTGTGTGAGAGCGAGGTCGGGGGCGCCGCTGGTGGCGAAGAGCACGACCATGCCGAGGCCCGTGACCGAGACGAGGACCACGCCGGTATAGCGCTTGCGGGCGCGTACGGCGAAGATGCCCGCGATCGCCATGACCGGTGCGACCACGATCTGAGCCGGAGTGTGCCACGCCGACAGCGCCATCCGCTCCGGAGCGGCGGCGGCGAGAGCCGTCGCCTCCGCCGCCAGAAGGACGACGAAGATCGTGCCGACGTACAGCGGCAGCGAACCGCGCTGCGTGATGCTGGTGGTCAGCACCGACAGCCGGTCGACGCCGCGCATGATGACGAAGTAGACATCCCCGGCGGCGAAGCGCAGCAGGCGCGGACGACGATGCCAGCCCGAGCGGATGCTGAGCAGGAACACTCCGATGCCGAGCGCGACGGCCCCCAGCGACAGGAACAGCGCCGGTTCGAAGCCGTGCCAGAGCGCGAGGTGGCCCGGGTCTCCGAGCGCCGGATTCACCGACCCCGCATACCCCTGGAGCATGACGTCCAGGGCCGGTGTGCCGATTCCCACGGCGATGCTGAGGCCCGCCAGGATGATCGGCGACGCGAGGAAACCGACCGGCGGATCCGGCCATTCCGTCTGAGGCATATTCGCACCGGTGGCATCCTTCTTGCGCCAGAAGGCACCCCAGATGAAGCGGCATCCGTAGGCCACGGTCAGCACTGCACCCACCACGACGCCGATCAGTGCGACCCAGCCCCAGGCCTCGCCGTGCAGCGCGTCCTCCAGGAGCGCGGTCAACGTCGACTCCTTGGCGACGAAGCCGATGGTCGGTGCGATGCCCATCATCGAGGCGATGGAGATGAACGCCGCCGTGGCCATCACGGGCGCTTGGCGCCCGACGCCGGAGAGCTCGGTGATGTCTCGGGTGGAGAGCTGACGGTCGATCACGCCGACGATGAGGAACAGCGCCGACTTGAACAGCGCGTGCCCGATCACCAGGGCGAGTCCCGCGAGGGCTGCCCCGGGGGTGCCGTAGCCGATCACCACCGCGAAGAAGCCCAGCTGGCTGACGGTGCCGAACGCGAGGATGCGCTTGAGGTCGGTCTCGCGCAGGGCCTGGATGCCGCCGAGCAGCATCGTGAAGACGCCGAGGCTGATGACGATCGGTCGCCAGGGCGCGGACAGGGCGAAGATCGGCGCGAAGCGCGCGATGAGGTAGATGCCCGCCTTGACCATGGCGGCTGCGTGCAGATAGGCGCTCACCGGGGTCGGCGCGGCCATGGCGCCGGGCAGCCAGAAGTGGAACGGGAAGAGCGCGGACTTCGAGATGGCACCGACCAGCAGCATCACTACGGCCGCATCCACGATCGGCCCGGTGGGTGCGATCGCCAGCATCTCGCGGATGCTGCCGGTGCCGGCCGCGACGACCAGCAGCACCGCCCCGACGAACAGCACCAGCCCGCCGAGCGTGGTCACCAGCAGTGCCTGCAGCGCCGCACGTCGGCTGGCCGCGCGGCGGCGGTAATGGCCGATGAGCAGGTACGACAGGATGCTGGTGATCTCCCAGAAGATCACGAGCATGATGAGATCGTCGGTGAGCACCAGGCCGTACATCGCGCCCGCGAAGCCGAGCAGCACGCCGGCGAACTGGCCGACTTCAGCCGCGTCCTCGTAGAAGTACCAGCGGCAGTACAGCAGCACGAGAGCCCCGACGCCCGTGACGATCAGCGTCAGCACCCAGCCGAGCACGTCCATGCGCATGGAGAGGTGCAGCCCGAGCTGCGGGATCCACTCGTAGTCCTGGAAGGGGACCGTCTTGGGATCCAGCACCTCGGGAGTGAGGGTGAGCGCGTGCACGAAGGCCGCTGCGGGCACCAGCGCGCCGATTACGAAAGCCTGAGCTCCGAGCCATCGAACCAGAACGGGGAGGAGGAGGGACCCGAACAGGAACACGGCGAGGAGCATCAGCATAAGCGGCTCCCTCAAGCTCGTCGAGGCCTTCCGGCGCGGGCGGGCGATTTCGTCCAGTCTACGGTGCGATCACCCGCCCGTTCCCCGAATATGTCATTTCATCGAGGTGAGCACCTACGGCAGCAGTGCCTCCACCTGCGCGACGATCAGGTCGGGACGAGTGATGAACGGATGGTGACCCGTGGGCATCTCGACCGATCGGGTGGCGCGAGCGGCATGGACGCGCTGCAGCTCGACGGACGTGCTGCGGTCATCCCCGCAGACGATGTAGGTCGAGTCGACACCTACCCAGCCGGCCGCTGTGGTCGGCGTCATGAAGGCTGCGGCGGCCTGCGGCGTGACGCGCTCCCAGCCCTGTCGCCGGGTCTCGGCATCCGCATCCTGCAGGAACCGGGCGCCGAACGAGTCGACGTCGTAGCCGGACACCCCGAGGGTGCCGTCGCCGTTGTCGGCGATCGACACCGGGTCGGGCTCGTCGCTCATGATCGCAGTCTGGCTCTGTCCGACGTCGGGCAGGTACGACGACACGTAGAGGAGGTGCTCGATTGCGGGGTGGTTGCCGGCCTCCGCGATGACGGTGCCGCCGTAGGAATGTCCGACGACGATTGCGGAATCCACGCGGTCGAGCTCGGCGCGAAGCGCTGCGGCATCCGCGACCAGGCCTCCGGCCACCTGGTCGGGCATGCCCTCACCGCAGGATGGCAGTGCGACAGATCGGCTGCGGATGCCGGTGCGCTCCTCGAGCAGGTCGGCGGTGCGCTGCCACCACCACTGCCCATCTCTCACCAGCGCGCCGTGGACGAAGATCAGTTCCATCGTGTGTTCCCTTCACAGAGCACTCACGGGTGGTGAGCCGGATTCGCGCGTCGTCGACGGCACGGCGTTGCTCCTCGTCCCATTGTCGACGCCCAGGATGCGGGCGGGCCCGATCGCACAGACTGCGCCGGCCATTACGCTGAGCGCGCACGGCGAGCGACGATCGCGGGTCACAGCACGCCGAGCTCAGCGCGCGGGCGCCGCGGCCGTCTCGCCCTCGCGGAACGTGCAGGTGAAGTGCACGGACTCGCCCGGCTCGCCGGCCAGCATCCGGGTCACCTGCTCCCCCGCGGCGCGGCCCTTCGCGACCGCCGGCTGTGCGATCGTCGTGAGGGTGAGCGAGCCGAGTCCGTCGGCGGCGATGCCGTCGAAGCCGACCACGGTGAGATCCTCCGGCACCCGCAGACCCAGCTCCTCCGCGGCGCGGATCGCGCCGACCGCGAGCAGGTCGCTCTGTGCGACGATCGCGGTCGGACG
>JBARWR010000475.1:0-1953 GCA_049646915.1 Microbacterium sp.
TCGCACAGGAGCTCGCCGAGCGCGGCTTGGCGCACGGGCTCGTGGTGCCGGGCGACTGGACGGCGCGGTCCGGCCATGATGCGGCCGCGTCCATCGCGGCATCCGACGTCACGGCGGTGTTCTCTGCCAACGACCAGATGGCGCTCGGGCTGCTCGGCGGGCTGCGCGAGCTCGGCATCCGCGTGCCGGAGGACGTCAGCGTGGTGGGCTTCGACGATGTTCCGGATGCCGCCTACTACGCGCCCGCGCTGACCACGGTGCGCCAGGACTTCGCCGAGCTCGCTCGGCTGGCCGTCGCCCGCCTGGTCGATTCAGGAGTGGATGCCGTCGCGTCGGCGGGCTCGATCGCGCCGGTGCTCGTGCCACGCGCATCCGTCGCACCACCCGCGCGCTGAGCTGGGTGCCTTCCGTACGTCCAGGTCGCAACGGATGCCGGTATGGGCGCGTTCTGTTCGTCCAGGTCGCAACGGATGCCGGTATATCCGGGCTATAGCGACATCCATTGCGACCTGGAGCCGGGATTGACGCCGCCGAACCGCGGTGAGACAATGACTGTGACCGGTCACATGTCGTCTGAGTCGACGACGCGACCCGAGAGGATCCGATGATGACCTTCACCCCCGAGATCGAATCCGCGATCGCCGCCGTCCGCGCTGACGTGGCACGTCTGCACGGTGAACTCGTGC
Organism: Microbacterium sp.; assembly: GCA_049646915.1. Lineage (GTDB taxonomy): Bacteria > Actinomycetota > Actinomycetes > Actinomycetales > Microbacteriaceae > Microbacterium. The sequence goes on from JBARWR010000475.1 coordinate 687, forward strand.
GCTACGGACTGGTCGTGTGGACCGGCGGAAACGTCTCCGGGCGCGTGCGCACCGGAGACGATCCGAGCGCCGACCTGTTCGTCATCAAGCCCTCCGGCGTGAGCTACGACGACCTGGCGCCCGAGAACATGATCCTCTGCGACCTCGACGGCACGGTCATCTCCGGAACACCGGGCAGCGACCGTTCGCCGTCCAGCGACACTGCCGCGCACGCGTACGTCTACCGCAACATGCCGCACGTCGGTGGCGTGGTGCACACGCACTCCACCTACGCGGTGGCATGGGCGGCCCGCGGCGAGGAGATCCCCTGCGTGATCACCGCAATGGCCGACGAGTTCGGCGGCCCGATCCCGGTCGGCCCGTTCGCGATCATCGGCGATGACTCTATCGGTCGCGGCATCGTCGAGACCCTCAGCGGCCACCGCAGCCGGGCGGTGCTGATGCAGAATCACGGCCCGTTCACGATCGGCACCGATGCCAAGGATGCCGTGAAGGCGGCCGTCATGGTCGAGGATGTCGCGCGCACCGTGCACCTCGCCCGCGAGGCCGGACCGCTCATCCCGATCCCGCAGGAGGCCATCGACAGCCTCTACGACCGGTACCAGAACGTGTACGGCCAGAGCTCGGACGCACGGCGATGAGCGGCGCAGCCGACGCCATTCGCAGCGGTGCCACGGCTCTCGGCATCGAGTTCGGCTCGACCCGCATCAAGGCCTGCCTGATCGACTCGGCGACCCACGAGGTGGTGGCCACCGGCTTCCACGACTGGGAGAACCGCTTCGAGGATCGGCTGTGGACCTACCCGCTCGACGCCGTCTGGGCAGGACTTCAGGAGGCGTATGCGGGCCTGCTCTCCGACGCGTACGACCGGCACGGCATCCGCCCCGATACGTTCGGCGCGATCGGCATCTCGGCGATGATGCACGGCTACCTCGCCTTCGACGGCGCCGGCGACCTGCTCGTGCCATTCCGCACCTGGCGCAACACGAACACCGGCCCGGCTGCGACCGAGCTGACCGAGCTGCTGGGCGTGAACATCCCGCTGCGTTGGTCGGTGGCCCACCTGCGCCAGGCGCAGCTGGATGCCGAGCCGCACGTCGACCGGGTCGCCGCGATCACCACACTCGCGGGCTACGTGCACTGGAAGCTCACCGGCCGGCGCGTGCTCGGCATCGGCGACGCCTCCGGCATGTTCCCGATCGACTCGGCCGCGCGCGACTACGACCAGCAGCTGATCGCCCGTTTCGACGCGCGCACCGGTGGTGAC
>JBARWR010000476.1:0-1597 GCA_049646915.1 Microbacterium sp.
CGACCGCACCGTCCAACGCCTCCGAGTTCGTACGGGTGAGCCGACCCACGGCATCCGAGACCCGCGGCAGCGCACCGGACGCCTTCATCCGATGCAGCAGCTTCTGCGTGCCCCAGGTGCCCGCGGCCAGCACGACCTGCTCCGCACGGATCGTTCTGCGCCGGCGGCGCACCCACGCCCCGGAGCGCTCGGTGGTCACCAGGAACCCACCGCGGGGGTCCTCGCGCACCTCGGTCACGGTGCGCAACGGCTCGATGACGACACCGCGGCGTTCGGCGAGGGCCAGATAGTTCTTCATCAGAGTGTTCTTCGCGCCGACCCGGCAGCCGACCATGCAGTTGCCGCACTGCGTGCAGCCCCTGCGCGAGGGTCCCTCGCCGTCGAAGAACGGGTCGGGTACGGTCACCCCCGGCATGCCCAGAAAGACGCCCACCGGTGCGTGGCGGAACGAGTCGCCCACACCGAGATCGGATGCGGCACCCGCCATGATCCGCTCCACCGGTCCGGTGTGCGGCCAGTGCTCGACGACTCCGAGCATCCGTGTGGCTGTGGCGTAGTGCGGCGTGAGCTCACCCTGCCAGTCGGTCCCCTCCGGCCACTGGCGGTCGGCGAAGAACGCGTCACCCGGTTCGTACAGCGTGTTGGCGTAGTTCAGCGAGCCACCGCCGACGCCTGCACCGGCGAGGATCATCACGTGCGGCAGCCGGTGGATGCGCTGCACGCCGAAGCAGCCCAGCAGCGGCGCCCACAGGTACCGGCGCACATCCCATGAGGTCTTCGCGAAGTCGTCGTCCTCGAATCGGCGTCCTGCCTCGAGCACCCGCACGCGATAGCCCTTCTCGGCCAGTCTCAGCGCGGCCACGGATCCGCCGAAGCCCGATCCCACGATCACGACGTCCTCGTCGTACGTCATCCCGTCACTCCTTCGGCACCATCATGGTCACGGCACCCGCGCGGATGCCGATCGTGCATTCCTCGGTGCCCACGCGCTCGCCGTCGGCGTAGACGATGAGGCCGGGCGCCGATGCGTGCACGCGCGTCGCCCTGCGGTGAGTCACCTCGGGGCGGTCGAGATGCGTGCCGCGCAGCAGCAGCGGGAAGACCCGCAGCAGCTTCAGCCGACCCAGTGGTGCGACGTGCACGGCATCGAGCAGGCCGTCATCGGGCGCCGCACCCACGCAGATCGGCATGCCTCCGCCGTAGGTGGCGGTGTTCCCCACGGCCAGCAGAGTCCCCGGCATCCGCTTCGGCTCGTCATCGTCCACGCGGATCACGAAGTCCGTGGGCCGCAGCCGCAGCAGTTCGATGACCAGTGCGAGGTAGTAGCGCAGGCGGCCGCTCGGATGCCGCAGGATGTTGGTGCGCTCGCTGACCTTCGCGTCGAACCCGAGTGCGGCGACGGTGAGGAAGGACCTGCTCTCCCCCTGCGACACGACCGTGCCGAGATCGATCCGGCGGGGCAGTCCGTGCAGGGCCGACAGCGCTGCCGCTCCCGGGTCTCCCGTGGGGATGCCCAGCGCCCTGGCCAGGTCGTTTCCCGTACCGGCGGGCACGAGCGTGATGGGCGATCCCGTGTCGGCGAGCACCTCGACGATCC
>JBARWR010000477.1:0-6841 GCA_049646915.1 Microbacterium sp.
CGTCGGGGTGGCGGATGCCGATGACGCCACCCGCATCCTGACCGGAATGGGCGATGGCGACTCGACCCGCATCCTGCCGACGACCGCACAGCTGCCCACCGAGCAGGCGGTCGCCGAGGAAGAGCCGCCGGCCAAGAAGAAGCGCAGCCCCTGGACCTGGCCGCTGATCGCGCTGATCGCGCTGCTGGTCATCGCGCTGGGCGGCACCCTGTTCGGCCTGCTGCTCAATCAGGGCGACAAGGCGCCGGTGAAGTCGAGCTCCATGGCGTCGGTGCCGTCGACGCCGCCGCAGACCCCTGAGGACACCACGCCGCCACCGGTGAACGTCGACGATCTGAATCTGGTCGGCATGAGCTGTGTCGCGGCGACCGCACTCCTCGAGGAGAACGACCTGAAGGCGAACTGCGTCACGGGCGACGCCGCGACCAACGAGCAGCAGAAGGACCAGGTCTACGAGGTCAGCACCGGCGGCAACCAGGCGGTCGGGTCGACCATCGACCTGCTCGTCTACGGCGACCAGGTCTCGATCCCCGCCCCGCAGACAGCCCCGAGCATCTCGGGTCCTGTCACTGAGGGTCAGGAGGCTACCGTCAGCTGGAACACCTACACCTGCCCGTCTGGCACCGACCCGCTCTCCGGTTACGAAGTGACCCTGGTGAACGCGACCTTCGATGGCGCCAAGACCGTCAAGAGCTTCACGCCCGGCACGGGATCCGAGGTGATCACGGTCGATGAGGCCTCTGCGGGAAAGACCGTGACGGCCACCTACCGCGCCTTCTGCGGTGAGCGCCCCTCCGGCATGTCCGGTTCGGGGACGTCCACTTCCATCCAGCCCGCCCCCGAGGATCCCGACGACGGCATCCCCGCCCCTCCCGCCGACTAGTCAGGTCGGGGCGGGTAATCTGGCAACAGGATTCGAGAAGTACTGGGGGGACGGGACGTGTCGACAGAGCCGCGCATCCTCGCCGACCGCTACCGCGTGGACGAGGTCATCGGGCACGGCGGAATGGCCCAGGTGCACCGGGGCTATGACCTGACGCTGGGCCGCGAGGTCGCGATCAAGATCCTCGACCCCGAGCTCGCTCGCGACACCGCCTTCCGCACGCGATTCCGGATGGAGGCGCAGGCGGCCTCCCGCATGTCGCATCCGTCGATCGTGCGGGTCTTCGACGCCGGGGATCCTTCGACGGGCTCAGGGATCCAGGCGCCCGAGGCCGGATCCGAACCCTACATCGTCATGGAGCTGGTGCACGGCACCCTGCTGAAGGATGTCATCGCCGCAGGTCCCCTGTCGGTCGAGGATGCGATCCGGTACGCGGACGGCATCCTCGAGGCGCTGGACTACTCGCACCGCGCCGGCGTCGTGCACCGCGACATCAAGCCCGGCAACGTGATGATCACCGAGAACGGCACCGTGAAGGTGATGGACTTCGGCATCGCCCGTGCCGTGTCCGACTCCTCATCGACGGTCGCCGAGACCACGCAGATCATCGGCACCGCCGCCTACTTCTCACCCGAGCAGGCCAAGGGCGAATCGGTCGATGCGCGCACCGACCTGTACTCGACCGGCGTGGTGCTCTACGAGATGCTGACCGCGCGTCAGCCGTTCCGCGGCGATTCACCGGTGGCCGTCGCGTACCAGCACGTCAGCGAGACCCCGGTTCCGCCGTCGGAGGTCAACGAGGATCTGCCCCGATCTCTGGATGCCATCGTGCTGCGGGCGCTCGCGAAGGATCCGTACCAGCGATTCCCCGACTCCGGCTCCTTCAGGTCGGCGCTGCACGCCGTCACCTCCGGGAGCACGCCGACGAAGAAGCAGATCGGTGCGCTCACCAGCGAGCTGTACGGAGCGAATCCGCGCCAGGCGCAGGAGACTGCCCGCTCGCTGCGTCAGCTGAGCACCGACACCACGATGACCCGCACGCAGTCCGGTCCGCCGGTGGCGTGGATCTGGGCCGGCGTCGCGCTGCTGGCCGTGCTGCTGATCTCGGTGCTCTTCTGGGTCGTCAGCCTTACGGCGCGACCGGTCGATGTGTCCAGCGCCTCGGTGACGGTGCCGAACCTCGTCGACCTGCCGCTGAGTCAGGCCAAGGCCGAGCTGAAGGATGCCGGGCTCGTCGCCGATGTGCGCGATGAGGCCAGCACCTTCGCCGAGGACCATGTCATCCGCTCGCAGCCGGGCACCGGTGCGAAGGTGTCGCGAGGCGAGTCGATCATCGTGTACGTCTCCACGGGAGCAGACACGATCGAGGTGCCCGTGCTCGAGGGGCTGTCGCAGGATGCCGCGAAGAAGCTCATCACGGAGTCGAAGCTGGAACTCGGCACGATCAGGCAGCAGAACGATCCCCGGGCCGCGAAGGGCACCGTGCTGGAGGCCAGCCAGGCCGCCGGCGAACAGGTTCCCCCGGGCACACCCGTGAACCTGGTGGTCGCCAACGGCAAGGTCACCATCGAGGACATGACCGGCTGGACCGTCGATTCCGCGCAGAAGGTCCTCGAGAAGCTGGCGCTGACCACCACCCCATCCGCCCTGGGCCCGTGTGCCGATGGGCAGGCGCCCAACACGGTGATCTCGATGTCTGTGGCGCCGGGTGAGGTCGACATCCTCTCGACCGTCGAACTGCGCTACTGCACCGCCGAGTGATCCGCGCCGTCGACGGCTGACCGCACGCCTGCCAGCCAGTTGGCGAGCAGCCGATGTCCGCCCTCGGTCAGCACGCTCTCGGGATGGAACTGCACGCCCACGATCGGCAGACTCTCATGGGCGATCGCCATGATCGTGCCGTGCTCGGCGCGTGCCGTCACCCGCAGCACCGCGGGAAGGTCGGCTTCGGCGAGCGCGAGCGAATGGTAGCGCCCGGCGGCGAAGGGGGAGCGGATGCCGCGGAACAGCGCCGAGCCGTCGTGGGTGACCTGCGACACCATGCCGTGCATCAGCTCGGGGGCGCGGCTCACGGTGCCGCCGAAGACCTCGCCGATCACCTGATGCCCCAGGCACACGCCCAGCAGCGGCATCCGCCGCTCCGCCGCCGCCTGGACGACGGCCGAGGATGCACCGGCATCCGCCGGGGTTCCCGGCCCCGGGGAGATCATCACGGCGTCGTACGCATCCAGCCGCAGCGCGTCGTCGCCGGCATCCGCCTCCACCATGCTGATCTCGGCTCCCTGCTCACGCAGATAGCCGATCAGGGTGTGCACGAAGCTGTCGTGGTTGTCGACGACCAGCACCCGCACGGTCATTCCAGATCGACCTCGCCGGGGGAGACGTACGGACTCACCCAGGGGAACACGTAGAAGAACAGGCCGTAGAGCACCGCGGCCACCACGACGAGCAGAATGATCAGGCGCACCCACCAGGGTCCGGGCAGCAGGCGCCACAGCGCGGCATACATCAGGGGGCTCCTTCGGCAGAGGGCGGGGCGACATCGACCTTCGCGAGAGAGGCCGGCGGCCCCTCGGCGCGCGGCTGGAAGCCCTCGAACACACCGTAGGCGACGATGCGCTCGGCGAGCGAGTACAACGGCGAGCACGCGGTGAGGGTGATGTAGCGCTCACCGGTCTGCTGAGTGGGCATCTGCGGCACGTCGGCGAGCACGTCGGTCTGCGTCGGCTTGACGTACTCGAGCGTCCGGAAACGGTACGTGTACCAGCCGTCGGGCGTCTCGACGACGATCGCGTCGTTCACCTTCAGCTTGTCGAGCTTGTTGAACGGCTTGCCCCACGTGGTGCGGTGGCCGGCGAGTGACAGGTTCCCGACCTCGCCGGGCATCTTCGAGTCCGTGTACAGGCCGATGCCGATGTGGTCGAGCGTGCGAGAGCGAGAGGTGCCTCCGGCGATGTCCTTCACGTAGTCGTCGCCGAATCGGGGGATGCGCATGACCGCGAAGCGCTCGGCGTCGGCCGGATGCGGCAGGATCGGCGGCTCATAGTACGTGACGCCGCCATCGCCCTCGACCAGCGGAGGCGGCTCGGGTGCGGGCGCCTCGGCCCATTCCTGGATCGTCGCCGCGCCCTCGGCGTTCTTCTGCGCATCGATGATGATGTCGCCGACCCACATCTGCCAGGCCACGAACAGCAGCACCAGCACGCCCGCCGTCAGCAGCAGCTCGCCCAGCACACTGGAGAAGGTTGCGCGCGACCGACGGCGCGCGCGACGCGAGCGCCGACCCGGCGCGACCGTATGCATGAGGGCAAGTCTATTCACCCCCGCTAGACTGATCCGCATGGCACGATCTCGCGTACCCGAAGAGCCCGTCGAGCGCCCCGAGGGCGACAGCGCACCCAACGCGGTCTGGTTCAAGCCCGTCATGGTCGGCTTCATGCTGCTCGGGCTCGCCTGGATCCTGGTGTACTACATCTCCGGCTCGCTGTACCCCATCCCCGGGCTCGACGGATGGAACCTGGGCATCGGCCTGGGCATCGCCCTGATCGGCTTCCTCATGACGACGCGCTGGCGCTGAACGGCACCACCGTTTCGAAGGACCTCTCGCTGGTGCGAGGGGTCCTTCGTTTTGTGCGGGTGGTTGCGTCCGCGGACTGCGGGATGCTCCCGCCGCTCGCAGAGCGGGTGCCCCTCCCGCTTCGCGGGTCCCTCCCCGATGCTCGCTTCGGGAGCGAGCCTGCGGCCGCTCTTCGAGTCGGTCACCTGAGGAGTTATCCACAGGTCTATGCACAGGTGGGGAGAATTACATGGGTGTTATTCACAGGCTGGGATAACCCTGTTAACAACGTCTGATCAGGAGTAGATCATCTGTGGCACGAACGCGACGATCACGAGGAGCGCGACCGCCACTGCGGCGAGCAGCACAATCTGCCAGATGCGCTGCTCGCGGCGGCGAGTGCGCGTGTAGATGAAGGCGATCAGCGCGCCGACCACGGCACCGCCGAGGTGAGCCTGCCAGGCGATGCGCGGAATGGTGAAAGTGAAGGCGAAGTTGATGGCGAGGATCACCAGGATGCCGGTGACATTCGCGCCGATATGACGGCCGATGATCAACAGCGAGACCATCAGGCCGAAGATGGCTCCCGATGCGCCGACCGTGGCAGTACCGGGAGCGATCAGCGCGACGGCGACCGAGCCGCCCAGTCCGCTGATCAAGTACAGCGCCAGAAAGCGGCCACGACCCAGCATCGGCTCGAGGATCTGGCCCAGCATCCACAGCGCGAGCATGTTCAGCGCCAGGTGGATGAAGCTGCCGTGTGCGAAGACGGCGGTGAGCAGACGCCAGGGCTCGAAGGGAGCGCCGGAGAGATCCGGGTACAGGTAGCCGGCCGCGAACAGCAGTTGCTGCGTGATCTCGTTGCCGATGCCGGGAAGGAGCTGCAGCAGGCCGATGGCGGAGGTGACGGCCAGCAGGATGTAGGTGACGACGGGGCGGCCGCTGCGACCGGCCATGGTGATGGCCCCGCTGGGACGGCCACCCCAGCGACGCTGGGCACGACGCTGCGCGGGCGACTGGCTCTTGCGCTGCTCCTTCATGCACTCGGGGCAGATCACGCCGACCGGGCCCTGGGTCTGGCACTCGGGGCAGATCGTGCGCATGCAGCGCTGGCAGAGCACGAAGCTCTGCCGATCCGGATGCCGATAGCAGAAGTTGTCTCGATTGCTCGTGAATTCTGGCGTCGTCATCCGGATCGGCTCGGCTCTCTCGTCGGCTCCGAGGAGCCCGTACGGGTGGGGTGCGTCAGGCGGCGACGATGTCGACCGAGTGCAGGACGACATCCTCGATCGGCTTGTCGCCCGCGCCGGTGCGCACGGCGGCGATCTCGTCCACGACCTTCTTGGAGGCGTCGTCAGCGACCTTGCCGAAGATCGTGTGTTTGCCCTGCAGCCACGGCGTCGGGTCGGTGGTGATGAAGAACTGCGAGCCGTTGGTGCCCTCGGCCTGGCCGGTGATGGCGTTGCGGCGCAGGCCCGCGTTGGCCATGGCGAGGATGTAGGGCTCGGTGAAGTCGAGCTCCATGTTGATCTCGTCGTTGAAGTTATAGCCCGGACCGCCGACTCCCTGACCGAGCGGGTCGCCGCCCTGGATCATGAAGTTCGGGATGATGCGGTGGAAGATGACGTCCTTGTACAGCGCACCCTCGCCGGGCTTGCCGGTGGCCGGGTGCGTCCAGTCCTTGGAGCCGTCGGACAGGCCGACGAAGTTGGCCACGGTGTTCGGGGCGTGGTCGCCGAACAGGTCGATGACGATGTCACCGTGGTTGGTGTGCAGTGTTGCGACATGAGAAGCGTGAGGCATGCCCACCATTCTCGCAGAGGCGGGCGGCGCGAGAGCGAATAGTCGCACATCTTCAGCACCTGCACCAGATCCCTGCCCGCATACAGCCTCGTCTGGCAAGATGAGTCACCTACGAACTCCGACCGACGGGAGAGCAACGTGAACCTCAATCGCAAGCGCAAGAAGGAACTGCGCAGGCTTCAGGACGATGCGGGACAGCTGTGGGAGGCGCAGCAGGTGCTCGTCGGCCATGCCGCGGATGTGGCCCGTGAGGCGGGCCGCCAGCTCGGCAACTTCAACCGCGAGCAGGTCGTGCCTGCCGTGCAGGACACCTACAACCGCCGAGTCGCGCCCACTGTGGACCGCGGTGTGAAGATCGGGCGCCATGTCGTCGACCAGAAGGTCGTCCCGATCGTGGGCGGCGTCGTCGGCACCGCGCTGTCGGCGTGGGACGTCGCGAACAACAAGCGTCAGGGCCTGATGCACAGCATCGCCCCGGCGCCGAAGAAGAAGAGCATGGGCCTCGGCTCGGTCGTGGCGATCGTGCTCGGCGCAGCCGCCGCGATCGGCGTCGTGGTCGCCGCCTGGCAGGCACTGCGCGCGGATGACGAGCTCTGGGT
>JBARWR010000478.1:0-3409 GCA_049646915.1 Microbacterium sp.
GTTCGGCGCCGCGCACTGAGGGGCGTCCGCCGCTGCGCGGGGCTCATCCGGCCGCATCCGGGTGGATGAGTCGACCAGAAGAGCCCCGCGAGTGGGGAGTGCGGCCTACTTCTTGCCGCCGAACAGGCCGCCCAAGATGTCGCCGATCACGTTGCCGCCGCCCTGCGCGCCCGCGTTCGAACCGCCCCCGAGCAGGCCACCGAGGCCGCCGAGGATATCGCCGAGTCCGCCGCCGGATGCCTGACCACCGGATGCCTCGCTCTGCTGGCCGCCGCCGAACAGTCCACCGAGGATGCCGCCGAGCCCGCCACCCGAGCCCGAGGAGCCCTTCGCGTTGGCGATGACACCCATGATGATCGGCGCGAGGATCGGCAGGAGCTGGCCGAAGTCGATGCCGCCGGCGGTCTTCTCGCTCTTGGTGAGGCTGTCGACGACCTCGCCCTTCTTGGCACCGAACACGTGCCCCACGATCTTGTCGCCGTCGCTCTGGTCGACGTCGTCCACCTTCGAGGCGCCCGAGAAGCCGCCGTGGCGATTCAGTGCGTCCTCGATGGCGGAGGAGCCCTCGGGCGTCTCGGCGTTCTTGGCGAGACCGCTCAGAAGGGCTGCGCCGCCCTCCTGCACCGCCTGGCGCGCCACGTCCGGGCTCACGCCGAACTTCTCGGCGATGTCGCCGATCGGCACCTGCTTGAGGATGTCGTCGAGGTCCATGTCTTCCTTCCCCGCGGGCGACCGCCCGCTCCTCCGCTCACAGTAGTGCGGATGCCGGGTGGGCAGAAGTGCGCATGCCCGGCCTGGAGGAAGTGCGGATGCCCAGGTGGCACCACCTAAAATCGAGCTATGCGTGCAGCGGACATCTCAGAAGACCTCTCCCAGATCCTCGTCACCGAGGAGGAGATCCACGCCAAGCTCGAAGAGCTGGCTGCGCGCGTCACGGCGGACTACGAGGGCAAGGACCTGATCCTGGTCGGCGTGCTCAAGGGCGCGGTGATGGTCATGGCGGATTTCGCTCGGGCTCTGCCGTTCCACGCCCCGATGGACTGGATGGCCGTCTCCAGCTACGGGGCGAGCACCAAGTCCAGCGGTGTGGTGCAGATCCGCAAGGACCTCGACACCGACCTGCACGGCAAGCATCTGCTCATCGTCGAGGACATCATCGACTCCGGTCTGACGCTGAGCTGGCTGCTGGAGAACTTCCAGTCGCGCGGGGCCGCGTCGATCGAGGTGCTCGCCCTGCTGCGCAAGCCGGAAGCCGCCAAGGTCGAGATCGACTGCAAGTACGTGGGCTTCGACATCCCGGTCGAGTTCGTCGTGGGATACGGCTTGGACTACGACGAGCGGTACCGCAACCTGCGAGACGTCGCCGTGCTCGCCCCGCACGTCTACTCGTGACGGCTACGCCGTCGGTGAACGCACAGCGGGCCGCTAGCAGCCGAACGGTACGCTGAACGCATCATGGATGTGAAGAAGGTCTCCCGGAATCCGCTGATCTACGTGGCGTTGATCGGCGTGCTGCTCTTCGCCGGCTTCCTGCTGATCTCGAACCTGGCTGCGCCCAAACAGGTCACCGTGCAGCAGGGACTCGAGCTGCTCGACGGCAGCACGGTCACCAAGGCGATCAACACCGACGGCGACCAGCGCGTGGACCTCACACTCGCGAAGGAGTTCGAGGGCTCCAAGAACGTGCAGTTCTACTACGTCGAGGCGCGTGCCGACCAGGTCGTGAAGGCCATCGACGACGCCAAGCCCAAGGACGGCTTCAACGACGTCGTCCCGCGCGCCACCTGGTTCGACGGGTTCCTCTCCCTCCTGCTGCCGCTCGTGCTGCTCGGTCTGCTGTTCTGGTGGCTGCTCTCGTCGATGCAGGGCGGCGGCAGCAAGGTCATGCAGTTCGGCAAGTCCAAGGCCAAGCTCGTCAGCAAGGAGACCCCGACGGTCACCTTCGACGATGTCGCCGGTGCGGACGAGGCCATCGAGGAGCTCCACGAGATCAAGGAGTTCCTGCAGGACCCCGCCAAGTTCCAGGCGATCGGCGCGCGTATCCCGAAGGGCGTGCTGCTGTACGGCCCTCCTGGAACCGGCAAGACCCTGCTCGCCCGCGCGGTCGCCGGTGAAGCGGGCGCACCGTTCTACTCGATCTCCGGTTCGGACTTCGTCGAGATGTTCGTCGGCGTCGGCGCCTCGCGCGTGCGCGACCTGTTCAACCAGGCCAAGGAGAACGCCCCGGCCATCATCTTCATCGATGAGATCGACGCCGTCGGCCGCCACCGCGGCGCGGGAATGGGCGGCGGCAACGACGAGCGCGAGCAGACCCTGAACCAGATGCTCGTCGAGATGGACGGCTTCGACCCCAATGCGAACGTCATCGTCATCGCGGCGACCAACCGCCCCGACATCCTCGACCCGGCACTTCTGCGCCCCGGTCGCTTCGACCGACAGATCGGCGTCGACGCCCCGGATCTGAAGGGCCGCCAGCGCATCCTCGAAGTGCACGCCAAGGGCAAGCCGCTCGCGAAGTCGGTCGACCTCGAGATCGTCGCGCGCAAGACCCCGGGCTTCACCGGCGCCGACCTCGCGAACGTGCTCAACGAGGCCGCGCTGCTGACCGCGCGCTCGAACGCGCAGCTGGTCGACAACCGCGCCCTGGACGAGGCCATCGACCGTGTGATCGCCGGCCCGCAGCGTCGCACACGCGTGATGAAGGACCGCGAGAAGCTCATCACCGCCTACCACGAGGGCGGGCACGCGCTCGCCGCGGCCGCGATGAACTACACCGATCCCGTCACCAAGATCACGATCCTGCCCCGCGGCAGGGCGCTCGGCTACACGATGGTGCTGCCGCTGGAGGACAAGTACTCGGTCACCCGCAACGAGCTGCAGGACCAGCTCACCTACGCCATGGGCGGTCGGGTCGCCGAAGAGCTCGTCTTCCACGACCCCACCACGGGCGCGTCGAACGACATCGAGAAGGCCACTGGCATCGCCCGCAAGATGGTCATCGAATACGGCATGACCACCGAGCTCGGACCGGTCAAGCTCGGCTCCGAGGGCGGTGAGCCCTTCGCCGGCCGCGACATGGGTCGTGGCCGCGAGTACTCCGAGACCATCGCCGAGCGGGTCGACACCGAGGTGCGCGCGCTGATCGAGCAGGCGCACAACGAGGCCTATCAGGTCATCAGCGAGAACCGCGACATCCTCGACCGCCTGGCGCTCGCGCTGCTCGAGGAGGAGACGCTCGACCACCACCGCATCGCCGAGATCTTCACCGAGGTGCGCAAGCTCCCCGAGCGTCCGCAGTGGCTGTCCAGCAGCGAGCGACCCGTCTCGTCTCTGCCCCCGATCGATGTGCCGGCCCGTCCGGAGGCGATCGCGGCGCAGACCCCGGCGCCGGGCGCGACAGGACGCACTG
>JBARWR010000479.1:0-1852 GCA_049646915.1 Microbacterium sp.
CACGTGTCGGCGCTGGCGACCAAGCACGCGACGGTCGGCGCCGCACGACTGGCAGTCGACATCGATCGAATCGAGCCGCGCAATCCGCACGCGCACATCGCGATCGTCACCTACTCGTACTCGTCGACCCTGCTCGGTGAGCTGTTCGCCATGAACATCGGCGAAGCAGTGAGCACCGCGTTCTCGATCGCGTCGGCCGGAGTGACCCATGCGGCCGGCGTCGCCCTGGCGGATGCCATCGCCCGCGGCGACCTGACGCTCTACGCCACCGAGAGCGCGAACGACAGCATCGCCCCGCTCGGGCGGCTGGGGCAGCATCCGCTCGACCCGCGCGATATCCCGGGCGTGATCGGGTACGACTGCGACGGCGGTGAGGCTCCTGGCCTCGACGGCACGACGACGATCGGCACGGCCGTCGAGGGCCACGCCTCGCAGACCTCGGTCGACGAGCACGGCGGCCGGCACATCGGATACTTCGACCAGCACGCACAGGGATATCTCACCCTGGTCGCGCGCCTGGCGGATGCCGCGATCAGCGTGCGCTGACGGCTGGGCGCCCTCCCGTCACGGTCACGATGGCGACTCAGCGCCGGGACTCGAAGAAGTCGCGCAGAAGCGCGGTTGCCTCATCCGCGCGGATGCCGCCGATGACCTCCGCGCGGTACGGCAGCCGGCGGTCGCGCAGCAGGTCGTACATCGAGCCGGCGGCTCCCGCCTTGTCATCCCATGCACCGAAGACCACCCGGCCCACGCGCGCCTGCAGGATCGCACCCGCGCACATCGTGCAGGGCTCGAGGGTGACCACGAGGGTGTGATCCTCGAGATTCCATCCGCCGTGCGCTGCGGCTGCGGCGCGCAGCGCGACGATCTCGGCGTGCCCGGTCGGGTCGTGCGTCTGCTCGCGGAGGTTGCTTCCCTCGCCGACGATCTGCCCGCCGGCATCCAGCACGACGGCCCCGACCGGCACGTCTCCCGCAGCGCCGGCCTGCGCGGCCAGCGCGAGCGCGCGGTCCATCGGCACGTCGAAGGCAGCGGTCATGCGTTCGAGATTAGCCGGGTATCAGCGGGACGGCGGATGCCGGGATCGGGAAGCCCGTACCGCAGTGAAGACCCTGCCCCGGTAATCTGGTCGCATGCGCGTTCATGTGGCCGACCACCCCCTCATCACTCACAAGCTCACGGTGCTGCGGGATGAGAGGACCTCGTCGCCGGTCTTCCGACAGCTGACGGAGGAGCTGGTGACTCTGCTCGCCTACGAGGCGACGCGCAGCGTCAAGGTCACCCCGGTCGAGATCCGCACCCCGGTCACCAAGACCACGGGCGTGAAGATCGCCGAGCCGCGCCCCATCGTCGTTCCGATCCTGCGCGCAGGCCTCGGGATGCTGGAGGGCCTGGTCAAACTCATCCCCACCGCTGAGGTCGGATTTCTCGGCATGGTGCGCGATGAGACCACCTTCGAGCCCACCACCTACGCCGAGCGCCTGCCCGACGACCTGAGCGACCGGCAGTGCTTCGCCATCGACCCGATGCTCGCCACCGGCGGTTCTCTGGGCGCGGCGATCCAGTTCCTCTTCGACCGCGGCGCGAAGGACGTCACCGCGATCTGTCTGCTCGGCACCCCTGAAGGAGTCGCGGCGATCGAGAAGCTCGTCGGCGACCGCGACGTGACCCTCGTGCTCGGCGCTCTGGACGAGCGGCTGAACGAGAAGGGCTACATCGTGCCCGGTCTCGGCGACGCCGGCGACCGCCTGTACGGCACCGTCTGAACCGGGTCCGCGCCGGGTGCGATCTCCCCGCGCGCGACGCCGATCCACGCGCTGCTGTTCCCGGCCCGCGCTGCGCGTCTTGGTCT
>JBARWR010000480.1:0-2225 GCA_049646915.1 Microbacterium sp.
GTGCTGGAGTCGGATGCCGGTGAGGTCACGGCTCCGATCGCCGTGCTGCCGGGTCCGATCGTCGACACCGTCGGAGCGGGGGATGCCACGCTCGCCGCCGTCGCGGAGGGGCTGGTCGACGAAGTGCCTTCCTCGGCTTCCGGGTGGGGGCTGCTGCTCGATCGGGCGATGCTGATCGCTGCGGCGACGGTCCGGTCAGAGGGCGGGCTGCTGCGCACACCCGAGTCGCTCGCCGACTCGGATCGGGGCGTGTTCGGCAGCTGAGCCTTCGATTTCTTGACGCCGGTTCTGACCGGTATGCTTGATCATCGCGCCCCCGGTTGACTGGACAAGCCGGACGGGGGTGCACTGGCAAGTTGCCCGAGCGGCCAAAGGGAGCTGACTGTAAATCAGCCGTCATCGACTTCACAGGTTCGAATCCTGTACTTGCCACACCACGAAGGCCTCCGCAGCGCGGGGGCCTTCGGTCGTTTTCGGGTTCGGTAGACCTCACGCCGCAGTCAGATCCAGCGCCCAGTCGTTATGGGTGAGATCCCCGCCGCGGAAGGACGCCGTGAACGTGCCGTGCAGCGTGAAGCCGTTGCGGCGGCACACACCGTTGGAGGCGAGGTTCTCGACGGCAGGACAGGCGGTCAGCATCTGCCTCTCTCCGCGATGCGCGCGGGCGTCCTCGATGACCAGGGCGAGCGCTCGAGATGCGACGCCTTGTCCCTGCGCCTCGGGCACGACGAACCATCCGGCCTCGAGCGCCGGCTGGTCGTGCCAGTCCGTCTTCCAGTAGGCGATGGACCCGACCGGTTCGTCGCCGGCAAGGATCACGAAGGTGCGCGCCTCTCCGGATGCGCACAGCCGCAGATAGCGCTCATGCCGCTGCCGCACCTGTTCCTCGGTCTCGGGACCGTTGAGATGCGCGGTCATCTCCGGGGTGTTGCCGCGCCGCAGCAGCGGTAGATCGTCGTTCGACCACAGGCGCAGCGCGAGAGCTTCCATGCACCGAACCTCCCACGCGCCACCGACATCGGGTTCAGGGCGCCCGCTCCGCGCGGGCGGGCCGAGGCGCCCACTTCAGATGCGCTGCAGCCGCTTCTCGGGGCCCTCGAATCGAGCGATCGCGATCTTCACGTCGACGAGCTCGTCCTTGAGACTGCTCAGCCCGGTCTCGACCTTGTCGAGCCGGTTCTCGACTCGATCGAGTCGCGCATCGACTCGATCGAGTCGCGCGTCGACGCCGTTGAATCGCGCGTCGACCGCGTCGAACCGGGCGTCGACCGCGTCGAACTGTGCGCTGAACCGCGTCTCGACATCGTCGAACCGCTGGTCCATGCGCTTCGTCTGGTGTCCGATCATCCACCCCACGCCGCCCAGCACCGTCACGGCGAAGGCGAACAGGGAGATGATCATTCCCATCACGTCGGCTGACACGAACATGCCTCCATTCTGCTCCAGCGAACGCCGAAGTGCCATCGACGGTACGCGTCCGCGCAGACAAGGCGTGTCGAGAAACTCAGCAGGTGTGGACAAGTCGACCGCGCACGCCGATGTGGAGGGCGAATGCGCAGCGCGGCTCAGGCTGCGTTGCGCACCAGGATGCGCCAGCGCTCGGGGCCCTCGTCGAGATAGCGGGTCTTGAATGCGGCGCCGTGCTTCGCCTCGAGCTGGGTGAGCAGCGGCACAGGATTGTGCGTGGCCGAGATGACCATGGCGGCGCCGGGGCGCAGCGACTCGATCGCACCGAAGATCGCGGCGTGACGCACCGCGTGCGGAATGGTCTGCACGTCGAGTTCGGGAAGCTCCTCGTCGACCTCGCCGCAGGTGCAGCCCGCGGTGGGGGACTGGGCGTCGGGCGTCTGACCGAACGCCTCTGACCTGGATCTGTGGATGTCGATGTGGCCCATGTTCTTCTCCAACTCTGCATGTGGATGATTCGCTCCTGATTTTATTACAATGAAGACCGTGGAAAACAATCGGACTCCTGCAGGCGACGAACGCCACGCCCTGCGCGGCATCGAGGGTCGGCGTCCCTCGTCCACGCGCGAGCGGATCCTCCGCGAGGTCGAGTCCCGCGGCACCGCATCCACCGCTGAGATCGTCGCCGCGACCGGTCTGCACGAGAACACCGTCCGCGAGCACCTCTCGCGGCTGCGCACCGACGGCCGGCTACGCCGCATTCGGGCGGAGATCCAGGGTCGAGGTCGCCCGGGCTGGCGCTGGCAGGCTCCGCCCGC
>JBARWR010000481.1:0-3647 GCA_049646915.1 Microbacterium sp.
GGGCGATCCCGGCCCCGCCCGTCCGCCGCCCCCGACGTCGCGTGCGCTACGCCCTCACGGCGCTCGCGTTCCTGCTCCCGAGCGCCGTTCCGCTCGCCCTCTTCACGATCTACCCGATGTTCGGCGCGCTGTGGACGAGCCTGCACGAGTGGAACCTGCTCGCCCCCATGAAGTGGGTGGGGCTCGACAACTACGCGCACCTCGTGCAAGACCCGGCGACCCGGCAGGCGTTCCTGAACACCCTCTACTACCTCGTCGGCTACCTGCCGCTCGTCTACATCGGGGGACTCGCCCTCGCTCTCGCGCTGAACGTGCGGCTGCGCGGGCGCAACATCCTGCGGGGCGTGTACTTCCTCCCCGTCGTGACGAGCTGGATCGTGGTCGCCCTCGTGTGGCGCTGGCTGCTCAACCCGTCCGTCGGGATCGTCAACGCGACCCTCGCGGTGTTCGGTATCGACGGGCCCGGGTGGTGGACCGATCCGGCCTGGTCGATGCCGTCGATCATCCTCGCCTCGGCGTGGAAGGACCTCGGCTTCGTCATGATCATCCTCCTGGCCGGGCTCCAGGCGATCCCGAAGGAGATGTACGAGGCGGCGAAGGTTGACGGCGCGGGCCCCGGGCGGCGCCTGTTCAACGTGACCCTCCCGTTGCTGTCGCCCTCGACGTTCTTCGTCGTCGTGATCTCCCTCATCAACGGTTTCCAGGTCTTCGACCAGGTCTATGCGATGACCGGCGGCGGCCCGGCGGGGTCGAGCACCGTCGTCGTGCAGCAGATCTACGACCTGACCTTCCGCTACGGCGCCGCCGGGGAGGCGTCGGCCCTGTCGTGGATGCTGTTCATCCTCGTGCTGGGCGTCACCGTCGTGCAGATCGTAGGACAGAAGAGGTGGGTGACCTATGCGTGAGAAGACCCAGCGCGCTCTCCTCACCGCGGTGCTGATCCTCGGCGCCGTCGTGATGTTCTTCCCGTTCCTGTGGACGCTGTCCACCTCGTTCTCGCCGGGTGCCGGACTGGACGCGACGCCCCGGCTCATCCCCGAGCAGCCGTCGTTCTCGGCCTACCAGACCCTGTTCGACGAACTGCCCTTCGCCCGGATTATCGCGAACTCGGTCGGGCTGGCCGTCGTCACCGCGCTGTTCCAGCTGATCACCAGCTCGCTGGCCGCCTACGCGTTCAGCCGCCTGCCCTTCCGGGGGCGCGGAGTGGTGTTCGCGGTGTACCTGGCGACGATGATGATCCCCATCCAGGTGCTCATCGTGCCGCTGTTCGTCCAGATGCGCGACCTCGGTCTCGTCGACACCTATCTCGGCGTCTTGCTGCCGGGAGTCGCGAGCGCATTCGGCGTCTTCCTGCTCCGCCAGGCGATGAACGGCGTGCCGCGTGAGCTCGACGAAGCCGCCACGCTCGATGGCGCTGGCCACTTCCGCATCTTCGGCACGGTCGTGCTCCCGCTCGTGGGACCGACCCTCGCGACGCTCGCGGTGTTCTCGTTCATGAACAGCTGGAATGGCTTCCTCTGGCCGCTCATCATCCTGCGTTCGGCCGAGCTCAAGACGCTGCCGCTGGCCTTGGCCGGTCTCCAGGGGCAGTACACGACGCAGTGGGACGTGATGATGGCTGGCTCGGTCGTCAGCATCCTCCCGATGCTCGCCATCTATCTGTTCGCTCAGCGCTACGTCATACAGGGCGTCGCCTCCAGCGGCATCAAGTAAGACCCGCATCACCTCACCTCGCACACCCATATCGAAGGAGATACCCCATGAACCGCACAGCACCCCTCGCCGGGGTCGGTGTCCTCGCCGTCGCCGGCCTGGCCCTCGCCGGTTGCTCCGGCCCCACCACGCCCGCCGCGGGCGAAGACGTGACCATCACGTACTCGAACTTCATCTCGGCCGGAGGCAACGAGACGAACCTGGAGGCGATCGTCGACGCCTTCGAGAAGGAGAACGAGGGCATCACTGTCGAGGTGAAGACCCTGCCGTACGCCGACTACTTCACGGCGCTGCAGACCGACCTCGCCGGCGGCACGGTCGCCGACGTGTTCGACATCGAGTTCGCCAACTACGCCGCGTACCAGAAGAGCGGCGTCCTCGCGCCGTTGGAGGGGATCGACACGAGCGTGTACCAGGCCTCACTCGCCGACGCCTACGCCACCGACGGCACGCAGTACGCGCTGCCGAGCTCGTTCTCCAACGTGGTGCTGTTCTACAACGCCGGTCTGTTCGACGCGGCGGGACTCGACTACCCCACCGCCGACTGGACCTGGGCGGACGAGAAGACTGCCGCCGAGAAGCTCACCGACACCGACGCCGGCGTCTGGGGAGACTACCAGCCGATCTCGTACCACGAGTTCTACAAGGCCGTCGCGCAGGCGGGCGGGGAGTTCCTCACGGCCGACGGGACACTCGGGTTCAACAGCCCCGAGGGCATCGCCGCCGCCACGTGGCTCGTGGAGAAGAGCGGCACGACCATGCCGACGGCCGAGCAGGGAGCGGGTACGCCCGACTTCGACAGCAGACTGTTCTCCGACGGAAAGCTGGCGATGTGGCACAGCGGCATCTGGATGTTCGGCGGTCTCGCCGACGCCGACATCGCGTGGGACATCGCCGTGGAACCCGGTGACACGCAACACGCGAGCGCGCTGTTCTCCAACGCCGTCGGCGTCTCGGCGGGCACGAAGAACAAGGAGGCGGCCACGAAGTTCGCCGAGTTCCTCACGAGCTCGAAGACCACCGTCGACACTCGCTTGGAGGCCGGATGGGAGCTCCCGCCGATCGCCGACGAGGCCGCCCTGTCGGCATACCTCGACATCACCCCGCCGGCCAACCGCCAGGCCGTGTTCGACTCGCTCGACGAGGTGGCCCTCGCGCCCTCGATCGGTGACGGCCAGGCGGAGATGCAGGACATCGTCACCGAGGAGCTGACCGAGGCGGCCGCAGGCCGCAAGACGGTCGAAGAGGCCCTCACCGACGCCGAGAAGCGCATCACGCCCCTCCTCGGCTGACATCCGCCCACTGGCCGGGGCGGGAGCACCCCGCCCCGGCCATCGCGACCCTCCCCGGAACGGACTACCCATGACCACCACACCCCGCACCGCCCTCGACGCGCTCCTCGACCGCTCTCGCACCGTCATCACCTCGCTGCAGGAGCACAACGGCGCCTACCCCGCCTCACCGTCGTTCTCGGCGTACCGCGGGTACTGCTGGTTCCGTGACGGCTCGTTCATCGCCGACGGCGCCTCCGTCGCGGGGGAGGTGGCCTCCGCCTCGGCGTTCCACGACTGGTGTGCGATAGTCGTCGATCGCTACGCCGACCGCATCCGCGACATCGTCGAAGCCGCCGACGCGGGCACTCCGCTCCCCGACGAGCAGATGCTGCCCGCCCGCTTCACCTTCGACGGCGGCCTGGGATCGGACGACTGGTGGGACTTCCAGCTCGACGGCTACGGCACGTGGTTGTGGGCGGTGGCCACCCACTCCGAGCGGCACGGGATCGACCCGACGCGGTGGGAGGAGGCCGCCGCGCTGACGGTCGACTACCTCCTGAGCTCGTGGGAGCGTCCCTGCTACGACTGGTGGGAGGAGCACGACGAGGCCGTCCACGGATCGACGCTGGGGTGCATCGCGGCAGGCCTGCGCGAAGCGGC
>JBARWR010000482.1:0-3335 GCA_049646915.1 Microbacterium sp.
CTTCGAGACCGCGGCCGCCACGCACGGAACCACCGCCCGCGTCTACTACGCGGGCAAGGCACTGCTGAACACGACGATCGTGCGCTGGGTGATGGACGAGGGCCTGAACCTCGACGTCTGCACCGGCGGCGAGTTGGAGGTCGCGCTCGCCGGAGGAGCGGATGCCGAGCGGCTCGGCTTCCACGGCAACAACAAGTCGGTGACGGAGCTGGAGCGCGCGGTCGAGGTCGGTGTCGGGACCATCGTGATCGACAGCGAGATCGAGATCGAGCGGCTCGCCGCCATCGTCGCGCGCACCGGCGCCACGCAGCGCGTCATGCTGCGCGTCAACAGCGGCGTGCACGCCGAGACCCACGACTTCCTCGCCACAGCCCATGAGGACCAGAAGTTCGGCACCCCTCTCGAGGGAGCGCCGGCGCTCGTCGCCCGGATCCGCGAGATCGACGGGCTGGAGTTCGTCGGGCTGCACTGTCACATCGGCTCGCAGATCTTCGGCGTCGCCGGATTCCGCGAGTCCGCGGCGCGTGTGCTCGACCTGCATCAGGAGCTGCTCGCCGGCGGTGACATCCCCCAGCTGAATCTGGGCGGCGGCTTCGGCATCGCCTACACCCGCGTCGACAGCCCCGAGCCGATCGAGAACCTCGCTGAGGGCGTCGTCTCGGCTGTCGCGGAGGGGTGCGACGCCCGTGGCATCCGCATTCCCGCACTGTCGTTCGAGCCGGGCAGGGCGATCGTCGGCAATGCCGGCATCACGCTGTACGAGGTCGGCACCGTCAAGGACGTCGCGCTCGAGAACGGCAGCCGCCGGTACGTGAGCGTGGACGGCGGGATGAGCGACAACGCCCGCCCGGCCCTGTACGGAGCGCAGTACTCGGCACGGCTCGCCGCGCGCCTGGGCGCCGCGGACCCCGTGCTGGTGCGCGTGGTCGGTCGGCACTGCGAATCCGGTGACATCGTCGTCGACCACGAGTACCTCCCCGGCGATGTCGCTCCAGGTGACCTGCTCGCCGTGGCCGCGACCGGTGCTTACTGCGCGCCGCTCTCGAGCAACTACAACCACGTTCCCCGACCACCGATCGTCGCTGTGAACGGCGGCGAGTCCCGCGTGATCGTGCGCGGTGAGAGCCTCGCCGATCTGCTGGCACGCGACGCCGGCATCGACAGGTGATCCGGCCGGAAGAACAGGGCGCGCGCTCATCGCCGCCCACGACTGACCTGAACCGACGTGCTGAGGAGTGCAGATGACTGATTACCGACGACTTCGCGTGGCGCTGCTGGGCGCCGGAGCCGTGGGATCGCAGGTGGCTGACCTGCTGCTGCGACACGCAGATGAACTGGCCGACCGCGCCGGTGCACGGTTGGATCTCGCCGGCATCGCCGTGCGCGACGTCGACGCGCCGCGCGATGTGGAACTGCCCCATGAACTGTTCACTACCGATGTCGAGACGCTGATCACCGGCGCCGACATCGTGATCGAGCTGATGGGCGGCATCGAACCGGCCCGCTCGCACATCCTGCTGGGCCTCGGTTCCGGTGCGGATGTCGTGACTGCGAACAAGGCGCTGCTCGCCACGCACGGCCCCGAGATCTACGAGGCCGCCGACCGCGTGGGAGCCTCGGTGTACTACGAGGCGGCCGCTGCCGGGGCGATCCCGATCATCCGGCCGCTGCGCGACTCGCTCGCCGGCGACCGCGTGGTGCGCATCATGGGCATCGTGAACGGCACGACGAACTACATCCTGGACCGGATGGACTCCGAGGGGGCCGACTTCGCCGACGTGCTCGCGGATGCCCAGCGGCTGGGCTACGCCGAGGCGGACCCGACGGCCGACGTCGAGGGCTACGACGCCGCACAGAAGGCCGCGATCCTGGCCAGCTTGGCCTTCCACACCGCCGTGCCGCTGGAAGCCGTGCACCGCGAGGGCATCACCTCGATCACCGCCGCCATGATCGAAGAGGCGCGCGAGGCCGGATTCGTCATCAAACTGCTCGCCGTCTGCGAGCGGCTCAACGACGAGGACAGCGAGTCGATCTCGGTGCGCGTATACCCGGCCCTCGTGCCGCGCTCGCACCCCTTGGCATCCGTGCACGGAGCCAACAACGCCGTGTTCGTCGAGGCCGAGGCGGCCGGCTCGCTGATGTTCTACGGTGCGGGCGCCGGTGGCGTGCAGACCGCATCCGCCGTTCTCGGCGACGTGGTCTCTGCGGCACGGCGTCATATCGCCGGCGGCACCGGCGTGGGGGAGTCCACCCGGGCGAATCTGCCCATCGTGTCGATCGGCCACGTGACCACCCGCTACCAGATCACCCTCGAAGTCGCCGACGAGCCCGGCGTGCTCGCCACCATCGCCGGGCTGCTCAGCGAGGGCGGCGTCTCGGTCGCGACGCTGGTGCAGACCGTCGTGCCGACGGACGACGAGGAGGCAGGCGACACCGCGCGTCTCATCATCGGGACGCACCGAGCCTCGGACAGCGCCCTCAGCGCAGCCGTCGAGCGGCTCACCGCCAGTGACGTCGTCGAGCACGTGGTCTCCGTCCTGCGCGTCGAAGGGGAGTGACGTGGGCGTCACCGTCGTGCCGGCCGACATGGCGCCCACCGTCTCCACGGCATCCGCTGCGGACGGCGCCCTGCGCACCATCACGGTCACCGTGCCGGCGACCAGCGCGAACCTCGGCCCCGGATTCGACACGCTCGGCCTCGCACTGAGCATTTACGACACGCTCACGGTCTCGGCATTCGGAGACGATCGACTGCAGATCGAGGTCGCCGGCTCCGGCGCGGAGCAGATCCCGCGGGATGCGAGCAACCTCGTCGTCCGGTCGATCGCCCACGTGTACGCCGACGCCGCGCGCGAGATGCCCGGTATGCGCATCAGCGCCGCGAACGGCGTGCCGCACGGACGCGGCCTCGGCTCGTCGGGCGCGGCCGTGACCGCCGGCATCCTCATCGCCAAGGGTCTGCTGGCCGGCGACGTGGAGCTCGACGACCGGACCCTGCTGCGACTGGCCACGGAGCTGGAGGGCCACCCCGACAACGTCGCCCCTGCACTGTTCGGCGGTCTCACGATCGCCTGGACGGGCGAGAACGGCCCGCAGCACAAGAAGCTGCTGGTGCACCGAGGTGTCGCGCCGGTCGTCTTCGTCCCCGGCTTCACGATGTCGACATCACTGGCCCGATCGCTGCAGCCGCCGCAGGTGCCCCGCGAGGACGCGGTGTTCAACGTCTCGCGCTCCGCGCTGCTGGTCGCGGCGCTGACGCAGAGTCCCGAACTGCTTCTGGATGCCACTGCCGACCGTCTGCACCAGGACTATCGCGGCGCCGCGATGCCCGAGAC
>JBARWR010000483.1:0-17730 GCA_049646915.1 Microbacterium sp.
GTGGGCTTGGGCGCGGGCGTGGCGGTGCGCGTGGGCTTGGGCTTCGGCTCGGGGGTGCACGACGCGAGAAGCATCGCGACGGCACCGGTCCCGGCGCCGAGCAGCAGAGTGCGGCGAGTGATGCTCATCGTCCAGCCAGACTACCCGGGGCCCCGGGTTCGCGCCCCGCGCTCTCGGGAGGAGAACTCACTGATGGGAGAAGCCTCAGCCCAGGATCCTCCTCCCGAGCGCGAGAACTCCTTCCGTGCGTTCCGTGCGCGAGTGGTCTGCCTACAGGTTCGACTCCGCGTAGACGCGCAGCGCGTCGCGGACGAACTCGGCGCCGATGGTGCCGCCCTCGCTGGTGGCGTAGTTCGCGCCGAAGCGCGGGTCGGCGACGTACATCTCGCCGAGGCCGGTGACGTAGCCTTTCAGATCGTCAGGACGGCCCGGGACGTCCGCGAGCCACTCCACGTGACGGCGAGCGATCTGCTGCGCCTCATCGGATGCCGGGTTCAGACCGCTCTCGGCGGCGGCACTCCATTCGTGGCTGAGGTCGGCGACGCGCCGCTGCCATGCGGCACGCTCCTCCTCGGTGAGGCCGCGCCACCAGCGGTCGCCGTCGGCGTAGGCCCTCCGTCCCCAGCGCTCCTCGACCTCGTCCTTGTACTGCGCGTGGTCGAAGCCGTCGAACATGTTCTCGGCCATGAGTTCCTTCCTCTCTGTCAATGCGGTGATGGTCGACTCGACGGAAGCGATCTGTCGAGCGAGTCGCTGCTGCTCCTGTCGGAGCCAGCCGAGGTGCGTCTCGAGCGCGGATGCCTCGGATGCGGCGCCACCAGCAGATGCCAGCACGTCGGCGATCTGCGGCAGACCGAGTCCGAGCTCGCGCAGCAGCAGGATGCGCTGCAGGCGCACGAGGGCGGCCTCGTCGTAGTGCCGGTAGCCGTTCCCGGCGATGCGCGAGGGCTTCAGCAGGCCGATGTCGTCGTAATGACGCAGCGTCCGGCTCGTGGTTCCCGCAAGCCGGGCGATCTCCTGGATCGACCAGTCCATGGCATCCGCTCCTCTCTCGTTTCCGTCGATACGACCACCGTAGAAGTTGACGCTGCGGCAATGTCAAGCGCTCGCCGCGCCGTTCGAATCGCTCACGTTGCTGCATCCGCCGGAGAAATGCCGCACATTGAGCGATTCGAAGGCGGAGGGGGTTGACCAACTCGAGATATATCGTGTTACGCTCGCCACACGCGATATATCTCGATATCGCCCTACAGGAAGAGAACGACAATGACCGAGAAGTGGCTCATCGCCCCGGGCGAGGAACGCGTCATCGACATCGCCTCCGCGTCCCGACTCAAGGTCGGGCTCGTCGGCGGACAGGTCGACGTGGTCGCACACGACGAACCCGGCATCCGCATCGAGGTGCACGGCGTCACCATCAAGGACCTGCGCGTCGAATCCGACGGCACCCAGATCGAGATCGACCATCCCCAGATCGGCTGGGACAACTTCCTCGAGGTGTTCCGCAACTTCGGCACCGGCGGCCCCAAGGCCGAGATCAGCATCGCCGTGCCGCGTGACATCGCGCTCACCCTGGGCGTGGTCAGCGCGGGCGCACTGATCTCCGGCATCCGCAACGACGCCAAGCTCAACACCGTCTCCGGCGACGTCATCGCCGACGGCATCAGCGGAGACCTGACCGCCAACTCGGTCTCGGGCGACGTGCAGATCCGCGGACTGGTCGGCTCCGTCGTCGCCAACAGCGTGTCGGGAGACGTGGCCGTGACCGGCACCCTGCGCAAGGCGACCATCGACACCGTCTCCGGCTCCGTGATGATCGACGCGATCGGCGACGCGAACACCGTCAACCTCAACACCGTCTCCGGCGGCGTCACCGTGCGCCTGGACGAGACGCTGCCGGCGAACTACGTGCTGCGCAGCATCAGCGGCAAGCTGCTCGTCGACGGCATCCAGCGCTCCAGCGGCGGACCCAGCAACTACAGCGGACAGATGGGCGAGCTCGCCGGCACCTTCGTCGACGTACGCGCGAACACCGTCTCCGGCGGGATCACCGTGCTGCGCCGCCCGCAGGTCTCAGTGGCCGACGACGCGGAATGGGAGGAATCATGACCCCCGCCGTCTTCTCGCACGGCGACCTGCGGCTGTACCTGCTGTCGCTGCTGAACGAGGCGCCGCAGCACGGCTACGGCATCATCCAGGCGCTGACCGACCGCACCGGCGGCACATACACGCCCAGCGCCGGCACCATCTACCCCCGTCTGGCGAAGCTCGAGGAGGAGGGCCTGGTCTCGAAGACCGTCGAGGGCCGCACCACGATCTACGCCATCACGGACGCCGGCCGCGCCGAGCTGTCCTCCCGCTCCGGCGATCTGGAAGGGATCGAGGCGGACCTGTCCGACTCGGTGCGCCTGATCGCGAGCGAGGTGCGCCAGAGCGTTCAGGATGCCATGCGCAGCCTGCGCGCCGATCTGGCCACCGCGGCGCAGGACGAGAAGCGCTCCGCCAAGGCGCGTGCACGTGCCGAGGGGATGGGCGACGAGCGCACCACCAGCCGCGAGCATCTGCAGCGGGCGGATGCCGTGATCAACGCGTTCCGTGCGCAGGTGCGCACCGACCTGCGCACGCATGTCGCGAAGGGCGGCGTCCTTCCGGCATCCGTCGTCACCGACCTGGAGCGCGCGCTCGACGACGCCGCCCATGCCGTGACGCGGGGGCTGGCCGCGCCGAGCGAGTAGCCGCTACTCGGTCCACTCGTCCTTCTGGTCGTCGGGGACTGACTCGCCCTGCGGGATCACCAGCACCGGACGGTGCTGACGATGCGCGAGGCGTGCGGCGACCGAGCCGGTGAAGAACTCGCGGATCGACTCTCCCAGGCCCTGCTTGCGGGTGCCGATCACGATCAGCTGCGCGTCGAGCTTGTTCGCGAGCTGTTTGATCGCGAGCGCCGGGTCGCCGACCAGCTGCCGGGCGGTCCAGACGATGTCCTCCTTTTCGAGGGCGGCAGTGGCACTGTTCTGCACATCCTCGAACTCGGCGGCCCCGGCATCGAGGTTGAGGTCGATCGGAGCGGAGTGCACGTAGCCGTCGGGATCCTCGAAGGTGACGAAGCGGGTGACGTCGACGTGCACGACCACGAGGGGCGCTTTCAGCAGCTTCGCGTAGCGCACCGCTTCGGCCAGGACGTGGGACGGTTGACCCGGTTGCATCCCCACGACGACGGCTTTCTGCAGGGCTGCGTTCTGCGCGGCTTCGTCGGATGCTGCGGGCGTGGAATCTGACATGACGATCATTCCCCTCACCGGCCGCAGGGCGGCCTCAGGCTCTGGCGTGCGTGCTATCCTGAATGCTACTCTTACCGGCCTCGAGCCGGTGCCGTGAAAATCATCGGGCGTCGCACAGCCCGGTGCTGAACTCGTAAAAAGGGGGTCTCGCTCATGGGCCGTGGCCGTCAGAAGGCGAAGCACACCAAGATCGCTCGCGATCTCAAGGCATACAGTCCTGAGGTGAATTATTCGGCACTCGAGCGCGAGCTCGGGCATCCGACCACCGATGGAGATCAGTACGTCGACAAGTGGGCCGACGAATACGAGGATAAGGACGAGGAAGAGCTCGAACGAGCCTGACTCTCCTCTCGCACGAGACACCCTGGCGACGAGCATCCGCTCCGTCGACCAGGGTTTCGTCGTGTTCTGCGGCGGTCGTGACATCGCGCGCAGGCCTGCGAGAATGGCCGGATGCCCCGTGTCGCCGCCCTGTACCGCTATCCGATCAAGGGGTTCACGCCCGAGCGTCACGATGAGCTGACTGTTCAGCCCGACGGGCGCGTCGCCGGGGATCGCGTGCTCGCCTTCCGGTTCGCGGATGCCGCGGAGCCGGAGCAGCGCGACGGACTGGACTACTGGCCGAAGTCGAAGGGCCTCGCGCTGGAGTCATTCCCATCGCTGGCGGCGCTGCGCGTGGCGTACGACCACGACAGCCGCCGGGTGCGGATCACGCACGACGACTCGCTGCTGGTCGATGCGGTGCTGGATGCCGAGGGGCGGGCCGAGCTCACCGAGATCGTGACCGCATTCGTGCTGGACTCCCCCGAGTGGAAGCAGCTGCAGCGCCCGGGCCGTCTGCCGCTGGTGCTGGTCGGCGACGGCGAGCACGCGCGCTTCCAGGATCGGTCTCGGGGTTTCGTGACCGTGCACAGCGAGGCCAGCGTCAACGCGCTGAACGATGTCGTCCCGAACAAGGCGCCCGGGCTCGTACTCGATGACCGCCGGTTCCGCTCGAACGTGGTGATCGACGGGGTGGATGCCTGGGACGAGCTGGCCTGGACGGGCGAGGTGCGCATCGGCGACCTGCGCTTCACGGCTGAGGGCCCGATCGTGCGGTGCCTGGCGACCCACGCGAACCCCGACACCGGCATCCGAGATGCCCGGGTGCTGACCACCCTAACCCGTGAGATCGGCCTGTCTGAGCCCTCGCTCGGCCGGCTCCTGCTGCTGCAGGGCGTGAGCGGATCCGTAGACGACACCGGCGGTGTCGGCGGCGTCATCCGCGTGGGCGACGAGGTCGGCATCGGCTGATCTGGCGCCTACAGCCCTTTCACGGCGCGGAGCTTCGCGACGAACGCCGGCATATCGACGGTGATCGTCTCCCAGAACGTCTCGTCATCCATCGAGGCATAGCCATGGTGTGCGGTGATGTTCCGGGTGTTGCGGATGCCGACGCGCTCTCGCTCCGTGACATCGCTCAGCAGCGCGCCGAATCGACGATCATCCTCGAACAGCGCGGCTAGCCGTATGACCGCCACGATTGCGCGATCATACGAATCGGACCCTTCAAAGAAGACGTCCTTCCCGTCGGCTTCCGTGCGGCTGAGCCGCTCCGAGATCCGGTCGAGCTCACCGGCGAGCACTTCACGTGCAGAGGGCACATCGGTCACAACGGCACCGCCGTCTGGCGGATGCGGTCCATGCCGACACGGTCACCGCGGTCCACGACGACATCGACCGCGAAGCCCAGCAGATCTTCCGATTCCCCTTTGAACACGCCGAGTCGGAACGGGACAGGACTGGGCTCGAGGTCGACCAGTAAGTCGACATCCGATGAGTGATGGTCCTGCCCGCGTGCCACCGACCCGAACACGCGAATGTTGGTGATCCCCAGCTCGGCACCGAGCCTCTTCAGCGCCGTTCCGCGCTCGCCTAGGGACACGGACGGCCGATAGTCCGCCGCCACGAGGATTCGCTCGAGCATGTCCGCCGAGACCGGCCGGCTTCCTGCCTCGATCGCGGCGATGTTCGACTGACGCAGCCCCACGGCTTCAGCGAGCGCGCGCTGCGTCATCCCCGCATCCTCGCGCGCCGCGCGCACAAGGGCCGGTGCGGCAGTCACGTCGACCTTCATACTTCGATCATACCAACGTTGGTATGAGTCTGTACCTGTGGCTGTCCGCAGGCACGCGATTCCACCTCACGCTCGGGGATTGCATGGTGACAGCGGTTCTCGTACCGATGCCCGAGGCGGACTGATCCACTCACTCCCAGTCGGCGCAGGTGACTTCCGGGTAGGCGAGGATCCGTTCGTCCTTCGTGACGAGCACCAGCCCATCGAGACGCGCCTGCGCCACCAGCATCCGATCGAACGGATCACGATGCTCCCACGCCAGCCCACCCGCCTCTCGCATGTGCCTCACGCTCAGGGGCAGTTCCGCCGCGAGCAGTGCATCCAGCAGATGCTCCCACCTCCCAAGCAGTCGCTCACCGTGCGGCAGGCGTCCGAGGCGCGACTTCTGCGCGATCTCGTACGCGCTCGCCGCGGAGACGAAGAGCGATTCGGCCGTTTCGAGGTCGCGCCGCAGGCGCACGGGAACCTGATCGGGGTCCGTGGCCAGCCACAGCAGGACATGCGTGTCCAGCAGGTAGTCGCTCACGCGGCCGCGCCCAGCGGATCGGCGGGATCCCCGCCCTCCCACGAGGCCAGCTCGTCCTCCGTCATGTTCTCGAAGAGCGAGTCGGCCGGGATCGCCGGGACTTCGGGCAGCAATGGCGCACTCAGGTCGCGCCTTCGTGGAGAGGTGGCCTGAATGCGAGCGATCGGCCGGCCCGCCCGTGCGATCACGACTTCGTCGCCGGCTTCCACCCGGCGCAGCAACTCGGACAGGCGGGTCTTCGCTTCTTGCACATTGACTGTGACCTTCATGCATTCATCTTCTCATGGTCTGGTCAACCTGACCAGACCACCATTGGCCGTCAGTCAACTCATCGTTGGCAGAACCGCACCGACGGTACGGCGCACGCAAGGCTTCAATCACGTCAGCACGCTCACTCCCTATGCGATCACTGCCACGCCGAGTTCTTCGGCGGCCTCCTTGAGCTCCTTAAGAGTCATCACTTCAGCCGCACCCCAGGATTCCAGCCACTGCTGTGGGCATTCGAACTCGGTCACCTCCGGCTTTTTGCCGGACAGGTCCAGCCTGACCTGCCAGCACGCGATCAGCGTGTGATCTTCCCATTGAGTCCAGGCATTGGCCCTACCCTGGCCGGCGGTCAGCACCTTGATGATCGGGACGCCGGTTGACTCATCGATCCGTATCAGCGCGGTATCGTTCCCCAAGGTCCAGCTCCAGACCGCCAATTCCTCGTCGGTGGCTCCCAGTGTGAGCCAGTCCCCACAGAGACCGTTCTGTCGCGCCAGTGCGTCCAGATCCTCACCCTTGGTGATCTGCAACTTCCCGAAGCAGTCGACCGCCTCGGAGAAGGCCTTTGCCGCATTACGAATAGACGCATTCCTCGCATCCGTCACGATGTTCGGCATCGCGCACCCAGACAATGTGAGCACGGTGGCGATGATCATCGCCGCCACGATGGCACATCTACGGAGTCGTTGCAAGCGCCACCTCCAGAGCATCAGAGTACAGCTGAGTACCCAGACCGTTCGGATGCACCGACGTCTGCGACGCATAGCCAGTGTTCGTCACAATCCCCAGCGCAGGAATGAGCGGACTTTCGCCCGGTGTCACTGTGAATTCCAGCCCATTGATGGCGGACACGCCCGTTCCGGTACAGAGATTGTGACCTGTGAACTTTGTTTGCGGGTCTACGAAGATGACGTGGGGTGCACTCATGGTGTCTGCGGCTGTCGCCGCGGCGGACATCGCACTCCTGATCCCGTCGGACACGCCATTTAGCCAGTCCATGTTGTCTTCTGCGATGAAGATGCATGCGGAGCCTGATTCGAACAGCTTCGGGTATCCCATCAGCGCGATCTTGGCGTTTGGGGCTCGAGAACGTATCTCGTTAAGGACGACGCCGAGGCTGGTGGGGAACTCGCTCACTAGCCGGGCAGCGCTGGCATCCTTGGCACCTAGTGTGTCCCCGTCCAGGACGGAGTCTGAACAGTCGCCGCCGACGACGCTCCAGAATGCCGTGACGCATGCCTGGATGACAGGTGGGAATCGCATATCATTCCCGCCGATAGACAACGCGACCAGCGTCGTGTTCTCGTTCAGATAACCTGCATCCAGCTGCGAAACGAGAGTGTGCTGAGGAAGCCTCCCGGTCTGGCCTTCACTGTTGGCGGGTTTGCTGGTTCCGGGGACGGTGTAGTACGGGAGCAGGTTTTCGGTCTGCGCACCGGAGCATGCGAGCGTGTGAAAGTCCAGACTTGCGGCATTGGCATTGGCGCGCGTGCCGATGCTCTGCGTGTCGCCGGGCAGTACTGTCTTCCTGATCCACGAGTTCGTGGATACGTGGCAGGAATTCAACTCCGTGGCACTGGTGCCGTTGTTGTCACTCCAAGGCTCGTAACTGCCGGCGCCCTCACCGGACGAGTACGAGTCGCCCAATGCGACAACGAAGTCATCTGGCTTGCTTGTAAGAGGCTGGAATCCGACCGCATCCCACGCGATGTCCTCAATACCAGCATTGATGTCGCCGCCGTCTGTTGTGATGACGTTGTTCAATGAGACGGTGGGTGTTCCGTTCACCAGGAACACTCCCAGACTGACCCACTCGTTGCTGTACCGCCGTTGTGGGAGGTATCTAGTCTGAAAGTTCGAGCCGCCGAGGCCGATCTTGTAGCCGGCCTGTTGCGTCCAGCCAGCATGATCAGGCAGGTGTACCCACACCCGTGTCCACTTGTTGCTCAGCGCGCTTCCGTAGGTCCAAGTTCCAGTGATCTTGCCGCTCAGTACATTGCTCTTCTGCATGTGTGCGAAGTAGAAGTGTGCGTTGTAGCCGCCGCCGCTCTGATGAAGATCGATCTTCGCTGGATAGTTCCCATTGCTGTCCGCGGAGGCGAACGTGAACTGGAACGAACCCGACGTTGGCTGTCTCGTGCATTCCCCAGGCTTTCGTGCAGACACTTGCATGGTGTCGTCAACGACGAACACACCGGCCGGGGGTGCCCCGCAGTTTGCGGGGAAACTTGTCAGCAGCACGTTCGATGGTGCCCCAAGGCCTGGGTCAGTGCTGCTCGCTTCGGTGCTATACGTGGGCCATGGGAATCGCTCTGCGCCGTGGCCGCAGGTGGTCGAGCACGTCGACTTCCAGGTCGCAGGTTGGTGCCACCAGCATTGGAGGCTGGTGAGCGCACACGGCGATGACGCCGTCGGGTCGCATTGGTTGTCCGCCGTCGTGCAGAAGAGGTCGAATGGTGGGGCGACGTTGTACCGGTTCAACTCCGGATCGAGCGTTGCGCCTCCTCCCCACCATGCGAGGTTGTATGACGAAATGAGAGTGGCGGGGTTAGTGCGGGTCGCAGGGTCAGCCTTCTGCGTCTGAACGAGAGTGGCTCCCCACGCCGCCCAGCCCATTACCTTCTCGGGATAGGACCAGTGCTGCGGTACGGCTGCGTCAGCAGCGTGGTTATCCTGCAAGAACGGCTGCCGTGAAGGAGGGTAGTTCGGGTTGATGGGATTGTTCGACCAGCCCAAACCCCAGGTACCGTCCGGACCCGTGCACGTATTGCTCGGGTTGCATCCTGTTGGATTGTAGGGCCCGTTCGGCTGAATCCCGGTGTTGTATGCCCAGGCTGTGGCGAACCAGTTCTCGATCCGAGAAGCGCCGCCGTCGTTCGTCGTAATTCCCTTAGCAACGGTCTCATTCCATTTTTGTCCGAGCATCCGTACTGCCATTGCGATATTGGCCTCATAGTCAAGAGCGATCTCGCGCTGCTTCTGATATGGCAACGAAGTCTCCCCTGGCTTCTCGTGGCCAGCCAGCCTCATTCCGTCGGTGATCTGACCGACTCCATATCCACAGTCCGCATCCGGATAATCGATCGTCCACAGCGCGGAGCCCCGATTACCGTAGAAGTCACCGATGAGCGGGTTCCCAGTGTCGCCGGGCTCCGTGTACTTGTCCGCCTGCCACATGTTCGATTCCTGCATCAAGACGCCGAGCACAATCTGCGGCGGTATCGTCCCGCCGCCCGTCAGTGATACCGGGGGAAACTCCGTCTGCGGCACATACGCCGCCATCCCCTGCCCACGCCAGTTGCTGGGACGAGTCTCTGTGAGTTGGCCCTTCACCGCGCGATTGACTGCCCACTCGACCTGGCGAGGTTTCGGCTGGAAGGCCTGGTTGCCCGGATCATTTCGAGGAACCGCACAGTATCGTTCAGACTCCGAAGGATCATGCGGATCACCCATCGCAGAATACGGTGCGACGACCGATGGTGGCATCCGGAACACAGATCCATCGTCAGTCGAATTCGAAGGCACCGCGCCAGGAGCTGTCGCGGTGTCGACGTCGAATCTCAGTTCCTTGTTGGTCCCCGGCACTGTCGCGTCGATCGTTGCGGCTTGGCGTGCGGCGGCCCCCGCATCAAACGATGTGCCTATCCCCGCCGGCACCACGGACTTCACAATCAAACGACCATTGCTTGAAACTACGTCTCTCGGCCCAGCGTCCGGAAGCGCCGTGATTGCATCGGCATCCGTAATGTCTGTCCGAACACCAGAGCCAAGAAGGAAGAACCCTCCTTGAGGAGAACGACGTAGACCGAGCTGAGCGACATCACCGGAAGCTATCCCG
Source organism: Microbacterium sp. (assembly GCA_049646915.1). Taxonomy (GTDB): domain Bacteria; phylum Actinomycetota; class Actinomycetes; order Actinomycetales; family Microbacteriaceae; genus Microbacterium. The sequence goes on from JBARWR010000483.1 coordinate 10,029, forward strand.
CGGGACTTGGCCTTGCCCGACGTCGAGATGACGTTGGCGACAGCTTGTCCGTTGCCACGGGACACGACATAGCCAAGCCTCCCACGGTCGTCAATGGACAGGTCATAGGCAACGCCTGTTGTGGAGACGAAGACTGATGGCTTCTCATTGGAAAACGCTCGAATGATTCCATTCGGCGTCACGGCGAAAATGGTACCGCGCGCATCCGCAATGGCGGACGTCGCTTGTCCTTCGATCGAGGCGCGATTTCGCACATCACCGGTGGCCGCATCCACGGTAGCCAACAGGGTTGTCGACACATCCGGATCAACGCGAGTGAGCGTGACCGTATCACCGGCGCCACATCCAGGGTCGAAGTATGCAATGGAGAATCCAGTTCCGAGATCGCGGACCTTGCCTGTCGCGAGTTCCACGATGGCCGCGTTGGCCCCTCCTCCGAACGCGCTCTCCGAGTTCGTGATGGAGCGAGGTCCATAGACCACGACCATATACTTTCCGCTCGAGGAGACGCAGCTATTTGATATCCACAGATCTGTGTCTGCCGTGTAAGTCGGTATCGCGGCCACCGAGTGCCACCGATACCCGGATTCAGCCTCCGCTTGCAGAACCGTTAGCCCATCAGAACCGCCCAGAACGACCCTTGAGACATCGTCGGAATTCGACCAGTCCGCCCCAAGATATGCGCCCCGGTCTTTCGAAGGGACACCGCTCGTTCCCACATGAACAGCATCGCCTGAGTCCCCATGCGGAGGTGAGCCCATAGCGGTTGCCGAGGTCGACCCAACACCGAGGACTACGAGCATGGCCAATATCGCGACGAGTGCAGTCTGCCTCATCCCAGGTGCTGCGAAACTATTCACGAGGCTCCTCCGAAGCTTCTGTCGCTGCCGACTGCGGTGCAATAAGCTCGGACCCGAGGCTAGGGAGCAGGGGGCGCGAGCTCATCAATCAGTGCCTCTACGCCATCGTGGTAACGGGCGACGTCAGTCCCGATACCGTGTAGTCGCTCGGCGTCGTTCGTGAGCTTCTGTTGCTCCAAGTCCCATTGCGCGGTATATAGCGCGCTACGGTATCCGCTCGTATTCTCACAGTCGGCCTGAAGGGTTGCGAGATCGATTTCCTCTTCGGAGATCACGACATCCGAGCTACTCTTCGCCGGATCAGCGCCGAGACCGAACTTCTCCGCCATCTTCAGCGTCGGCATCTGCTCAGGTGACGCTGGTACATCGCTGGCTCCCGAAGTAACCATGCATTGCGACCAGCGAGCAGCGGCTTCAAGGACAGGCGGAGCTTGCGTCGCGTCGTCTCGAGCCTGCATCGATAGCCCAAAGACGAACGTCTGATCGTCCATGTCGGGGAGGGGATTATCTGCTCGCACGCCCTCAATGCAGTTGCTGAATTTCATATTGAAGTCTTCATTCCTATCGAGATCTCGATAGGATCTTAAATATCGGTCCCACAGCGTACGACTTACGCTGTCCATCTGCGCACTGTGGTACCCCCACTTGCGTGCGATTTGGGGTGTGAATAGCCTCTGTCCGGTCCCGTTCATCGTTGCGCTAAGACTCTCGCCGGGATCCTGCCAGGGTACGTTCAATACCAACCCGTGTTCCGCGAGACACGGTTGTGCCGCGAGATGCTCTGCGTATGTATTCAGATGTGGATCCGACAACTTGTACGGATCCAATGGAAGGGACCAATCAGCTTGATTCCTCACTGCGGCCCGTAGTACAGACGCCTGGTCTGGGACAGGCAAACCCGCGGATGTCTGGCCAGCAACGCTCGATCCCTGGCTCGCGCACGCAGCCAGGCTCAGAGCGAATAGCGGCACCAGTGCCGCCATCCCCATAAGCGTAATCACATTCTTCTTCATGGCCATCCTCTCTGATCCCAAGTTCATCCGCATATACCGTCGAGGCAACTCTCGTAATAGGCCGAACTCAGTTTGTCGTCAAACGCGGTACCCGCCATGTTTGAGTACGAGTCGATCGGCGCAACCATATAGGAGCCCTGCAAGTAAGTCCCTGTGAACAGGTACACGTACTCGAAGTTACCGTTATTGTAAACCGACGTCACCGAGTCATTTATGTTCGGCGGAGTGGGAGTCGCGGGATATGAGTGCGAGGCAAAATTCGGAATGTAATAGAAGAAATTTACATATCTACCCCCGTACCCCATCGTCTCAAAATGGTTGTCTCTCCAAAGACACGTCGATCCTGACACGCACACTGCCTTGGCCTGCGCCGGCGTCTGAGCCTGCGCAGCTAGGGGTATGGCAAGGCTCGCGATCACAACCGTCGCTGTGGCCAGCACCCCGAGCGCCCTGCACTCTCCGGAGCGATGCTTCACTTCTGTCATGATCATTCTCCTGACTTTGCCGGGTGAGCATTGTGGCGAACCGTTAGCGTCTCAATATCTCGAATAGTGGCTCATTGCCACCTGATCGACGAGGCCCGATTCCTCATCGATCCGAGGTCACTGCTATTCGTGTAGTAGCCGTATGAGACGCCGGTGAAACCGGTGCTCTCCCACACCTTGGTCTGACAGCCGTTGTAGCTCTTGAACGAGTCGATCTCGTCGTTCCAGCCAATGGATGCCAGATCGGCGTAGCTGTAGGTACTGGTACTGCAGGTGCTTGATGCCGTGACCGTCCGCGAACCGCCCCCGTAGTCCGGGTACGAATGGATGATTCCCAACGCATAAGCGGTAGTCACGCCCTCAATTCGAGCTTCACCGTGTCCTGACTCATAGACGATTACCTCTCCAGTGGCGTCGAAAACTGCTTTCGCGAGGTCGCGCTGGTCGATCACGCACACGAAGCTTCCGGTATCGAGATTCGCTGCGCAGTGATCACCGTCACCTGCATTAGACGCGCTCGCTGCCACCGGCGACACACTCACCATCGCGCTGATCATCAGCACGATGCCCCCCAATATTCTGGACCTTGGTCGCATTGCCATCGCCTCCTCACCCTCCGAATGCCTATGATCGTGGCTGACAGCCAAGCGGACTCGCAAGAAGTGCAGCCAATCTGAGACACATTCCCTCGTTCCGGATAAGTACGCCGATTCGGCTGATCGTCACGCAGAATAGATCTCGATGAGCGATGCATCCGACCGCGCGGAAGACGCTCCCGTTCCCACTGACCGGGAGCTGATCGAGACGATGAAATCGGCCGGATCCTCCACATTTCTCGAGCTCTACCGACGCCACGCCCCCGCGGTGCACAGCTTCATCCAGACGGGCATCGCGAACTCTACTGATGCCGACGACGTCTTCCAGGAGGTGTTCGCGACCGCGTGGCAGAAACTCGATGCCGACCAGATGCCCGGGGAGTCTGCGCTGCCCTGGCTCCTGGTCACAGCGCGGAATCTGACCGCGAACCTGAATCGCAAGAAGTCACGCCACAGCACGATCGCACTGGAGAATGCCGATGTGGAAGGCATCGACAACGCATTCGAGTCGGGCGTCAGCGCCGAGGAATCGTTGGCCGTACGGGTGGCGCTCGCCAAGCTGAGCCCGATCGACCGGAAGATCGTCGACCTCTGCCTGCAACAGAACGTGCTCTACAAAGAAGCCGCACGCGCAACGAACGACAGCGTAGGAGCCATCCGTAATCGGCTGTCCCGTGCACGCAAGTTTCTGCGCGGCGAACTCGCATCTGTGAGAGGTGAGGAACATGAGCAATGAAGATCAGCCTGCTGGCGGCTATTTTGATGCGCAGTTCGAGGCGATTCAGCATCGGATAGCAGCCTCGGACAGATTGCGACGCAAACGACGTGGATGGGCGCTGGTCGCCACCGGCGCTATGGCAAGCCTGGCGATCACCGGGGGGACCATCGCCGTCATCCAGGCTAGCGAGACGGAGAAGTCCGGATCCATCTGCTACGAATCGGCTTCGACCTCATCTAGGCAGACAGAAGTCGGCGCTGCGCCCGCTGACGGCGTCGTCGGCGCGTTGCCCGGCATGCCAGAGCGTGTACGTGCGGCCGAGGAGGAATGCGGTGTCGCTTGGAGCATCGGCGTCTTCAGCCCCGAAGGTTCCAGCGACAGCAACGACCACACGGTCCCCGAGCTCTTCACCTGCGTGCTGCGCGACGGACGCCTCGGGGTGTTTCCTGTCACAGCTGGCGTCAGCTGTGCGACCCTGGAATTCAGGGAGCCCTGAACCAGACGCTCACCAGGTCCCGTGCCGGCTCTCCCACTCGTCCTCGACGGTGACACGGCGACCGGCGATCATGCCCGCCGGGATCACCGCGATCAGCACCGCGCCGAGCAGCAGCAGCGACCACGTCCACGATCCGCTCGCCGCGTGCAGCACCCCGAACAGCACCGGGAACACCGCCGCGAGTGTGTAGCCGACGCTCTGCACGAAGCTCGACAGCACGACCGCGGTCTCGGGCGTGCGCGCCCGGATGCTGATCAGCACAAGCGCCAGAGGGAAGAGCACGCCGTTCAGGCCGAACAGCACCGTCCACAGCGGCAGCAGGCCGGGGACGGGTGCGAGGATCAGGCCCGCCAGGCCCACCAGTCCGCCGATCGCGCCGACCAGCACCAGCGGACGCGTGGCCTGCATGCGCACCACCAGCATCGGTACGAGGAGGGACGCCGGCAGGCCGATGGCCGCGAAGAGCGACAGCAGCAGTCCGGCGGTCGCAGCATCCACGCCGCCGATGTCGATGAACACCGACGGCAGCCACGCGAAGGACACGTACGCCATGGTCGACGAGGTCGCGAAGGTCGCCGACAGCGCCCACACCAGCGGGATGCGCGCCAGTCGGCCGAACAGCGACCGGGTCTGCGGCGAGGTGGGGATCGGGCCGGTCATGGGCTCGGTGAGGGGCCCTTCGACAGGCTCAGGGACCCATGCTTTGGCAGGAGCAGGCCCTTCGACAGGCTCAGGGACCCAAGTATTGGCAGCCGCACGTCCGCGCAGCAGCATCACGATCCACGGGATCATGCCCGCCACCGCGAACACGCCCCACAGGGCGATCGAGAAGCGCCAGCCCGCGGCATCCGCCACCGGCACCGCGATCAGCGGCGGCAGGAACGTCGACAGCGCCATGGCCGAGGTGTACAGCGTCATCATCAACCCGAGCCGGTCGGGGAAGTACTTCTTCACCAGCGGCGGCATGAGGATGTTGCCCATCCCGACACCGGCGAACACGAGCGCGGTCGTCAGCAGCAGGCCGATCGAATCGGCCACCGCACCGCGCAGGATCAGCCCCACCGTGATCGTCGCGAGTGCCAGCACCGTCAGCCGCTCCAGACCCAGCCAGCGCTCGAGGATCGGGGTCACCAGCCCGAACACGGCGAAGCACACCGGCGGCGCCGCGCCGATCAGCCCGACCACCGCGGGCGCGAGCGGGAAGTCCCGTTCGATCAGGTCGAGCATCGGCGACAGGGATGCCACCGCCGAGCGCAACGAGAACGCGCACAGCAGGATGCCGAGCACCGCGAGCGCGCGCCCCTGCCACAGTGGCCGGCCCTGCGTCATGCTCAGTGGCCCGGTCATGCCGTCACGAAGTCTGCGACTTCTCAACCCAGTCCAGGTACTCGGGCGTGATGGTGCCGGTGACGTAGCGACCATCGAAGCAGCTCATGTCAAGATCGGTCAGCTCGGAGCCCTCGATGATCGCGGCCTTGAGATCCTCGACCTCCTGGTACACGATCCGGTCGCAGCCGAGCTCCTCGGCGATCTCGGGAATGGTCCTGCCGTGGGCGACCAGCTCGTGCTTCGACGGCATGTTGATGCCGTACACGTGCGGATAGCGCACCGGCGGCGCCGCCGAGGCGAAGATGACCGACTTGGCGCCGGCATCCCGCGCCATCTGGATGATCTGCGTGCTGGTGGTGCCGCGCACGATCGAGTCGTCGATCAGCAGCACGTTCTTGCCGCGGAACTCCGTCGACATGGCGTTCAGCTTCTGCCGCACGCTCTTCTTGCGCACCGCCTGTCCGGGCATGATGAACGTGCGCCCGACGTAGCGGTTCTTGTAGAAGCCCTCGCGGTACTCCTTGCCCAGTTTGCGAGCGACCTCCATGGCCGAAGGCCGCGAGGAATCGGGGATCGGCATGACCACGTCGATCTCATCCAGCGGCACGTGCTTGGCGATCGTGTCGGCCAACTTCTCGCCCATGCGCAGGCGCGACTCGTACACCGAGACGCCGTTCATGATCGAGTCGGGCCGTGCGAGGTACACGTACTCGAAGGCGCACGGGATCAGCTGCGGGTCCACGGCGCACTGCTGAGTGAACAGCTCGCCGTCGTTGGAGATGAAGACGGCCTCACCGGGCTCGACCTCGCGGACGATCTCGTAGTCGGCGTTCTCGAGCACGAGCGACTCGCTGGTGACGACCCACTCGTCCTTGTTCTGGGTCCCTGAGCCTGTCGAAGGGCTCAGGGACCCATCCCCTTGCACCTTGCGGCGCCCGAGGATGAGGGGACGGATGCCGAAAGGATCGCGGAACGCGAGCAGTCCGTAGCCGGCGAGGATCGCGATCACGGCATAGGCGCCCTCGACGCGCCGGTGCGTGCGAGCCACGGCCTCGAAGATGCGCTCCGGGTCGAGGTCGACATCCGAGGTCGAGGTCTGCAGCTCATGCGCGAGCACGTTCAGCAGCAGCTCGGTGTCGCTGGAGGAGTTCAGGTGCCGACGGTCGCGCTGGGCCATCTCGGCGGTCAGCTCACGGGTGTTGGTGAGGTTGCCGTTGTGGATGAGCACGATGCCGTACGGCGCGTTCACATAGAACGGCTGCATCTCCTCCTCGTTCGAGGCGGTGCCCTTCGTGGCGTAGCGCACGTGGCCGAGGCCCACGCTGCCCAGCAGCGAGCGCATGTCGCGGGTGCGGAACGCCTCGCGCACCATGCCCTCCGCCTTGGCCATGTGCATGATGCCGTTGGGCTCTGCCGTGGCGATGCCCGTGGCATCCTGTCCGCGGTGCTGCAGAAGCAGGAGCGCGTCGTAGATGTCCTGGTTGACGGGGCCGTTGCCGACCATTCCGACGATGCCGCACATGGAGGGTTACTTGTTTCCGTTCGCGTAGGCGCCGACCAGGCGCACTGCTCCACCATCGACGCCCTTGGCGCCCTCTTCGAATTCGCCCGCAGGACGCGCGCCGGTGTGCACCGTCGCGACCTGCCAGGCGGCGACGCCCTGTGCACCGATCGCGGCGATCACAGCATCCTTCTTCGCGTCGGCTACGACGGCGAGGAAGCCGATGCCGAGGTTCCAGGTGCCCTCGGTGTCGACGATCGGGGTGCCGGAGATGTCGGCCAGCACTTGGAAGACCGGGCTCGGCGACCAGGTCGAGCGGTCGACCTCGGCCCAGCTGCCCTGCGGCAGCACGCGTGCAAGGTTGGCGGCGATGCCGCCGCCGGTGACGTGGCTCAGCGAGTGCACCACACCGGGCACGGCCTTGAGGAGCTCGAGCAGCGGCGTCGTGTACAGGCGGGTGGGCTCGAGCAGGACCTCGCCCCAGGTGGCGGCGAAGTCCGCGGCATTGTCGCCGTAGCCGATGCCGGCGTTCGCGACGATGTGACGCACCAGCGAATAGCCGTTGGAGTGCAGTCCGCTGGAGGCCAGCGCGATCACGGCATCCCCGTCCTCGACGAGGTGGGCGCCGAGCAGGGCATCCGCTTCGACGACTCCGGTGGCCGCACCCGCGACGTCGTAATCGCGCGGGCCCAGCAGCCCGGGGT
>JBARWR010000484.1:0-1966 GCA_049646915.1 Microbacterium sp.
CTGCTGGAGGATGTGGGCGTGCCGTTGCCGCGCCTGGGCGATCTGATCGACGGGATGCGGGCGATCGCGGAGCACCACGGCGTCGAGATCGCCGTCGTGGCACATGCCGGCGACGGCAACACGCATCCGCTCATCGTGCTCGACGCGGCGGATGCCGACCAGCGCGAGCGCGCCGATCTCGCCTTCGGCGAGGTGATGTCGCTGGCGATCGAGCTGGGCGGCACGATCACCGGCGAGCACGGGGTGGGACGGTTGAAGCAGCCCTGGCTCGCGGACTATCTCGGCGACGACGTGCTCGAGCTGAACCTGCGCATCAAGAACGCCCTCGACCCGCAGAACATCCTCAACCCCGGCGCGATCTTCGGCAAGATCTGACCTGGTCGGAGCTTCGTGGCCCCCTCCAGGTCGCAATGATTGCCGCCACGGCGACCGACCGCGTCGCCCAGGTCGCAATCGTTGCCGCTTCGGCGGCCGAATAGCGGCATCCGTTGCGACCTGGAGCGCGCCGAACTTCAGTCGGTCAGGCCGATCGCATCGGGCTGCAGGCGTCGGAGCCAGTACTCGGTCTGCGCGACATGGCTGGCGGCGGCGGCGGATGCGGCGACCGGATCGCGACCCTCGAGCCCGCGCAGGATCGCCCGATGCCCGGCATCCGACAGGGTCTTGATCTCGGTGGCGCTGTCGGTGCGGAAGATCCGATACGCCCGTGACCGTGCACGGAACACCGCCAGCAGGCTGGCGAGCGCGGAGTTGCCGGCGATCTCGGCGATGCGCATGTGGAACAGGTGGTCCAGGCGGGACTGCTCCTCGTCATCCGTCGTCGCCTCCAACTCGACCAGCAGCGCGTCGAGCTCGACCAGCGACGCCGCGTCGATGCGCGCGGTGGCGAGCGAGGCCGCATGCGCTTCGAGCGCCCGGCGCAGTTCGTAGAGCTCGAGGATGGATTCCAGCGGCAGCAAGCCGATCGTCAGCGAGAGGCTGCCGATCAGGTCGCCGGCGTTGAGGTCGCTCACATAGCTGCCCGAGCCGTGCCGGGTCTCCAGCACGCCCAGCGCAGCCAGCATCCGGATGCCCTCGCGCAGCGATCCGCGTGACACTCCCAGCCGCTCGCACAGCTCCCCCTCGCTGGGCAGCCGATCGCCGGGCTTCAACGTGCCCTCGGCGATCAGTGCTCGCAGCCCGTGCACGGCGGTGTCCAATGCGCTCATCCTGCTCCTCCCGGTGCGGTGTGCTGACAGCGAGTCTGACGGAAGTCCCGCTCCTCACAAATTTGTATAACAACTTGGGCGATCTTGGCTATCCGACTCGCGATTTCATCCGATGCATGGCAATGTTGTGCAACAACTTCCCTGTCACACAGATGAGGACCAATGGCGGCCACACCCTTCCCCTCCCCGCTCCGGCTGAGCTCCTTCACTCGTGCGCGTGATGCCTGGCCCCTGGACCCCGACGTCATCCACCTCAACCACGGCTCGTTCGGAGCGGTACCGGCCGCGGTCATCGAGCATCAGGACGCTCTGCGTCGCCGCGCGGACCTCAGCCCGGTGGAATGGTTCCCGCGCATCGCCGAGCGCGTGCGCGAGGCCCGTGAGCGCACTGCCCCGTTCGTCGGTGCCCGTGCGGAGGACACCGCCTTCGTCCCCAATGCGTCAGCCGCCGCGACTGTCGTCTACAACGCGCTGCAGTTGGAGGCCGGCGCCGAGATCCTCGTCACCGACCACGGCTACGGTGCCGTCACGATGGGAGCCCGCCGGCTCGCCCGCCGCTTCGGAGCGACCGTGAAGACCGTGTCGGTGCCGCTGCTGGCATCCGATGACGAGGCCGTGCAGCGCTTCGAGGACGCGCGCACTCCGCACACGCGCCTCATCGTGATCGACCAGATCACCTCCTCGACCGCACGCCGCTTCCCCACCCGCCGCATCGCGGACGCCGCCGCCGAGCACGGCGTGCGCACCCTGGTGGATGG
>JBARWR010000485.1:0-1994 GCA_049646915.1 Microbacterium sp.
GTGCGCCACGACCAGCGCGGTCGTCTCGGCGAGCACGTGCCGCAGCGCCTCTTCGACGAGCGCCTCGGTGTCGACGTCGAGCGCCGACAGCGGGTCGTCGAGCACGAGCACCTGGGGTGCTGCGGCGACGGCGCGGGCGAGAGCGAGTCGCTGTCGCTGGCCACCGGAAAGGCTCAGCCCCTCCTCCCCGATGATCGTCTCCACACCCTCCGGCAGTGCGTCGACGAAGCCCGCCTGGGCCACGTCGAGGGCTTCGCGCAGCACGCGTTCGCCCTCCTCGCTGCGGATGTCGAGCTCGGCTCGTCCGAGCAGCACGTTCTCGCGCACGGATGCGGAGAACAGCGTCGCGTCCTCGAACGCCATCGCGACGTGTCGTCGCAGCTCGCTGAGCTCCAGGTCACGGATGTCGACGCCGTCGAGTGTGACGCGCCCGCCCGTGACGTCGTAGAGACGCGCGGGCAGGGTGGTGAGGGTGGTCTTGCCCGAACCGGTCAGTCCCACCAGCGCCATGGTCTCGCCGGGTCGCAGCACGAGGTCGATGCCGTCCAGCAGGTCGCGCTCGTCGGCCCCGGCGTCCTGGTAGCGGAACCGGGCGCCTTCGAAGGCCAGCTCGCCGCGCGGCTCGGGAATGCGCACCGGGCTCTCGGGATCGGTGATGGAGTTCGTCTCCTGATAGATGTCGAACACGCGGTCGGTCGCCGTGCGGGCGTCGAGCATGAACGAGAACAGGAAGCCGATCGACTCGATCGGCCAGCGCAGCACGGTCGCCATCGCGAAGAACGCGAACAGCTGGGAGAGCTCGATCTCACCGACCGAGATCAGCCAGATGCCCGTGATCAGGCTCAACCCGAAGGCGATCTGCGGCATCAGGTCCAGCCAGAACCAGATCTGGCCGACAGCACGTGCCTTGCTCAGCTCGGTCTCGCGCAGGGTCTCGGCCTGTCGGCTGAATCGCGTGAGTGCATGCTTGCCCCGACCGAACGCCTTCAGCACGCGGATGCCGTGCACGCTCTCCTCGACGCTGGTGGCGAGGTCGCCGGCCTGGTCCTGGCTGCGGCGTGCGAGCGTGCCGTAGCGCTTCTCGAAGAGGTAGCCCGAGATCCACAGCGGGACGCCGGTCAGGATGAAGATCACACCCAGCAGCCAGTGCCAGCGGAACAGCAGCACGGCGCCGATGACGATGGTGAGGATGTTGACGACCAGCAGGATCAGGCCGAAGGCGATCCACCGCCGGATCAGGCCGATGTCCTGCATCATGCGGCTGAGCAGCTGGCCGGACTGCCAGCGGTCGTGGAAGGCGACCGGAAGGTTCTGCAGGCGCGAGTAGAGCTCAGAGCGCATCTGGAACTCGACCTCGGTCGCGGGCGTCAGCACGAACCAGCGGCGCAGCCACACCATGACCGCCTCGCCGAGCGCGAGGGCGAGCACGCCGAAGGCCCCGGCGAAGACGAATCCGAGCGAGCCCGCACTGGCCTCGAGGTCGAAGTTCTTGACGATCTGCTCGAGCACGATCGGGATCATCAAGGCGATGACGGCGGCGCCGAGCGCGCTGAGCGCGCCTCCGATGAGTCGACCGAAGATCGGACGTATGAAGGGCTTCAGTCGCCAGAGTGCGGCGAAAGTGGAGAGGGATGACGAGGAAGACGTGACAGACATGACTCTCAGTTGCGTAGCGATCGGTGACGAAAAGGGCGCGGATGCGGGGCATCCGATGTTTGCGGGGCAGAGGGGCAGCGAGCGCTACCCTGCGACGTGATCAGCTGCGCGAGCGGAATGCGCGCGAACCGAGGGCGACGAACGTCGTGACAGTCATCGTGGCCATGGTGTCCTCCTCAGGCTCGGCGTCATCGGCCGGTCGGCTCGACAGCCTTCGAGCCTATTCCTGTACCTGCGTCGGACGCAAGAGGGAATCCCCTTTCCTGTGGCCCGTCCCATCCGCCGATCCCCCGCCTTATCGTCGACACCCCGGGGTATCGCCGTGTGCAGCCCGGGGT
>JBARWR010000486.1:0-17016 GCA_049646915.1 Microbacterium sp.
CGCCTACCCCATCGGCCACCAGCAGCTGTTCGACCGCATCCGCGCCGGCGGGGCCGTGCTCAGCGAGGTCCCCTGCGGCAGCGCCCCCACCAAATGGAGATTCCTGCAACGAAACAGGCTGATCGCCGCGGCCGGTGCGGCCACTGTCGTGGTCGAGGCCGGATGGCGCAGCGGATCGCTGAACACCGCGGGACATGCCGCGGCGCTCGGTCGGCCCCTCGGCGCCGTGCCGGGACCGATCTCCTCAGCCGCGTCAGCCGGATGCCATCGGCTGCTGCGCGAATACGACGCGGTGTGCGTCACGAACGCGCAGGAGGTGAGGGAACTCTGGGGAGACGGTGTCGACGATGTCGCAACGGAACCCTCCGTGAGCCCGGATCAGATCCGTCTTCTGGACGCGCTCAGCACGCGCACACCTCGTGTTGTGACAGAGATCGCCCGGTTGAGCGGGCTGGCCGAATCGCGGGTGCGAAGCCTGCTGGGACTGCTGGGGCTGGATGGGGCTGTGGAGCAGGTGCGAGACGGCTGGCGACGCACCTCCTGACCAGCGATGCAGCAGCAGCTCTCGGCGCGGGATGACACCGCGGGGGCTCGGGCGCGGCATCCTGGAGTCATGAGGTTCTCGGAGGCTGCTGAGGCGTTCACGACTCATCTCGCACAGGTGCGTCGACTGTCGCCCGCGACCGTTCGCGCCTACCGCTCCGACCTCGCCGACCTCGGGCGGGCAGTCGGCGACATGGAGACCACGGACATCGATCTGGAAGCACTGCGCGACTGGCTCTGGCAGGCGACGCAGCGCGGCGACGCGCGCTCGACGATGGCACGGCGGGCGGCTGCGGTGCGCTCCTTCTTCGCCTGGGCCCACGATGCGGATCTGATCGTGGTCGATCCCAGCCTGAGACTCGTGACGCCGCGCCGTGCGAAGACGCTGCCCGTGGTGGCATCCGCCGACGGCATGCGCGCACTGCTGGAGGGCCAGCGGGATGCTGCCTCGAGCGGAGACCCGGTGGCGCTGCGCGATCACGCTCTGCTCGAGCTGCTGTACGCGGCAGCCATCCGCGTCTCCGAGCTCTGCGGCATCGACCTCGATGACCTGGATCTGCAGCGTCGCACGGTGCGGGTGCTCGGGAAGGGCGCCAAGGAGCGCGTGGTCCCGTTCGGTGGACCCGCAGCGGAGGCGCTGGGCGCCTTCGTCACACGAGGACGCCCCGCGTTGCTGGCCAGGGCCGAGAAGGCGACACCGGCTCTGTTCCTCGGCGCCCGCGGGGCGCGCATGGGCCCCAGAACCGCATACGCCGTGGTCGCTCGTGCCCTCGGACCCATCGTCGGTGCCGAGCACGTCGGCCCGCACGCCCTGCGGCATTCCGCGGCGACCCACCTGCTCGACGGAGGCGCCGACCTGCGCGCCGTTCAGGAGATCCTCGGCCATGCCAGTCTCGGCACGACCCAGATCTACACGCACGTGTCCGCCGAACGTCTCACCGCCAGCTACCGGCTCGCCCATCCGCGGGCCTGAGCAGACACCACGCGCTCAACTCGCGCAGCACGGGAGCAGAATCGCGCGCGGCGGCCTGCCGAACAGCCCGCGCGGATTCACGTACACGTCGTCCACCCGCACCCCGACATGCAGCGTGCCCCGCGGCGCGTGGCCCCCTTCTGCGAGCGTGCCGAGCGCGTCGCCCGCGTTCACCACGTCTCCGGGGGACAGGTCGGATGCCACCGGCTCCAGGGTCGTGACGTACCCGCCACCATGATCGATGGTGATCAGCGGACGGTCGACGACAGTGCCCCGGAACGCGATCACGCCGGCCGCCGGGGCGTGCACCTGCGACCCGGGCACCGCGGCCGCATCCATGCCGCGATGCCCCGGCCCGTAGTCGTGGGCGGGGGCGCGGAACGGCACGATCACCAGGCGCGGTCCGTCGACCGGCCACAGCCATGGATAGCCGGGCGCAGAATCACCGGATGTCGTGTCGACGGCGAGGAAGGGTCCGCCAGAGGCGGCCATGGCCGGACCGGTTGACCCGCCGAGGATCAGCGCCAGACCGATGGCGCCGATGAACAGCAAACGGCGCTGCCGCCGCCGTTCGCCCCGCCCGATGAGTGCTGTCATCCCGCCACTGTGGCACCGGCTCAGTTCGCTGCGGATGCCCGATCACGTCATCCGTGGACAACCTGCGATCACCGCAGAATGTGCAGGACGATGCGTGCTCTCGCGGCGATTCGCGCGCGTCGCCATCCTGTACACTGGAGGAGCACCCCGAAATCGGGGTGACTACGCGTGCCCAGAGCGACCACGGTCGCGGCATCCCACTCCCACAGGTCCCGTTCGACGAACGGGCGGGTGTGCGCCGGGCACCAGGACTGCCGATCAGAAGATCGGCGACACAACCTCAACGACGCGAGAGCGTCAGAACCAGGAGACGACCATGGCTGTGGTCACCATCCGCCAGCTGCTCGACAGCGGCGTGCACTTCGGACACCAGACCCGTCGGTGGAACCCGAAGGTGAAGCGCTTCATCCTCACCGAGCGCAGCGGCATCCACATCATCGACCTGCAGCAGTCGCTGGGCTACATCGACTCGGCTTACGACTTCGTCAAGGAGACCGTCGCCCGCGGCGGCACGATCCTCTTCGTCGGCACGAAGAAGCAGGCTCAGGAGATCCTCGCCGAACAGGCGACCCGCGTCGGCCAGCCCTTCGTGAACCAGCGCTGGCTCGGTGGCCTTCTGACCAACTTCCAGACGATCGCCAAGCGCCTCGCCCGCATGAAGGAGCTCGAGGAGCTCGACTACGAGACCCCCTCGGTCTCGGGCTTCACCAAGAAGGAGCTGCTGCTCAAGAAGCGCGAGCTCGACAAGCTGCACAAGTCCCTCGGCGGCATCCGCAACCTCACCAAGACGCCGTCCGCCCTGTGGGTCGTCGACGCCAAGCGCGAGCACCTCGCGATCGATGAGGCCAAGAAGCTCGGCATCCCCGTGATCGGCATCCTCGACACCAACGCCGACCCCGACGACTTCCAGTACCCGATCCCCGGCAACGACGACGCGATCCGTTCCGTCTCGCTGCTGACCCGCATCATCGCGGACGCCGCGGCCGAGGGCCTGCAGCAGAAGCACAACCCCGAGTCGGGCGACGCAGAGCCGCTGGCCGAGTGGGAGAAGGAGCTCCTCGAGGGCTCTGACGCTCCTGCCGCCGACGCTGAGACTCCCGCAGTCGAGGCTGCTGAGGCACCGGCTGCTGAGGCTCCGGCTGCTGAGGAGGCCACCGAGGCTCCCGTTGCTGAGGAGACCGCTGCTGAGGAGACCGCTGAGGCTCCGGCAGCCGACGCTGCTGAGGCGCCTGTCGCCGAGGAGACCGCTGAGGCTCCCGCCGTCGAAGTCGCTGCTGACGCAGACGCCAAGTAAGCACACCGCACACCCGCACAGATACGAAGCAAGGAGCCACCACACATGGCCAACTTCACCATCGCCGACATCAAGGCGCTGCGCGAGCAGCTCGGCACAGGAATGGTCGACACCAAGAAGGCGCTCGAGGAGGCTGACGGAGACGTCGAGAAGGCCACCGAGATCCTGCGCCTGAAGGGTGCGAAGGGCAACGCGAAGCGCGCCGACCGCTCCACCAGCGAGGGCCTCGTCGCCGCTCGGGAGACCGAGGGCGCCGTCACCCTGATCGAGCTCGCATGCGAGACCGACTTCGTCGCGAAGAACGAGCGCTTCATCACGCTCGCCGACAAGGTGGCGGACGCCGTCTCCGCTGCCGGTTCGGACTCCGTCGAGGCTGCGCTCGCAGCTCCGGCCGGCGACCAGACCGTCGAGCAGCTCATCTCGGATGAGGCTGCCATCATCGGCGAGAAGGTCGAGCTGCGCAAGGTCCGCACCATCACCGGCGAGGGCCTCTCCGTCTACCTGCACCGCACCAGCAAGGACCTGCCGCCGCAGATCGGTGTCGTCGTCGCCTACACGGGTGACGACGCCGAGACCGCTCGCAGCATCGCGCAGCACATCTCGTTCGCGAACCCCTCCTACCTGACCCGCGAGGACGTCCCCGCGGCAGACGTGGACAAGGAGCGTGAGATCGTCACCGAGATCTCCCGCAACGAGGGCAAGCCCGAGGCCGCACTGCCGAAGATCGTCGAGGGTCGCGTGACCTCGTTCTTCAAGCAGGTCGCCCTGCTCGAGCAGGACTACGCCAAGGACAACAAGCTGTCTGTGAGCCAGGTCGCGAAGGATGCCGGTATCGCCGTCACCGACTTCGCCCGGTTCAAGGTCGGCGCGTAACACCAGCGAAGGGGTTCGGATCCATTCGATCCGAACCCCTTCTGCATGCCCAGGCCAGGCTGAGGCACTATCTTGAAACCGGACGAGAGGACATACCCCATGACCGAAAGCACAGGACGCCGTCGCGTTCTCCTCAAGCTCTCCGGCGAGGCGTTCGGGGGAGGCCAGCTCGGTGTCAACCCCGACGTGGTCAGCCAGATCGCCCGCGACATCGCCGCAGCGGTGGATCGCGTGGAGATCGCGGTGGTCGTCGGCGGTGGAAACTTCTTCCGCGGAGCCGAGCTCAGCCAGCGCGGAATGGACCGTGGTCGCGCCGATTACATGGGCATGCTCGGCACGGTCATGAATGCTCTGGCGCTGCAGGACTTCCTCGAACAGGCGGGTGCCGCCACGCGTGTGCAGTCCGCGATCTCGATGACCCAGGTGGCCGAGCCGTACATCCCGCTGCGTGCGGAGCGGCATATGGAGAAGGGTCGCGTCGTGATCTTCGGCGCCGGTGCGGGCCTGCCCTACTTCTCCACCGACACGGTCGCCGCGCAGCGTGCGCTGGAGATCGGCGCCCAGGAAGTGCTCGTCGCCAAGAACGGCGTCGACGCGATCTACACCGCCGATCCGCACAAGGACGCCTCCGCCGAGCGCATCGAGCGCGTCACCTATCGCGACGCTCTGCAGCGCGGCCTCAAGGTCGTCGACTCGACCGCGTTCAGCCTCTGCATGGACAACGCCATGGACATGCGCGTGTTCGGCATGGAGCCCGCGGGCAACGTCACCCGGGCACTGCTGGGCGAGCCGATCGGCACGCTCGTCACCGCGTGAGAGCCCTGTCGCTCACGACCCGAGTGAGCGCGCCGGATAGAATCGTTTGAAACCCCTGACGTTAGGAGCCCCCGTGATCGCTGATGTCCTCGCCGACACCACCGCGCGCATGTCGCGTGCGGTCGAAGCTGCCAAGGAGGACTTCACCACGGTCCGCACCGGGCGCGCCAACCCGCAGATGTTCCAGAAGGTGATGGTGGACTACTACGGCTCGCCGACTCCGCTCGCACAGCTCGCATCCCTCGCCAATCCCGAGGCGCGCTCGCTCATCGTCACCCCCTACGACAAGTCGGCTCTCCGTGCGATCGAGCAGGCGATCCGCGACATGCCCAACCTGGGGGCCAACCCCACCAATGACGGCAACATCGTGCGCGTCACGATGCCCGAGCTGACCATGGAGCGCCGCAAGGAGTACGTCAAGCTCGTGCGCTCCAAGGCGGAGGACTCCAAGGTGCAGGTTCGCGGCATCCGCCGCAAGGCGAAGGACGAACTGGACGCGCTCAAGGCCGAGGTCGGTGAGGATGAGATCGCGCGCGGCGAGAAGGAGCTGGATGCTCTGACCCGTCAGCACGTCGACGCCATCGACGACGCCCTCAAGCGCAAAGAGGCCGAGCTTCTCGAGGTCTGATCGGCATGTCCGGCGAGAACCACTCCGAGGATCGACCTTCCGCCGCGCAGCAGCCGCGACGGGATGTCGGCTCGGCGTCGCCTGCCGCGTCGAGCGCGCAGACGCACGATGTCGAGGACGTCGAGACTCCGGTGCGCGGCGTCGCCCGACAGGCTCCCGACCCCGTTCCGCTCACCGACAGCGCCTTTCCCACGTTCGACGCCTCACGGGTTCCGCCGCGTCCCCCTGTTCCGGACGGTGCGGACGCCACCGGTCACGGCCCGAGCACGGCGACGGGCTCGCAGGGCGCCATCCGCGACCAATGGCGTGCCAAGCGCGACGAGATCGAGACGCACGTCACCCAGGCGCGTGATCATTTCGATCAGGCGAACGAGCGGATCAAGGCACGCACGGGCCGCAATCTGATCCTCGCGATCATCATCGGGGTGGCCTTCGGCGGTGCCCTTGTGGCGTCGCTGCTGTTCGTGAAGTGGCTCTTCGTGCCGATCGCTCTGGCAGCAGGACTTCTGGGCACCTACGAGCTATCCCGAGCGCTGCGCGCCGGCGGACGCCGTGTCGACGTCGTGCCGCAGCTGATCGCCGCAGCCGGTGTGCTGTTCGCTGCGGCATCCGGAGAGTTCTGGATCAGCTGGGTCGTGCTGATCGTCGCCGTCTCGTTCATCGCTGTGTGGCGGATGGTCGCACAGATGGTCGTGAAGGACGGTCGCACGTACGGGGACGTCCTGGCGGATGTCGTCGTCGGCGCCTTCGTGCAGATTTACGTGCCCTTCCTCACCTCGGTCGCCATCATGCTCCTGTTCCAGGAGAACGGTCAGTGGTGGGTGCTCTCCTTCGTCGCGATCGCGGTCGCCGCCGACACCTGCGCCTATGCGGCCGGTCTCGCGTTCGGCAAGCACCCGATGGCTCCGCGGATCAGTCCGAAGAAGACCTGGGAGGGTTTCGCGGGTGCCATCCTCGGTTCGCTGCTGGTCGGCGTGCTGCTCGCGATCTTCCTGCTGCACCTCGAATGGTGGGGCGGACTGATCCTCGGAGCGACGATCCTGCTCTCGGCCACGCTGGGCGATCTGGGCGAGTCCATGCTCAAGCGCGACCTCGGGATCAAGGACATGAGCTCCTGGCTTCCGGGTCACGGCGGACTGCTCGATCGCCTGGACAGCATCCTGCCCTCGACGGTGCCCGCGCTGGCGCTCTACTTCCTGCTCTCACCCTGGATTGGCTCCTGATGACCGACGCAGACCTCGATGTGTTCCGCGATGAGGAGGAGGCGCCTGCCGCCTTCCCACTGACCTCGGGTCGGCAGCGCGGCTATCACCGCTCGGCCGTGGACACCTTTCTGGAGGCCGCCCGCCGCGCCTTCGAGGATGATCGCGATGACTTCGGGTCCGAGGACGTGCGTGCCGCGTCGTTCCCGCTCGTGAAACGCGGCTACGTCATCGCCGACGTCGATGCCGCGCTGGGCCGGGTCGAGGATGCCTTCGCCTCGCGCACTCGAGCACGCGCCGTGCGCGCGGTCGGCGTCGAAGCATGGGTGGCCGGCGCGCGCAGGGACGCCCAGCAGATCCTCGATCACCTCTCCCGCGCACCCCGGCACCGCTTCGCGCGCACCGGTGGGCTGACCTTCGGATACCGGATCGACGAGGTCGATCATGTCGCCGATCGGATCTCCGCCTACCTGCGCGACGGCGCGGCGCTGACGGTGGAGCAGGTGCGGGATGCCGCATTCCGGATGCAGCGCGGTGGGTATCGCGAGGAGCAGGTCGATGCGCTCCTGGATGCCACGATCGAAGTGATGCTCGCCGTCCGCTGATCGCCCCATCCCGCGTGGCTCTCATGGATGTCTCAGCCTGTTCTGCATATACTGGTGCCCATCGTGACTCCCGATAACGAATTGATATCGTCCTCGACGCGCCCGAACACGTCGAACCGGACGAAGACGAAGCCGTGGCGACGTCGGCTCAGTGCCGTCGGCGCGGGTCTCGCCGTGATCGGCTTCTCCGCAGCTCTGCTCGCGCCCACCGGCACTGCCATCGCAGACCCGAGCGCGGAGGCCGACACCGACCTCACCGCGTACTCCCTGGCGGCGCAGGACACGCAGAACATCACCGTGACGGTCGAGGGCGCGAAGATCGAGCCGGTCACGCGCGGCAGTTTCGAGGTCTACGTCAAACCCAAGCCCAAGCCGAAGCCCACCGCCCAGCCGGCATCGACGACGTCCGGTTCCAGCGCCCCGTCGCGACCGAAGTACTCCGGCGGCGGCTCCAAGGAGGAGTGGATGTCGGCGGCCAGGATCGCATCAGGTGACTGGGCGTACGTCGACTACATCGTCTCCCGTGAAAGCGGTTGGAATCCGAATGCGACGAACAGGTCGTCGGGCGCGTGCGGTCTCGTCCAGGCTCTGCCGTGCAGCAAGGTTCCCGGAAACGGGTACAACCCGGTCGACAACCTGCGCTGGGGCACCGGCTACGCATCCGCCCGCTACGGCGGCTGGGCGGGGGCATACAGGTTCTGGACCACCCACCACTGGTGGTGAACCGCACGCATGGCACGGTCGAATCGACGACGGCCTGAGTCGTCGCGGACGGACGAGTCCTTCGACCGGCTGCTGGCGGGGTGGAAGCGCACGGAGTCGCGACGTGGTCACGAGTGGACCGTTCAGCCCATCTCCGCCCTGCAGGCGGTCAAGGAGTACCTCTGCCCGGGCTGCGGGCGGGTCATCCCTCCGAGTACGGCGCACGTGGTCGTGTGGCGTGCGGACGGAGTACTGGGTGAGTCAGCGGATCTGGCAGCGCGCCGGCATTGGCACACGGCCTGCTGGCGGATCGCATGAGCCTGGAGATCCGCGGGCCCATGCTGCTGCCCGCCGAGCGCACCGATGTCGAGATCGAGACCGCTGACGGACTGACACTGGTCGGCGAGCTGGCTGTGCCCCGTGACCATCCTCCGATCACGACCCTGGTGACGCTGCATCCGCTGCCCACGGCCGGCGGGAACATGGATTCGCACATCATCCGGAAAGCCGCCGCGCGTCTTCCCGCACAGGCGGGTCTCGCTGTGCTGCGCTTCAACACGCGCGGCACGGCCTCGCCGCGGGGCGCCAGCGGCGGCGTGTTCGACGGGGGAGAGGGCGAGCAGTTCGACGTCGCCGCTGCGGTCGAATTCGTGCGAGAGCACGGACTGCCGCGGCCGTGGCTGGTGGGCTGGTCATTCGGCTCCGAGCTCGCACTGAAATACGGGCGCGATCACGATGTGGAGGGAGTCATCCTGCTCTCGCCTCCGCTGCACCGGGCGACGGACGGCGACGTCGCGGGCTGGCGCGGCGATGAGCGCGAGATGGTGGTGCTGGTGCCCGAGCACGATGACTTCCTGCGCCCGGCTGAGGCGCGGAAGCGGTTCGAGCCGGTATCGCACGCGAGGCTGATCGCGGTCGAGGGCGGCAGACACCTGTGGGTGGGCGAGAGCCAGACCCGCCGCGTCATGACCGAGATCGTGGCGGCAGTGAACCCCGTCGCGCTGCCGCTGAGCACCGAGTGGGACGGCTGAGGCTCAGCGCTCGTTCATCCTCGGGATCAGCACCTGACGGTAGATGATCAGGATGCTGGCCGCCACGGGGATGGCGATCAGGGCACCGAGCAGTCCCAGCAGCGCGCCGCCCGCAAGAGCGGCGATCACGACCACCGCGCCGGGCACCGCCACAGCCCGGCTCATGATGCGCGGGGCGAGCAGGTAGGCCTCGACCTGCATGTAGATCAGGTAGTAGATCGCGGCGGCCAAGGCGGTTCCGGGCGAGCCGACCCCCGGCAGCAGACAGGTCAGCACGATGATCGTCGATCCGGTGAGTGTGCCCACCAGCGGGATGAGCGAGAAGAAGAACGCGATGACGGCGAGGACGGCTGTGAACGGCGCGCCGATGATGCTCAGATAGATCGAGCTCAGGATGCCGTTGATCACGCCCAGAGTCGCCTGCCCCATGACGTAGTACCCGACCGAATCGGTGATCTGATCGGCGATGTCGATGAAGCGCTCGCGCCTCGAGGCCGGGACCAGCTGGTACACGGCTCGCTTGAGCGAAGGAGTGGATGCGGTCAGGTAGATCGTGAGCACGAGCACGATGAACGCGCCGAACAGGCCGGCCAGAACCGCACCGCCGACCACGAGGACGCCCTGGCCTATCGAGGCGCTCCACTCGGTGACGTTCTGGGCCCAGTCCTCCTGCTGCATCCAGTTCTCCACGTAGGCGAAGACCGCATCCACCTGGAGATTGGGGAAGGTCGCGGTCAGCCAGTCCCTGAAGTTCTGCACGGTCGTGTCGCCGTCGACGATCAGCGCGGTCACCCGCGAGACCAGCTGCGAGATCTGCTTGATCACGACGGGAAGCACGATCAGTACGATCGCGGTGAAGGCTCCGAGCACTGCCAGGATGGTGGCCAGCACCGCCGCCCAGCGCGGCAGACCGCGCCGCTCCAGGAAGGACACCAGAGGATCGAGGCCGAGGCTGACGAACAGTGCGGTGCCGATGTAGAGGATGACGGTCGAGAGCGTCTGCACGCTGGTGAGCAGCACGATGCCGAGGCCGACGCCGAGCGTGGCCACCAGGGCGGTGCGGAACGGGCTGTGGATCTTCATGGTTCTCCTGGTCGGATGCGAGCAAGCCTATTGCCCCGACCGCCGCGGGTGCGGCATGACGTGCCGCACGTGCCTGGTGGGCAATACACAGGTGCTTTGGATAGTCTGAAACGTCGAGCGGAGACCGTCGGGGATGCCCGAGGCCACGTAAGGGAGTTGATTCGTGCGATTCGTATGGGCCGTCGTGGCCTTCGTGCTGGCCACGGTTCTCATCGGAGCGGGGATCGCTCAGCGGACCGTCTTCATGGGCCCGTCGGAGCAGCGGATGGAGCTGACAGTCGACGAGCCGACGCCCTACGTGCTCATCGATGCCGACGTGCTGCGCGCACATGACGGCCTGCAGACGCTTCTCGTGCGGGGCAAGGGCGACATCTTCGTGGCGTACGGACGCACGAACGACATGAAGGCGTGGCTGTCGGACACGGCGTACGACCGCGTCACGCTTGCCGATTCCGGCGAGCCCCAGACCGCCCATGTCGACGCAGAGCAGGCACCGGCCGCCGGTGGCGACACGTCGGGCCGCTCGCCGGTCGGATCCGATCTGTGGCTGGATTCCTTCGCCGATCACGACTCGCTCGTCGCCGAGCTGCAGCTCACACCGGGAAACAGCGTGCTCGTGGCCCGCGACGGTGTGGAGCCCGCCCCGTCTGATCTGCTGGTGACGTGGGGGTTGGACACGCGCACCCCCTGGGCGGGACCGCTGATGGCCGCCGGCGCGCTGCTGCTGCTCGTCGGTCTGATCCTCTACGTGCTCGCGATCCGCTTCCAGCGTCGCGGGCGCGGCCCGCGCCGGAAGGGACCCGGTCCGCTGCCGGAGACGCAGCCGATCACGATGCCGCTGCGCGATGAGATCGAAGGCGGATCCGTGTCCGTTCGGCAGCAGGGCGAGGAGAATACGCCCCCCGCTTCGGGAGACGCCGATCCGGGGCGCGCTCAGCGCACGGCATCCGCACGTCGCCGCCTCACCCTGGCACTGCCGGCGCTGGCGTTGACCGCCGTACTGGCCACCGGCTGCTCGGCCGACTCATGGCCCCAGTTCGGCGCGAGCACTCCGACGCCCACTCCCACACCGACCGTGGTGACGCCCGAGAATCAGAAGCCGCCGGTCGTGACCGAGAAGCAGGGCCAGCGGATCGTCTCGGAGGTCGCGAAGACCCTCGCACAGGCCGATGACGACCTCGACGCCGCACTTGCAGAGACCAGACTGACGGGTGCTGTGCTGGCCGCTCGCAAGACCGAGTACGTCCTGCGCGACAAGATCGCGGATCGCGATAAGGCGCTCATCGTTCCCCTCGAAGACATCAAGATCCTTCTGCCGGAGGCGACCGACGGCTGGCCGCGAACGGTGCTGGCGCTGACCGCAGCGAAGAAGAGCGATGCGCAGCCCCCCGTTCTGCTCGCGATGACACAGGCGGACCCGTGGGCGGACTATCGCGTCACGGCGATGTCCGAGATGCCCGCGTCGGGAGAGTTCCCGAAGGTGGCCCCCGCCTGGCTCGGCACCACCCGCGTGCCTGCGGAGTCCGCATTCCTGTCGCTGGAGCCGTCCGAGCTCGCTGCGGCCTTCTCCGACTATGTGGATTCCGGCGACAAGAGCGAGTACTCCGGAGCTTTCGATGACGTCGCGAATCAGCTGGCCACCGCCGTGCGGGACAGCCGGGCGGCTCTTCTGAAGAAGGCTGCGGAGATGAAGGCCGACAAGACCTCCAAAGCCGTCTTCGAGATGAAGCCGGCAGATTATGAGCCTCTGTCGCTGGCGACGCTGGAGAGCGGCGCGGTCGTGGCGGTATCGGTGGATGACATCCAGACCGTGACGAGCACGAGCCCCGATGCGGTCATCAAGTTCGGCTCCGATGCCGAGGCCAAGGCGCTGACAGGCGTCTCCGAATCGGCCAAGGGGTACGTCACGACGTACAGTTTCCAGCTCTTCTTCGCGGTTCCTCCGCAGGGCACCAATCAGCAGATCCGTCTCCTGGGTTACCACCAGGACATCCTCAATGTGAAGGTGATCAAGTGACCGATATCTCCGCAGCGGCGCTTCGCGGCGCCGTCGACCTCTCCTCGCTGCGCGGCAGTACCGCTCAGCAGCCCGCAGCAGCCGCTGACGCGGCTCCCGCGTCGTCCGGTGGCGGTGTCGTGGTGGACGTCACAGACGCATCATTCGGCGAGATCCTCGAGCTCTCCCGCTCGGTGCCCGTGGTCGTGGACCTGTGGGCCGAGTGGTGCGGACCGTGCAAGACGCTGAGCCCCATCATCGAGAAGGTGACCCGCGAGCAGCAGGGTCGAGTGGTCCTGGCCAAGGTCGACGTGGATGCCAACCCGCAGATCGCGCAGGCCTTCCGCGCCCAGTCGATTCCCCTGGTGGTCGCGCTGATCGGTGGTCAGCCGGTGCCGATGTTCACCGGTGCCGTCCCCGAAGAGCAGGTGCGCGAGGTCTTCACCAAGCTGCTGGAGGTCGCCGCACAGAACGGTGTGACCGGTTCCGTGCCCGTCGAGGACGCGGACGGCGCAGTGGATGCGGCCGAGGCGGAGGAGCCGGAGGAGGCTC
The DNA here is from genome assembly GCA_049646915.1 of Microbacterium sp. GTDB lineage: Bacteria > Actinomycetota > Actinomycetes > Actinomycetales > Microbacteriaceae > Microbacterium. The sequence continues at coordinate 12,896 of JBARWR010000486.1, forward strand.
CGATGCCGCCGCTGCATGCTGAGGCCTATGCTGCGATCGAAGCGGGCGACTACGCGCGTGCGATCACGGCCTACGAGCGTGCGCTGGCCGAGAACCCGCGCGACGCGGATGCCAAGGCCGGACTCGGCCAGGTGCGCCTGCTGAACCGCGTTCAGGGGCTGGACCTGCAGCAGGTGCGGGCAGAGGCGGCCGCAGCCCCTCTCGACGTGGAGGCGCAGTTCCGCGTCGCCGACCTGGATCTGGCCGGCGGACACGTCGAGGATGTCTTCGGCCGTCTGCTCGAGCTGTTCGGGGCCGTCGAAGACGGTCAGCGGGCATCGGTGCGCGAGCGCCTCGTCGAGCTGTTCGAGCTGATCGGCGCGGCCGACCCGCGCGTGGTCACCGCGCGGACGCGCCTCGCCTCGCTTCTGTTCTAGACCCCGCGGGGCCGGTCAGCCCCGGCCGATGGTCGGCACGTGCGGATCCACCTGGTGGCGGAACCAGATCGTCGACAGTGCGGGCAGGGTGACGGAGGCGACCGCCGGAGAATCATCGGTCTCTCGTCTCGCCTCGATGAGGCCGAGGTTGCCGTTCGCGTCGCCGCCGTACTCCGCGGCGTCCGTGTTCAAGACCTCCTGCCAGGCGCCCTCCGCGGGCAGCGCCAGCCGGTAGCCGGTGCGCGTGACTCCGGAGAAGTTCGTCACGACCGCCAGCCGTCCCCCGTGCGCGTCCCTGCGCTCGAAGGCGACAATGCTGGGATCCCAGGTCGGCGCACCGAGTCGGGTGAACGAGCGGCTGTCGTTGTCGCGCTCCCACAGTGGCGCCTGACGACGGTAGACCGCATTCATCGCGCTGACGAAGTGCTGCAGCTGTGCATGCGAAGGCTGATCGAGCAGCCACCAGTCCAGCTCGCGATCGACCGACCATTCGCCGATCTGTCCGAACTCCTGGCCCATGAACAGCAGCTTCTTGCCCGGGTGGCCCCACATGTAGCCGAGGTAGGCGCGCACGTTGGCGAGCTTGTGATGGTGATCGCCCGGCATCCGCGAGATCAGTGTGCCCTTGCCGTGCACCACCTCGTCGTGGCTGATGGGGAGCATGTAGTTCTCGCCGAACCCGTACACGAAAGAGAACGTCATCTCGCCCTCGTGGTGCGAGCGGTACATCGGATCCCGCTTCATGTATTCGAGCGAGTCGTTCATCCACCCCATGTTCCATTTGAAGCCGAAGCCGAGTCCGGCGTGGTCGGTGGGTGCGGTCACACCCGGGAATGCGGTGGACTCCTCGGCGATCATGACGATCCCCTTGTGCAGCCGGTACGCGGTCGCGGTGACCTCCTGCAGGAAGCGGACGGCCTCGAGGTTCTCGCGGCCCCCGTGCACGTTCGGCTCCCATTCGCCGTCCTTGCGCGAGTAGTCCAGGTAGAGCATGGAAGCCACGGCGTCGACGCGCAGGCCGTCGACGTGGAACTCGCTGAACCAGTACAGCGCGTTGGCCACGAGGAAGTTGCGCACCTCGTTGCGTCCGTAGTCGAAGATCAGCGTGCCCCAGTCCTGATGCTCGCCGCGTCGCGGATCGGCATGTTCATAGAGGGGCTGCCCGTCGAACCGCGCCAGCGCGAAGGCATCCTTCGGGAAGTGACCGGGAACCCAGTCCATGATCACGCCGATACCGGCCTGGTGCAGCCGGTCGATCAGATAGCGCAGATCGTCGGGGGTGCCGTATCGGCTGGTCGGCGCGAAGTAGCCCGAGATCTGGTAGCCCCAGGAGCCGCCGAAGGGGTGCTCCGCAAGAGGCATGAACTCCACGTGGGTGAATCCGGTGGCCTGGATGTGCTCGATGAGCGGATCCGCGGCGTCGCGATATGTGAGCCCCTCCCGCCACGAGCCGAGATGCACCTCGTAGACCGACATCGGATGCGCGACCGCGTGCGTCGCGGCTCGGCGGGTGAGCCACGCGCCGTCGTTCCACCGGTAGGCGCTGAGGGTCACGACAGATGCCGTGGCCGGCGGCACCTCCGCGGCCTGCGCCATCGGATCTGCCTTGAGCATCCACTGTCCGTCAGCGGTGAGGATCTCGTACTTGTAGCGGCTGCCGACGGCGACGTCGGGGATGAACAGCTCCCACACGCCGCTCACGCCCATGGAGCGCATGGGGTGCCCGTCGCCGTTCCAGGCGTTCCAGTCGCCGCAGACGCGGACGGCCTGGGCATTCGGCGCCCACACGGCGAAGTCGACACCGGTGTCGCCGTCGAGCACACGCGGGTGGGCCCCCAGCACCTGCCACAGTCGCTCGTGCCGGCCCTCACCGATGAGATGCAGATCGAGCTCGCCGATCGCGGACAGATGCCGGTACGGATCGCCCGCGATGGTCTCGTTCTGCCCGGCGTAGACGGTGGCGATCCGGTAGGCGGACGGGGGACCGGCGTGCCGGCCCTCCCAGATCCCGTGCGCGACATGCTCGAGCGGCAGCCGGTCGCCGTCCAGGAAGACGGCGGTCACCGACTCCGCGAGCGGACGACGCGTGCGGATCACCGTGATGGTGCGTCCGGCGGCGTCGGTGGCGGGATGTGCGCCGAGGAGCATGTGAGGGTCGTGGTGCGAACCGCTCGCGGCCTTCTTCCACTCCTCGGAGACGGAGACATCCTCGATGTAGCTCATGATCGCTCCTTCACCTTCAGGATGTGCACCGGCTCGGCGAAGGCGTCGAGCCGCACGTAGTTGTGTTCGTTCCAGGTCCACGTGGCGCCCGTGAGAAGATCCTCCACCTCGAACCCTTCACCCGGCTGAACGCCCCAGATCCGGGTGTCGAGGTGCACGGTCGTCTCGCGCACGGAATGCGGGTCGAGATTCGCGACGATGATGAGGGTGTCGCTCGTGCCGGTGCCGGTGAACGCGGCGTCGAGGTGCTTGGAGTACACCAGCACCGAGTCGTCGTCGCTCCAGTGGAACGCGATGTTGCGCAGCTGTGCCAGCGCCGGATGCTCTCGGCGGATCTCGTTGAGACGACGCAGCAGCGGAGCCAGGGACTCTCCGCGCTCTTCGGCACCATCCCAGTCGCGGAACTTGAACTCGTACTTCTCGTTGTCGATGTTCTCCTCGGACCCGGGCCGTGCGACGTTCTCGATCAGCTCGTAGCCGGCGTACACACCCCAGACGGGTGCGGCCGTCGCCGCGATGCAGGCGCGGATGCGGTAGGCGGCGCGGCCGCCGAACTGCAGGTATTCGGTGAGGATGTCGTGCGTGTTCACGAACAGGTTCGGTCGCATGTAGTCGCTGGTCTCCTGCGACACGCTGGTGAGGAACTCCTCGAGCTCGGCCTTGGTGTTGCGCCAGGTGAAGTACGAGTAGCTCTGCTGGAAGCCGACCGCGGCCAGCGCACGCATCACCGCGGGTCGGGTGAACGCCTCGGCGAGGAAGACCACGCCGGGTGCGGCGGTGTTCACCTCGGCGATCAGCCATTCCCAGAACTGCAGCGGCTTGGTGTGCGGGTTGTCGACACGGAAGATCTTCACGCCCAGATTCACCCAGTGCATCACCACGCGCAGCATCTCGGCGTAGATGCCCTCCGGGTCGTTGTCGAAGTTCAGCGGGTAGATGTCCTGGTACTTCTTCGGCGGGTTCTCCGCATATGCGATCGTGCCGTCCGGCAGCGTCGTGAACCACTCCGGATGCTCGGTGACCCAGGGGTGGTCGGGGGAGGCCTGCAGTGCGAGATCGAGCGCGATCTCCAAACCTTCCTTGTGCGCGGCGCGCAGCAGGGCGCGGAAGTCCTTCTCGGTGCCGAGCTCGGCGTGTATCGCATCGTGCCCACCCTCGGCGGAGCCGATCGCGTACGGCGAGCCCGGGTCGCCAGGCTCGGTGTCGAGGGTGTTGTTTCGCCCTTTGCGGTTGGTCTCGCCGATCGGATGCACAGGGACGAGGTACAGGACATCGAAGCCCATGCCCGCGACTCCCGCCAGCCGCTTGGTCGCGGTGCGGAACGTGCCGCTCTTGACCGAGCCGTCCCTGCGGCGGACCGCGCCCTCCGACCGGGGGAAGAACTCGTACCACGCGCCGACGCCGGCGCGCTGTCGCTCGACGGTGAGGGGGAGCCACTCGGTGGTCGATCCGAGCGAGACGTGCGGCCGAGCGGCGAACGCG
>JBARWR010000487.1:0-2339 GCA_049646915.1 Microbacterium sp.
GCTCGTGGTGGCCGGGGTCGCAGGCGCCGGACTGGGGGCGGTCGCATCGCCGGCGGCGCCGCGTCACGTGTTCCGCGACACGATCATCCCCCCGTTCAACATCCGCGACTACGTCAGCCCGCTGCAGGCATTCCGCAAGAACGTGCGTGACGAGGTCGACAAGACGCTGTTCACCGTCACCGGGCTGCCGAAGGGTGCGCGGGTGCGGCTCGCTGCGATGGATGACTGGGACGGCGTGGTCTACAACGTGACCGACGGCGGACCGGGCACCTCCAGCGCCTTCACTCCGCTGCGCTCCAACATGGCGGCGGATGTCGAGGGCGCTCCAGCCACGCTGCAGTTCGTCATCGACGACTACAGCGGGGTCTGGGTTCCAGGCCCGGAGGACGTGCAGCAGATCACCTTCGACGGCGACCGCGCCGAAGACCTGCGCCGCAGCGGCTTCCACAACAGCGCGACCGGCACGACGGTGGTCACCGCCGGATTGAAGAAGGGCGACACCTACGTCATCGACGGCGTCTTCCCGAAGGCGCCCACCGACGAGCAGCTCGGCGACACGCCGATCGTCAAGATGAAGCTGCCGGAGCTGCACAACGTCCCCGACGATCTCAGCACGCTCGCTGCGGAGACCGTCACCGATGCCGAGACGCCGATCGCGCAGGTGCGGGCTCTGGAGACGTACCTCTCCAAGTCCGGCTTCTTCAGCCACGGTCTGGGCTCGCAGGCGCACCTGTCGCGCGCCGGGCACACGGCCGAGCGCATCGCGACGCTCATCGGAGGCGACCAGATGGTCGGCGACGACGAGCAGTACGCGGTGACGATGGCGCTGATGGCTCGCGCGATCGGCATCCCCGCCCGCGTGGCGATGGGGTACTACCCCAAGAAGGACAGCGACGACGGCGGCGTCTTCAAAGCGACCGGCGATGACGTGCACGCCTGGGTCGAGGTCAACTTCACCGGCTACGGATGGCTGCCGTTCGATCCGACCCCGCCCGAGGACCAGGTGCCGCAGGATCAGAACACCAAGCCGAAGGTCGACCCGAAGCCGCAGGTGCTGCAGCCGCCGCCCCCGCCGCAGGAACCGGTCGATCTGCCACCGACCGTTCCCGACGACCGCGAGGCCGAGGACGACACCCCGAACATCCTCGGGATCATCGGTCTCATCCTCGCCATCGGCGGCGTCTCGCTGCTGGTGCTGCTGATCCTCAGCTCTCCCTTCATCGTGATCGGCGCGTGGAAGGCGGCGAAGCGGCGCAAGCGCCGCAATGCCGACACCGCTCCCGACCGGATCAGCGGAGGCTGGGACGAGCTCACCGACCGCGCGATCGACTACGGCGCCCGGCTCACGCCCGGTGCCACGAGGATCGAGGAGGCGGCGACCGTCTCGACGACGCTGGCGCTGCCGACCGCCACGACGCTCGCCGACCGGGCAGACGGAGACGTCTTCGGCCCCGGAGAGCCGACTCAGGAGGATGTCGACGCGTTCTGGGCCGAGGTGGATGACGCCGTGGGCGGGATGGGCCGCGAGGCCGGCTTCTGGAAGCGGACGAAGGCGAGGCTGAGTCTTCGATCGCTCACCGGGAAGGGTCGGATGGCGGCGCGGATGCAGGAGCTCAGGGATGCCGCGACCGCGCGGGTGCGCCGCGAACCTGGCACCATCGACAAGAAGACGACGCTATCCGAGAGCGAGACCCCATGACGATGCTTCCCTTCGGCGACGTGGCGCCGATCAAGCGACGCGCGATCGCGTACATCATCGATGCGCTGATCGCCGCAGTCATCCCGGTCATCGGCACGATCATCGCCGTCGTCATGATCACATCCGCGCTCCGCGGGCCGGATCCTGCATCCGGAGTGCTGGCGGTCACCATGATCGTCATTCCGGTGATCGGCGTGCTGGGGCTCGCCTGGTTCGTCGTCTACACCGTCATGCAGGCCGGCAGCGGCTCGATCGGCATGCGCGCCCAGGGACTCCGACTCGCGAACGCATCGGACGGCTCGGCACTCGGCTTCGGTCGGACCCTGCTGCGCAACGTCATCTGGGGCCTGGCGGCGTCCATCGTGGTCGGCTATTTCACCGCGCTGTTCGACGGGTCGGGTCGATTCCAGGGCTGGCACGACAAGGTCGCCGGCTCCGTGATGCTCGATCAGCGCGCTCGCGAGGCCGGGACGGCACCGCAGTTCTTAGACGCCACGCAGCCCCCGCTCGTGCCGGGAGACCGTCGCTCGGACGCGGTGCCGCCGGCTATGCCCGGTTTCTCCGTACCCCAGGCGCCGCAGACCTCCATGCCGGGGTTCGGGCAGACCCCCGGCGCCTTCCTGCCGCCGTCGACCGGTTC
>JBARWR010000488.1:0-2513 GCA_049646915.1 Microbacterium sp.
CGCCGTGCGCAGCTGGGTGAGCTCGGCGAACGGGTCGTTCAACACACCGGCCGGGGCGAGCGCGTTCAGCGCGGCCTCGAGATCGGCGGCAGCCGACACGACCTCGGGCGTCTGCGGCGCGCTGCGGGCGGCGACGATGTCACCGCGTGAGTCGGCGACCACATCGGCGAGCGTCGACTCCGCGCGCAGCGCTTCGATCTCGAAGTCGTCCACGGTGTCGAGGATCGTCACGGTGCGACGGACGGCCTCGGTGGCGGTCTCCAGAGCGAGGTTCGCCTCTTCGTTGCGGTGCGCGGCACGGCGCCGTTCGGCGACATCTGCTCCATGGAGGGCGAACGCGATCAACTGCTCGGCCTCGTCGGCGGAGGAGGCGATGCGCCGCATGGCGGATTCCGCATAGCGTGCGGTGAGGCGCTCGATGGTCGACCTGGCCTGCGGTACGCGGGCTTTCAACTCGTCGGCGTTCTTGCGCACCTGTGCGCGCACCTCGGGAGCGCGACGCACCTTCTCGACGTTCTCGGCCAGCACGGCTGTCTTCTCGTCGAGCAGGTCCTCGGCCCAGTCGCACAGCTGTGCGATACGGGCGTTGCGGGTGCGCAGCTCCTCGACAGTGTCGGGGATCTCGTCGTGGTTGAGCTGGTGCAGCTGGAAGGCTTCCTGCAGGTGGGTGCGCACCGCGGTCAGCGCCGCCTTCAGATCGGCAGTCAGCGACTCGCCGAGTTCCGCCTGCGCGAAGGCCAGCTCGTCGGCGGTGGTGCGGATGCGCTCGTCCGCCGCCACCAGCGCCTGCTCGGCGCGGCGCGCGAGATCAGCATCCTGCGCGGCGAGCGCCTCATCTTCACGTTTGCGTCTGCCCCAGAATCCGGCCATGCCCTCGATCCTACTTTCGCGCGCCCCTGCGGGCGCTGTGCGTCCGATGAGTCTTCCGCGAACAGAGGCACGGGCGTCATCCCTGTCGCCGCCCCTGCCTGTCGCCGCCGCCCCCGCTCAGTCACGTGAATCAGCGGGGGCGAGGATGCTCAGCAGGGGCGGCGATCCGGATGCTCAGGCGATCGCGGAGCGGTGGGTGAGGTCCGGATGCCTCGGGCGGATCACCAGCGCCACCAGTGCGATCGCCAGCGGCAGACCGACAGCGATGCCGAGCAGCCACAGCACGGGCAGGTCGCTCATCCGCGTCGTGGACGCCGCTTGGGTCAGAGCCCACGTTCCGACGACGCCGAGTACGACGCCGATCACGCAGCCGACGCCGGCGATGATGATCGCCTGCCACCCGGACACCCGTCGCCGCAGGCGCGAGGTGGCGCCGACGGCGGCGAGCGTCGCATCGTCCTCCCGACGCTCGATGCGGGCGAGACCGAGGCTGATCGCCGCAGCGGAGACGACGATGACGCTGAGGATGCCGAAGACGAGGATCAGCCAGGGCATCGGCGTATCAGGCCCGTTCTCGACCCGGACGTCGAGCTGGAATCCACCCGTGCTGGCGGTCTCGGCATCCGCACGCATGCGGTCCATCATCGCGTCGGACGGAGGCGTGCTGAACGTTGCGACCCAGCCCGTGACCCGCGTGGGAACACCCACCTTCTCGGCGGCGGCGGGGGAGAGGATGACGGGGTACCCGGAGCTGGCACCGGTGCGCACGTCCGCGGCGATGTCGATGGTGCGCAGCGGCCCTGGGGACTCGCCGGTGTAGAGCTCCCGTACGTCCCAGATCGCGATTTGGACGACATCATCGTCATCGACGAATTGCGTGAAGCCGGGGTCGGAGCCCTGCTCAGAGGTCAGAGCGAGTGCACCGCCTTCACGGAAGGCCCGACTCTGCTCGGCGTTCAGCGTGATTCCGGTCAGTGTCTCCACATCATCCGGATCCACGATGGTCACCGGCTGACCCGGCATCGCGATCCATTTGGAGATCTCCGGTGACCAAGCCGACACATAAGCCACGTCAGGATCCGAGCCGATGACGTTGCCGTCGGCATCCATCCCCGGTTCGACGGATGCCGAGATCGGGATGATCCGCTCCGGATTCGCGTCGGTGAGGAATGTCGGCGCCGATGAGGGCGACTCTTCGCCCCAGACCCCGACGATCACACTTCCGGCGGGGGCAGCCCATGAGTAGTGACGTTCGGACTGCGCCGCGGTGAGGGCGACCGCGCAGAGCACGAACGTCGCGACTGCGGTGCTCGCCGCGATGGACACGAATGCCGGCACGGTGCGGGGCGAGTTCGCGACCGCGTCCCGGGATGCCAATCGGGCCGCTGAACCGAAGCGCGACAGCAGCCTGGTGAGCAGTCCGAGGATGGCCTGCCCGGTGAGGGTCACGCAGAGCAGGAGAAGCAGCACGCCGATGATCGACGCCCACATCGCGGCCGTCTGCAGGCCGCTGTTCCAGAGCTGCTGCGATCCGTTGAATCCGAAGATCACACCGCCCACGATGACGAGCCCGCAGCCCGCCAGCGCGATCACGATGCCCCAGACCGGTCGCCGCAGCGACATGATCACGGGGCGCCTGGCAC
>JBARWR010000489.1:0-4721 GCA_049646915.1 Microbacterium sp.
GTCGACTTGCCTGCGCCGGATGCGCCGAGAAGCAGCACCCGTTCGCCTGGCTCGATCGTCAACGACACATCGCTGACCGCGGGCAGGCGCCTGCCCGCGTAGCGCCAGCCCCACCTGTTCGCACTGACGCGAGCAGGAGCCGCCATCTTCAGACCTCCTGGCGCGATTCCCGCCCGGCGGCGAACCGGCTGAGTGCTCCCGTCGCGGCCAGCGCGCGCACCAGCATCCAGCCGACGACGCCCGCGAGAATCGCGCCCGAGACGACCAGCGTTCCGAGGTAGATCGCGTTGTACTCGAAGCTCTTCAGGAAGTTCGGCGACGAGCCGTAGAACATCTCGAACACCCAGGCCGCCACGGCCGCGCCGATGCCCGACAGGGCGGCGACGACGACACCGAAGCGGCGGTACAGGAACAGCGCGAAGATCAGTTCGGCGCCCAGCCCCTGCACGAGGCCGGACAGCACCGTCGAGACGCCCCAGACGTTGCCGATGAGCATGGAGACGATCGCGGCGACCACCTCGACGACCAGCGCCGCTCCCGGCTTGCGGATGACGAGCCCGCCGATCACACCGCCGATCAGCCAGATGCCCACCGCGATGCCGCCCAGCCCGGGGGTCAGCGCATCGGCCGCGCCGAACCAGGCCCCTCCGACGACGTTCCAGGCCCAGAAGACCAGACCGATCGCGACGCCGAGCACGGCGGCCACGACGATGTCGACGACCCGCCAGCGCAGATTGCGGGATGCGGGGGCCGTTGCGGTCTCGGTGACGGAAACGGATGCAGACGTACTCATAGGAACTCCTCCCTGCGCCGGCATGATCCGGATCAGGTTCGACGGTCGAAGCGCGGTTCGCTTCCTCTCAGCCCGGCGCGCCGGACTCCCGTGGTGATGTGATCGATCATAGCCCGCATGCACAGCCCGCGGCGCGATGTGATTCGGTAGCGTAGGGCGGGTGACTGTCTCCCCCGATTCCACGCGTCCTGTCACGCGCAGGGCCCTTCGAGAGCGCACTCGTGCGCAAGCGGAATCGACACACGACGCCGATTCGGCCGCAGCGGCGCCCGACACGCGCGCTCCGGCTGAGCCGGAAAGTGCTTCCTCCTCGCTGTTCACCCGCGATACTGGCGCTGTGGATGTCACCGAGCAGGCACCGCTGCCGGGCGAGCAGAGGGGGCCGGTCGACCCCGAACCCGCCGCCCCCACCGCATGGGCCGATGACGAGAATCCCACCACCGCGCTGACCTGGCTCGACCCGCAGACGATCACCGCAGCATCCGAGCCCGACACGAAGGCGGCATCCGATCTCTTCACCGGAGCCCGCCTGACGCCGGGATGGCGACGCCCCCGCGCACTGCTGCCCGTGGCGATCATCGCCGCCCTCTGCGCAGCGTATGTCGGCGGCACATTGCTCTGCCCTCTGGACGCCGTCGCCCCCACGATCACCGCGCAGCAGGTCGCCGTCGATTCTGCGGACGCGGCGACCGTCGCCTGGCCCGCGATCGGCAGCGCGGCGGTCGGCATTCAGGGGATGTCAACGCTGGCATCCACCACCGATCGGGACGAGATCGCGAGCATCACCAAGGTCGCCTCGGTGATGATGGTGCTCGAGAAGCTGCCCCTCAAGGTGGGCGAGCAGGGCCCCAGCTTCGAGTTCACCCGCGCCGATCACCGGGACTACCTGCAGTACCGCTGGTCGAACCAGTCATCGCTGGACGTGCCCGTCGGCGCCAGCCTGACCGAGTACCAGATGCTGCAGGGCGTGCTGCTCGGCTCGGCGAACAACTACATCGACCGCCTGGCGCGGGAACTGTGGGGCACCGACCAGGCCTTCGCCGATGCCTCGGCCACCTGGCTCAGCGACCACGGAGTCGAGGGCATCTCGCTGCACAGCCCCTCGGGATTCGACCACGACAACGTCGCGACACCGGCCGCTCTCGTCCGGCTGGGCGAGGTGGCGATGGAGAACCCGGTGTTCGCCGAGATCGTCGGAACGCGCTCGGCTGAGATCCCCGGGGTCGGCACCGTCACGAACACCAACGGGATGCTGGAGGATGCGGGTGTGGTCGGAGTGAAGACCGGCACGCTCACGCACAACTGGAACCTGCTCACCGCCAAGGACGTCGCCGTCGGCGACACCACCGTGCGTGTGTTCACGTCGGTGCTCGCGCAGGAGAGCAATGACGACAGACTTGCCGTGACCAGGCAGCTGCTCGCCGGCGTCGAGAAGACCCTGGCGGAGCAGCCGGTGTCCGTTCCGAAGGGCACGGTCGTCGGGCACGTGTCGACCGAGTGGGGCGAGAAGGTCGATGTGGTGACGGATGCCGATGCGAAGGTGGTGCTGTGGAACGGCGCTGCCGCGACCTCGACCCCTGACCTCGCGCTGGGCTCGAAGACCACGGCGGGCTCGAAGGTCGGCACCCTGACGACCACGGGTCCGGTCGACTCGGCCGAGACGCCGGTGTCGCTGGCTGCAGAGGTGACTGCCCCCAGCATCTGGTGGCGGCTCACGCATCCACTCGAGCTGTTCGGCATCGACAACAGCTGATCCGCGGCGTTGCGCCCATACCCCGCCACGGATGTCAGCAGGAACGACGAATGTCGGTCGAGAAACCGGATCCGAACCGACATCCGTCGTCTGAGCCGACATCTGTGGTTTCGAACCGCGCCGCCCGCTTGCACGAAGACGCCCGCCCCCGCGTGGGTACGGGCGTCTTCGGCGTGGGTCAGGCTCGGTCGGGCCGCCCGTCGGATGCCGAGGACTCGGACTCCCGCACGGCCTCGGCGAACTGGACCGCGTCCGGCGCCTCGGCGACGGCCTCGGCGTCGCCGGTGACGATGACCGGGGTGGAGCCGGTGAGAGCGTCCTCGGCGTCGATGTCGGCGGCGGCCTGCTCGAACTGCGACTGGTACAGCCGCCAGTAAGCGCCCTGCTTGGTGATCAGCGAATCGTGATCGCCCTGCTCGACGATGTCGCCGTGCTCCATCACGAGGATCAGATCCGCGTCGCGGATCGTCGAGAGACGGTGCGCGATCACGAACGAGGTGCGTCCCTTGCGCAGCGCCGCCATCGCGTGCTGCAGCAGCAGCTCGGTGCGGGTGTCGACCGCACTGGTGGCCTCGTCGAGGATGAGGATCGACGGCTGCGCCACGAACGCGCGGGCGATCGTGATCAGCTGGCGCTCACCCGCGGAGACGTTCGAGGCGTCCTCGTCGAGCACGGTGTCGTACCCGTCCGGCAGCGAGTGCACGAACCGGTCGACGTACGTGGCGGTCGCGGCCGCCACGATCTCGTCATCGGATGCCGTCTCGTTGCCGTAGCGGATGTTGTCCTGGATGGTGCCGCCGAACAGCCACGGGTCCTGCAGCACCATGCCGGTGCGCCGTCGCAGATCATCGCGCGTCATCTCGGCGATGTCCTGCCCGTCGAGCAGGATGCGGCCCGAGTTCAGCTCGTAGAACCGCATGATCAGGTTGACCAGGGTGGTCTTGCCCGCGCCCGTCGGTCCGACGATGGCGACGGTCTGGCCGGGCTCGACGCGGAAGGACAGGTCGCGGATCAGCGGACGATCCTCGCTGTACGAGAACGCGACGTGGTCGAACTCGATCACTCCGCGCCCGCCGTCGACGGTGGGTGCATCCTCGGCATCCGAATCCTGCTCATCGGCATCCAGGAAGTCGAAGACGCGCTCGGCCGAGGCCGTGCCGGACTGCACGACAGCCGCCATGCCACCCAGCTCGCTGAGCGGCTGGCTGAACTGCTGCGAGTACTGGATGAACGCCTGCACATCGCCGAGACGCAGGTTGCCGCTGGCGACCATGAGCCCGCCGAGCACCGCGATGCCCACGTAGGTGAGGTTTCCGACGAACATCATGGCGGGCATGATGATGCCCGACAGGAACTGCGCCTTGAAGCTCGCCTGGAACAGCTCCTCGTTCTCGACCTGGAAGCTGTCGAGGGCGTCCTGCTCGCGACCGAACACCTTGACGAGGGCGTGGCCCGAGAAGGCCTCCTCGACACGGGCGTTCAGACGGCCGACCTTGCGCCATTGGATGCCGAACGCCTTCTGCGAGCGGGGGCCGATGACGCCGAAGATGACGCCCATCAACGGCAGCGACACCAGCGCGACCAGCGCCAGCTGCCACGAGATCGAGAACATCATGACCAGCACGCCGACCACCGTGAGCACTGAGGTCAGCGCGCCCGACAGCGACTGCTGCATGGTCTGCGTGATGTTGTCGATGTCGTTCGTCACGCGCGAGATCAGCTCACCGCGCTGCACTTTGTCGAAGTACGACAGCGGCAGGCGGTTGATCTTCGCCTCGACGTTCTCGCGCAGGCGCCACATGGTGCGGACCATGATCACGTTGATCACGTATCCCTGCAGCCAGCTGAGCACCGAGGCGACGACGTAGATCGCCATCACCGCGACGATGATCCAGCGCAGCCGCTCGAAGTCGACGCCGTCGCCGACGGAGAAGCTGTCCATGGCCGCGACCATGTCGGCGAACGTGCCCTGATCGGCCTGGCGCAGTCCTTCGACGACCTGATCCTGGCTGAGTCCCTTCGGGAAGCCGTTGTCGCCCAGCGTCTTCGAGATGAAGCCCTCGTAGACGATGTTCGTCGCCTCGCCGAGGATCTTCGGCGCGGCCACCGAGAGCACCACGCCGAGCGCGCCGACGAGCACGAGCCAGGCGGCCGACGGCTTGAGCAGTCCGAGCA
>JBARWR010000490.1:0-2240 GCA_049646915.1 Microbacterium sp.
GCCTTCCGCCGCGAATGGCGCGGAGACAGAGCGCCGCGTGTGCTGAGCATCGCCGGCAGCGATCCGTCGGGCGGTGCGGGCATCCAGGCAGACCTCAAGTCCATCGCAGCCAACGGCGGATACGGCATGGCCGCCATCGCGGCGCTGACCGCGCAGAACACGCTCGGTGTGCGGGACGTGCATGTGCCGCCGGTCGCCTTCCTTCGGGCACAGCTCGACGCGATCGCCTCCGACATCGACATCGACGCGGTGAAGATCGGGATGCTGGCGGATGCCGAGAACATCCGCGCCGTCGGCGACTGGCTCGCCGAGCACAGACCGGACACCGTCGTGCTCGACCCGGTGATGGTGGCCACCAGCGGCGACAGGCTGCTGGACGCGGACGCGGAATCCGCTCTGCTCGAGCTCGCCCATCAGGTGGATCTACTCACCCCGAACCTCGCCGAGCTGGCCGTGCTCGCCGGGCGCCCGGTCGAGAACTGGGAGGATGCGCTGGTCGCGGCGAAGCAGGTGGCTGCGAGCACCGGGTCGCTGGTGCTCGTCAAGGGCGGCCATCTCGCGGGCGACGAGACACCGGATGCCCTGGTCGGCACGGACGGTGTGACCGCCGAGCATCGCGGAGCGCGCATCGACACCACCAGCACGCATGGCACCGGGTGCTCGCTCTCCTCGGCGCTCGCCACGGCCCATGCCCGCGGCATGGACTGGCCGCAGGCTCTGGGGCATTCGCGCGCCTGGCTGCGCGAGTCGCTGCGGCAGGCCGATCGCCTGGACGTGGGGCGCGGGAACGGTCCGATCAGTCACTTCGCGGGTCTGTGGCAGCGCGGCGGGCTGAACACGCGTCCCACGGCGGACACCGTCCGTGACGCGTGGTGGGACAGCATCGAGGACATCCGCTCCGACATCGACGATCTGTCCTTCATCCGCGGGCTCGCCGACGGAACCCTCGAACGCGGGCGCTTCCTCGGCTATCTCGCGCAGGATGCCCTGTACCTGCGCGAGTACGCGAGAGTGCTGGCCGCAGCGGCCCAGATCGCGCCGACTCCGGCCGAACAGGCCTTCTGGGCCGAGTCCGCGCAGGGCGCGATCGCCGGCGAGCTCGCGCTGCACGCCTCGTGGCTCACCCCGAGCACCGGCGTCTCCGCCGCCACCTTCGCCGCCGAACCCAGTGCGATCACCACGGCGTATCTCGATCATCTGCGCGCCCTGGCGTTCACCGGCGATTACGCGGTGCTGATCGCCGCCCTCCTGCCCTGCTTCTGGCTGTACACCGATCTCGGGGTGCGCCTGCACGCGGGAGAGTTCGGTGACCGGGCGAGGGATCCGCAGCATCCATACGCCTCGTGGCTGGCGACCTACGCGGACCCGGGCTTCGCGACCGCGACGGAGCAGGCGATCGGACACGTGATGCGGGCCGCCGCCGAAGCCGACGAGCAGCAGCGCACCCGTATGCATCGGGCATTCGCCACGGCGGCGGTGCATGAGCGGGACTTCTTCGATCTGTGAGGCGGGGCGCCGTCTGTGACGTCGCCGATTTGCGGATGCTGCGGAATCGGCGCTACTGTCACGGCATGCCTTCGGTCGCCTCGCTAGACTCGCGGCTCCTGAGCGAGCCCAGCGAGTCGAAGGGCGTCTCGAGCGTCGCTGACGTGCGCCGACGCCGCCTCGCACGCCGATTCTAGGCGACCCCGCCAAACCCGAGCCGTGGCGGTTCGAGGTCGAAGCCGGCGTCGCCGCCCCGGCCAGGCCCGTCATCGGGCGCACCTCGACCGTTAAGGTAGAACCATGACGTACTCCGTCGCCGTCTCCGGCGCATCCGGCTATGCGGGAGGCGAGATACTGCGGATTCTCGCAGCACACCCCGACATCGAGATCCGCACCGTCACCGCGCACTCCAACGCGGGTCAGCCGCTGATCGAGCACCAGCCGCATCTGCGCTCGCTGGCGCACCTCACGCTGCAGGGCACCACGCCCGAGACCCTTGCCGGGCACGACATCGTGTTCCTCGCTCTACCGCACGGGCAGTCCGGCCAGTACACCGATGCCCTGGGCGGCACCCCGCTGGTCATCGACGCGGGCGCCGATCATCGGCTCACCTCGCAGGAGTCCTGGGATGCCTTCTACGGAGGCGCATTCCACGAGCCGTGGGCGTACGGCGTGCCCGAGCTGCCCACCGGCGCGGGTGCCAAGCAGCGCGAGGCGCTGCGCACGGCGACACGCATCGCCGCACCCGGCTGCAA
>JBARWR010000491.1:0-1746 GCA_049646915.1 Microbacterium sp.
GAGCGCGCCCGCCGACGGCATCGTCGAGGCGGTCGTGGTGGTGGCGGGCCCCGGCCGCACGCGAGCGGTCGCGATCCGTCTGGAGGGGCTCGACAGCAGGTGGCGGGCGAGCTCGTTCGCGGTGCTCTGAGCGGTGACGGCCCTCCGCGGTCGCGCGATCGATCCCAGTAGGCTGAACGAGTGTCAACGCTCAGCGATCTCGTCCACGCCCAAGGCCTCCTGACCGACGCCGACGTGGAGTGGCTCCACCGTCTCGCCGGCGATGGTCAGCTGCTCGCCGACCTCGCGTCGGCGGACATCGTCATGTGGATCGAGACCGCCGACGGCTCGTTCGTCGCGGTGACGCACTCCCGGCCCAGCGGTGCGGCCACGCTCTTCTACCGCGACATCGTCGGTGAGAAGGTGCGGCCCCAGTGGCGCACACAGGTGCAGTCGGCATTCGAATCCGGCGCGATCGTCGACTCCTCCTCGCCGGACTGGTTCGAGGAGACGCCGACACGGGTCCGCGCGGTGCCGATCATCCGCACCGAGGGCGAACGCGTCGTGCTCGGTGTCCTGACCAGGCACACGAACCTCGGTGAGGCGCGCATGCCGTCGCGTCAGCAGATCAGCTTCGACGAGTGCGCGAACGACCTGTTCCGCATGATCACCTCGGGTGAGTTCCCCGACCTCTCGGCCCCCACCGCCCCTCGCCGGGGCGCGCCCCGAGCCTCGGACGGCTTGATCCGTCTGGACGTCGACGGCATCAGCACCTTCGCGAGCCCCAACGCGCTGTCCGCCTTCAACCGGATGGGCTTCGTCGACGAGCTGGAAGGGGAGTCCCTCGCCGAAGTGACCACCAGCATCATCCCGCCGTCGCGACAGGTGGACGAATCGCTCCCCGTCGTCGTGACCGGACGTGCGCCCTGGCGCACGGACATGGAGGCGCGCGGCGTGACGGTGTCTCTGCGCGCCATTCCGCTGAAGGACCACGGCGACCGGATCGGCGCGATCGTGCTCTGCCGGGATGTGTCCGAGCTGCGCCATCAGGAGCAGGAGCTGATCACCAAGGACGCCACGATCCGCGAGATCCATCACCGGGTCAAGAACAATCTGCAGACCGTCGGGTCGCTGCTGCGCATCCAGGCGCGCCGCACGCACTCCGACGAGGCGCGCGAGGCGCTGACCCAGGCGATGCGGCGGGTGGAGGCCATCGCGGTCGTCCACGACACGCTCGCCAGCGGACTGTCGCAGACCGTCGACTTCGACGAGGTCTTCGACCGGGTGCTCAAGCTCGTCGCCGAGGTCGCGGCAGCACCCAACACGCGAGCACGCACGCAGCTGGAGGGGCGCTTCGGGGTTCTCCCGAGCGAGTACGCGACGCCACTGGCTCTGGCGCTCACCGAGGTGGTCACCAACGCCGTGGAGCACGGTCTGGCGGGGCAGGAGGGCATCGTGCGCATCGAGGCCGCCCGTACGTCCGAGCAGCTGCGGGTGAGGGTCATCGACACCGGCCACGGACTCGTGGAAGGCAGAGTCGGTCAGGGGCTGGGGACGCAGATCGTGCGCACCTTGATCCAGGGCGAGCTCAGCGGAACCATCGAGTGGAAGGGCCGCGAGGGGGAGGGCACCGAGGTGATCATCGACATCCCGATGCGGTGGATCACCGCCTGACACGGCATACGCGCCGCCTGACACGGCATACGCGCAGAGGCGCCGGAGGGGGAGATCCCCACCGGCGCCTCTGCGTTCGGGTCGGTGTCAGCC
>JBARWR010000492.1:0-2760 GCA_049646915.1 Microbacterium sp.
GCCTCATCCAGTCGCGCGTCGACGGTGGCACGGCGACCGCTCAGCGCCTGCTCAGCGGCCCGGCGACGCTCGTCGAACCGAGCCTGGTAGTCGGAGAACCGGCCGGTGTCGAACAGCCGGCGCAGCAGCGCCTGGCGCTCCTTGCTGTCGGCGAGCAGGAAATCGGCGAAACGGTTCTGGGCGAGCAGGATCACCTGCAGGAACTGCTCCTGGCTGAGCTGCAGGATCTCGTCGAGCGCGTGGGCGACATCGACCACGCGCGCCGCGCGGCCGATCCACTCCCCCTCGACCAGCTCTTCGAGCAGCGCGGAGGGCGCCTGCGTGGTCATGCCGCCGCCGCGCTTGGCCGGTCGCTCGTACGCGGGGGAACGGGTCACGCGGAATCGGCCGGAGACCGTGCTGAACTCCACGACGACCTCGGTCGGGTCGTCCGGTTCGCAGTGGTCGCTGCGCAGGCGCCTCTCGCCGCCGTCGTAGCGGGGCACGCCCCCGTACAGGCCGAAGCACACCGCGTCGAGGATGCTGGACTTGCCCGCGCCGGTGCGTCCGGCGATCAGGAAGATGCCGTCGTCGGCGAAGACGTCGAATTCGACGATCTGACGTGTGCGGAACGGCCCGAACCCCTCGACCTCGAGGCGGTGCAGCTGCATCAGACGAGCGCCTCGGCGCGCACCCGATCATCGAGCACTTCGCGGATCAGCTCCGCCTCGTGCTCGGTCGCACCCTGACCGGCGCGCACGTGCTCGAGGAACGCCTCGATCCGGTCGGTGTCAGTGACGGCGGCCCGCAGACGCTGCGCGTACGAGGTCTCGCCGACGGCATCCGCGCCCTCCGGCTGGTGCTGCACGAGCGCGCAGAACGCGAACCGCTCACGCAGCCGGCGCATCGGCTCGTGCTGCGGGACCGCATCCGTATAGATCGCACACACCCAGTCGTCGGCGTGACGCGCGGTGTTCTCATCGGAGAGGATCTCATCGAGCGTGCCGGTGAGCGTCACCAGGCGGCGCGGCACGGGCAGCACCAGCCACTGCGTGCTCGCGAGTCCGTCGGCTTCGAGGTCGACGAGCCAGGACCCGCGCTCCTTGTGCTGCTCGCCGAAGCTGTAGTGCAGCGGGGCTCCGGAGTAGCGCACACGCTCGCCGAGCTGCTGGCGTCCGTGGATGTGCCCCAGGGCGACATAGTCGGGCCCGTCGAAGGAGGTCAGCGGCACCACGTCGAGTCCGCCCTGGCGCACATCGCGCTCCAGGCCGACAGTGGCATCCACGCCGGCCGCGAAGCAGTGCGCGACGGCGACGGAGCGGCCCTCATGCGCGGTCATGCCCTCGCGGACGATGTCCATGGCGTGCTGCATGACCTGCGCCTGCGTGCGCAGCGCGGGTGCCGTGCCCTCGGCATCCGCACGCTTGTCGATGTTCCAGTGCTGACGGACGATCGCCGGCTCGAGGTACGGGATGCCGTAGAAGTGCACCGGGCCGTGCTCGTCGTGCACGGTGACCGGCGTCGCGATCGCGAGCGGGTCGGTGAGCACGTGGATGCCGTCGCGCAGCAGGCGCGAATGGAACCCGAGGCGCGCGGCGGAATCGTGGTTGCCGCTGGTCATGATCACCGTGGCGCCGGTCTCGTGCAGCGCCAGCAGCGTGGCGTCCAGCAGCGTGTAGGCGGATGCCGCAGGGGTGGCGGAGTCGAACACGTCGCCCGCGACGATCACCACGTCGACGTCGTTCTCACGGACCTGCTCGACCAGCGCGCCCAGCACCTCGGCCAGCGCCGCGAGCGTGGAGTGCCCGTGGAACGTGCGGCCGATGTGCCAGTCGGAGGTGTGCAGGATTCGCATGCCTCCAAGGTACGGAGAGCCTCGGACATTGCATCCGAGGCGTGCCGTGGATCACCGCCGGCGCTGCAGGTGCTGCTTTTCGGGGTGAGCGTCGAACCAGTCGGCGACGTACCAGCACACGGCATCCACCTTCCGGTCGCCCCGGGCCTCGATGTCGGCGACCGCACCCGCGACGACCTCGGCCGCGTAGCCGTTCCCCCGGAACGTCGGGATCGTGAACGCCCTGGTCAGCGCGACGGTGTTCCCGTCATCGCGGTAGTCGAGCACGCTGACCAGGATGCCGTCATCGGAGAGCGTGTAGCGGGAGGCGTCCTTCTCGTCGGTCAGCACGAATCGAGGGGCAGGTGCGGGAATGCTCATGGCTTCGACGTTACGCCGTGTGACGACGCCGGGAAGGACACGTTTTGACACAACGGGTCATCGTAGGAAATAATCAGCCGCATGACCACCAACGCAAGCCCTTTGTCCGCCCAGGAGGCGAACAGGACTGCCGGGATGATGATGCCCGGTCGCGTTGGCATGTGTTGCCGAATGTGTTGCTAAGGCGCAGCCACCCAGTCTGATCTGTTATCTCCCTTCATCTCAAGGGACAGGTCTCTGAGCGCCCACCCCTCGCGCTCATCCCCCACCGGCTCATCCCGGTCATTCGTGCAACGCATCCCGAGCCCGCCGGCTCGCATCCCTCAAGGAACATCATCATGTCGAATCCCGCAGTCCTCGACCGCCCCGTCACCGCTCCTGTCCGCGTCGTCTCGGCTGCGGATGCCGCCGCCGATCTGCCATCGATCCGCTCTCCCCGCGGCTTCGCCCTCTACGTCGGACTCGACGAGATCAAGGCAGCCGAGGCCGGAGTCAGCCTCCCCCTCCTCGTCGACGCCCTGCGTCGCACCCTCGCCGAGCTCGCTCCGGGCGCCGAGACCCACGCC
>JBARWR010000493.1:0-40802 GCA_049646915.1 Microbacterium sp.
CGACCACGCAGGCGCTGCTCGCGGGGTTGAGCGAGCTCACCGGTCGCCCGGTCGACGACCCCGACGCCCTCGCCTCGGCAGCCGGACCCGCCGAGGCTTTCCTGCGCTCCACCTTCCGCACCACGACGAACCCGACCGTGCTCGAGGCCGGCTACAAGCACAACGTCATCCCCGAGACCGCGACAGCGCTCATCGACGTCCGGGTGATCCCCGGCACAGAGGACGATGTGCTCGCGCAGCTGCAGGAGATCGTCGGTGACGACATCGAGATCCAGACTGTCGTGCGCGACATCGGAATGGAGACACCGTTCGCCGGAGACCTCGTGGATGCCATGGTCGCGGCCCTCGGCCGCCACGACCCCGGTGTGCCCGTGATCCCCTACCTGCTCGGCGCCGGCACCGACAACAAGTCCCTGGCTTCCATCGGCATCACCGGCTACGGCTTCGCCCCGCTGCGCCTGCCCGCCGACCTCGACTTCACAGGGATGTTCCACGGAGTGGACGAGCGGGTGCCCGTAGAATCTCTGGAGTTCGGTCAGCGCGTGCTGGCCGATCTGCTGCGCACCTGCTGAGCGGCACCCGCTCGCGGAACTCAGACGCGCCCTCTTCAGAAAGCACTGTATGAACCTGCTCGAAGCACTCTTCCTCGGCGTCATCCAGGGACTCACCGAGTTCCTGCCGATCTCCTCCAGCGCGCACCTGCGCATCGCGGGCGTCCTGCTGCCGTCCGGGGCGGACCCGGGTTCGGCATTCACCGCGATCACCCAGATCGGCACCGAGGCCGCCGTGGTGGTGTTCTTCTGGCGCGACATCGTCCGCATCATCGGGCAGTGGTTCCGCTCTCTGAGCGGCAAGGTGGCGCGCAACGATCCCGACGCGCGGATGGGCTGGCTGATCATCCTCGGCAGCATCCCGATCGTCGTGCTCGGACTGGTGTTCCAGGACAAGATCGAGACCACGCTGCGATCGCTGTGGATCGTCGCGATCATGCTGATCGGATTCGGACTGCTGCTCGGCATCGCCGACTACATGGGAGCCAAGAAGCGCAAGCTGAACGAGCTCACCTACCCGCACGGCATCGCCTATGGTCTGGCCCAGTCCCTCGCCCTCGTGCCGGGTGTCTCGCGGTCCGGTGGCACGATCACGATGGGTCTGTTCCTCGGGTACGAGCGCGCCGCAGCCGCACGCTATGCGTTCCTGCTGGCGATCCCGGCCGTGTTCGGCAGCGGCTTCTACCAGCTGTTCAAGCACGGCGGGGACGAGAACCAGTACTTCAGCCTGACCGAGACCTTCGCCGCGACCGGCATCGCGTTCGTCGTCGCGCTCGGAGTGATCGCCTTCTTCATGAACTGGATCTCCAAGCGCAGCTTCCTGCCGTTCGTGATCTACCGCGTGCTGCTGGGCGTCACCCTGATCGTGCTGCTCTCGACGGGTGTGCTCGCCCCGCGCTGATCCGCACGCCCCGCTCAGGACCCGCCCGACCGGCTGAGGGCCCCTGGCTCAGCGTTTGTCGGGTCCGTCGCCGCGGCGACGCAGGTAGCGCTCGAACGCCTGCGCGATGGCATCCCCGGACGCGTCGGGGGAGTCCCATGTGTCGCGGGTGCGCTCCAGCTGGCGGATGTACTCGGT
Organism: Microbacterium sp.; assembly: GCA_049646915.1. Taxonomy (GTDB): domain Bacteria; phylum Actinomycetota; class Actinomycetes; order Actinomycetales; family Microbacteriaceae; genus Microbacterium. The sequence continues at coordinate 1,630 of JBARWR010000493.1, forward strand.
CATGTCCTCGTCGTCGGCTGCGGCGGCATCGATCGACGCCTCCCATGCGGCGGCCTCGGTGCGCAGGTGCTCTCGGGCGGGGCCCACGCCGGTGAGCTCTTCGAGCCGGTCCAGCAGGGCGAGGGTCGCCTTGGGCGAGGGTGCCGCGGATGCCACGTAGTGCGGCACGCTGGCCCACAGGCTCGCCGTGGGGATCTCGGCGCGCTCGGCGAAGTGCTCGAAGACGCTGAGGATTCCGACCGGACCCTCATACGTCGACTTGTCCACGCCGTGGGCGCTGCGCACCCGGTCATTCTGACTCGCTGCGAAGACGGAGATGGGGCGCGTGTGAGGCACGTCGGAGAGCATCGCTCCCAGCGTGATGAAGCCCGTCACATCATCACGGAGGGCGACGTCGATGAACTCGGTGGCGAACGCCTGCCATGCGCGTGCGGGCTCCGATCCGGTCAGCAGCCACAGCTCCGGCCCGTCGGTCGGCACAGCGGGGCGCCACAGCGCCGCCTCGGGCCAGTTCAGCTCCCGCTGTCCGGTCGCATCCAGCCGCGTCGACGGACGCGTGTACTGGTAGTCGAAGTACAGTTCCGGATCCACCGAGTGGACCTTCTCGTATTCGACAGAGTCTCGAAGGGCGGCGATGGCACCACTGGCAGCCTCGCCGGCGTCGTTCCAACCGTCGAATGCAGCGACGATGATCCGTGAGCCGAGAACGTCCACCGCTCTCCTTCCTGTGTGCCCCGAGGTTCCGGTATGCCCCAAGGCATCCCTCCAGGGTAGTCGTCTGCCGTCGGGGTGGGACATGCGCCGGGCTAGCATGGGTGAAGTGAGCATCAAGCCCAGCGCAGTCCTGTGGGACATGGACGGAACCCTCGTCGACACCGAACCTTATTGGATGGATGCGGAGTCGGGGCTCGTGGAGTCCTTCGGCGGCACGTGGACGCACCAAGACGCCCTGCAGCTGGTGGGCAACGGGCTGATCGAGAGCGCCGGCGTTCTGCAGCGCCACGGAGTCGAGATGGGCGCCGAGGCCATCGTGCAGCGGCTCACCGATGAGGTCGCCGCGCGGCTGCGCACTGACGGCGTGCCCTTCCGCCCCGGTGCGCGCGAGATGCTCGCCGAGCTTCGCGCCGACGGCATCCGCACGGCGCTGGTCACCATGTCGATGAAGCGGATGGCTCTGGACGTCGTCTCGCTGATCGACTTCACCGCCTTCGATCTCGTGCTCGGCGGCGATGAGGTCGCCAGACCCAAGCCCTTCCCGGATCCTTACCTGCAGGCCGCCGAGATGCTCGGTGTGGACATCGCCGATGCGGTCGTGATCGAGGACTCCCTGACCGGTGTGAGCGCCGGACGCGCCTCGGGGGCGGTCACACTGGGCGTTCCGCACATCGTCCCCCTGGACGGTTCGCCCGCGCATGAGCTGTGGCCGACGCTCGAGGGGCGGACGACCGCAGACCTCCGCGACCTGCATGGTCGCTTCGCGGAAGAGAGCGCACGATGAACGCCAGACGGCCCAGCGGTCCCTTCCGAGAGGGCGATCGCGTGCAGCTGACCGGGCCGAAGGGCCGGATGCACACCATCACCCTGCGCGCCGACGGGGAGCTGCACACCCACCACGGCGTGCTCGGACACGCCGACCTGATAGGGCTTCCTGACGGCTCGGTCGTCGCCAACAGCGCCGGTCACGACTACCTGGCGCTGCGCCCGCTGCTGCGGGACTTTGCCATGTCGATGCCGCGCGGCGCGGCGATCGTCTACCCGAAGGACTCGGCGCAGATCGTCATGCAGGCCGATGTCTTCCCCGGCGCCGTCGTGGTCGAGGCCGGTGTGGGCTCCGGCGCGCTCTCGCTGGCGCTGCTGCGCGCCATCGGCTCCGATGGGCGGCTGACATCGTTCGAGCGGCGCGAGGACTTCGCCGAGGTCGCGACGGCGAACGTCGAGACCTTCTTCGGCGAGACGCCCGAATCCTGGAAGGTCGTGGTCGGCGACCTCGCAGAGGAGCTCCCCACCAGGTTCGAGGACGGCACGGTCGATCGGGTGGTGCTCGACATGCTCGCCCCCTGGGAGTGCATGGACGTCGTCGCCGACGCGCTCACACCCGGTGGAGTCGTGATCTGCTACATCGCCACGGCCACCCAGCTGTCCCGTGTGGCGGAGTGCATCCGGGCCACGGGGCTGTTCACGGATCCCGATGCGTCCGAGACGATGGTGCGCGGCTGGCACGTCGAGGGCCTCGCCGTGCGGCCCGACCACCGCATGGTGGCGCACACCGGCTTCCTGCTCACGGCCCGACGACTGGCTCCGGGCGCCATCCCTCCCGAGGTGCGGCGCCGCGCGTCCAAGTCCAGCTACACCGACGAGGATGTCGAACTGTGGACCCCGGGTGCCGTCGGCGACCGCGAGATCACGGACAAGAATCTGCGCAAGCGCGCACGTGAGGCGCAGAAGGCGGCATCGGGTGCACGCATCGCCGCCGCGTCGCGCGAGGGCGACACCGCTTCGGAATAGACTGGGGCGCGTGCGCAAAACGACCGCAGCCTTCTCGGCTCTCGCCCTGTCCGCTCTTGCTCTGACCGGATGCTCGACCGCGCCGGGGGCGAATGCTGCCGGATGCGTCCGCGATGACTCGGCCGCACTGCAGATGGCGGTCAACGCGGCCGGAGACATCGGCGCGGCGAAGGTGTCGCTGACATCGCCCGTGCCCACGTCCCGCGTGATCTACGACGACCTGATCGTCGGCGACGGTCCTGCCGTTCGCGAGTCCGCGCAGGATGTCGTGGGCGTCGTGACTCTGCTCAGCGGCACGACGGGCCAGGTCCTGCAGACCGGCGCGGTGATCTGGTCGCCGAAGAAGATGGATGAGCTGCTCGGGGCCGGCGGCGCTGCGCTCGAGTGCGCCACCGAGGGGTCGCGCGTCGCATTCGCCATCCCCGCTGCCGAACTTCCCGAGGGCATGGCCGACCAGGCCGGACTGGATGCGCACGGCAGCCTGGTGGGCTCCCTCGATATCCAGGCGGTGCTGCTCCCCAAAGCCGAGGGCCGCGATGTCTTCAATGACGCACGTGGACTACCGACGGTGGTCCGGGCACCCGACGGTCAGCCCGGCATCATCATCCCCGACACCAGTGCACCGAAGAAGGTCGTCACGCAGACGCTCATCGCCGGGAACGGGGCGAAGGTCGGCGACAGCACGGCGATGTTCGATTACACCTCGGTGGACTGGAACAGCCGGACGATGAAGAGCACGTCGTGGGATTCCGGCGTGGTGTACGACGCGGCCACCCTGCCGGAGCAGGTCATGAAGCAGGTCGCCGAGGCGACGGTCGGCTCACAGCTGCTCGTCGTGGTCCCGGGAGACAAGGGTGAGGCGACCGCCTATGTGGTCGACGTGCTGGGAGTCCTCCCACCGGAGCTGGTGAGGGGATGACCCGAGCTCAGATCCCTCCGGAGGAACGCCTGACGAATCTCGTCGTGGCGCTGATGGCCACGGAGATCGGGCTGACCAAGCAGCAGATTCTCGAGAACGTCTCCGGCTATCGCCAGCGCAGCGCCGCGGGTGCAAAGGCGGATGCTCTGGAGAAGATGTTCGAGCGCGACAAGGACGAGTTGCGCGCCCTCGGGATGCCCGTGGAGACGATCGGCGATCCGTCCGACCCGCACGACCTCCGCGAGGCCCGCTACCGCATCCCGCAGGCCGACTACGACCTGCCGACGGACATCGAGTTCAGCGACGCGGAGCTCGCCGTGCTCCGCTTGGCCGGGAGCGTCTGGAGCAGCGAATCGGTGTCGTCGGATGCGCAGGCAGGGGTGCGGAAGATCCGCGCGCTGGGCATCGACGGCGACGAGCCGATCATCGGCTTCGCTCCGCGCATCGCCGTGCGAGACGCCGCCTTCCCGGCCCTTCAGGAAGGCATCGAGCGCAGTCGCGTGACCGTGTTCGACTACTTGAAGCCGGGGGAGGCGTCGTCGACGCGTCGTCGCGTTCAGCCGCTCGCCCTGGTGGAGTACGAGGCGCGCTGGCATCTCTTCGGCGTCGACGTGGATGCCGAAGGCGAGCGCACCTTCCTGCTGAGCCGCATCGTCAGTGACGTGAAGGTCACCGGGCAGACGTTCGATCCCGCCTTGCGCGACGGCGCCGCCGAGCGGGCGCTGTCGGGCCTTGCCGCCGTCGCAGCGTCGCAGAGCGCATTGCTGGAGGTCACCCCGGGCACCGAGGCCGCGCTGCGTCTGGGCCGGCGGTCCACTCCGGCGATTCAGGGCATGCGGGTCCCGTACGTGGACCGGCATATCTTCGCCGACGAGCTGGCGACCTACGGCCCCGAGGTGCGGGTGGTGGAGCCCGATGATCTGCGCGCCAGCGTGATCGCGCGCCTGCAGGCCATCGTCTCCGCGCACTCCGAGGAGCGCCCATGAACGCGGCATCCGCACCGCTGCTCGCCGGCGACCGCGTGCGCCTGTATCTGACGCTCGTTCCCTACCTTCTGGAGCGCGGGCAGGTCACGCTGGACGAGGCCGCGAGCGAGTTCGGCGTCACGCCGCGCGAGATGCGCTCGATGGTGGAGAAGCTCACCGTCATCGGGCTGCCCGGCGACTCCGGCTACTGGCAGCTGCCGCAGGAGATGTTCGACATCGACTGGGAGCTGCTCGACGAGCACGACATCATCGAGATCACCAACGATGTCGCGCTGCGCCGCGTGCCGCGGTTCACGGCCCGCGAGGCCGCAGCGCTGCTGGCGGGCCTGCAGATGGTCGCGGCGGTGCCCGCGGTCGCCGACTCCGGTCTCGTCTCGGGTCTCATCGCCAAGCTCTCCCGGGGATCCGCGGACGCGCCCCCGGACCTGGTCGTCGCCCCGGTGACGGTCAGCGAGGTGCAGAACGTGGTGTCCCGGGCCCTGCACGACGGAGTCGCTGTCGCATTCCGCTATCAGGCACCGGATGCCGAGCCCACGACGCGCACGGTCGACCCGGCGCAGATCCTGATCACCAACGGACAGTGGTACCTGCAGGGCTGGTGTCATCTGCGCAAGGCGATGCGCACCTTCCATCTGGATCGGGTCAGCGATGCGCAGCTGACCGACATCGCGATCACCCACGCCGATGCGGCGGTGCCCGCGGAGTTCGGCTCGCAGGCTGCGTCGGGGCACGTCATCGTTCGGCTCCCGGAACGTCTCATCCCGCTGCTCGGTGCCTTCGCACATGAGGAGCTCGCGCGTCAGGACGGCGTGGTGACGATGCGGATCGGCATGGCGGATCCACGCGGAATCAAGCGGATCGCGGCGAAGTTCGGTGGCGCCCTCGAGGTGCTCGAACCCGCCATCGCCCGGTCTGCCACGCGCGACTGGGCGGCGTCCGGACTCGACCTGTACGGTGGACCACATGCACCCGATGCGCGGGTAGACTGAACCGAATCCCGACCCACAAGAGGAGTACTCCATGGGCAATCTCTTCGCAGGCCCGCACCTGTGGATCATTCTGATCATCATCCTGCTTCTGTTCGGCGCGGCGAAGCTGCCTGCGCTGGCGAAGAGCCTCGGCCAGTCCGCCCGTGTCTTCAAGGGCGAGATGAAGGCCATGAAGAGCGACGACGACACGGATGCCACCGCAGCAGACGGCACCACGGCGACGTCGACCGGCACTGCGGCCCCGGCGGCCGGAACCGCGGCCTCCACGGCTGAGCGTCCTGCCGATCAGGACACACCGCCTCGCGCCTCGTAGGTCGTGACGGAACTGAGCGTCGACGCGCCTTCTGCTGATGGGAAGCGCGATCGGCGGATGTCGCTGGGCGAGCACCTTCGCGAGGCTCGTCGTCGCCTGATCATCGCGGTGATCGGTCTCGCCGCAGGTATGGTCATCGCGTTCATCATCACGGATCCGGTGATCAACTTCCTCACCGAGCCGATCCGGATGATCGACGAGAAGCGCGGAGAAGGCTTCGCTGAACTGATGTTCACTGGCATCGCATCCGGATTCAATCTGCGCATCCGGATGGCGCTGTCCATCGGCCTGCTGCTGTCGGCACCGGTGTGGATGTGGCAGATCTGGGCGTTCATCATGCCCGGTCTGACCAAGAAGGAGATCAAGTACACCGTCGCGTTCGTCGGGGCGGCGATCCCGCTGTTCTTCGCCGGCGGCTACGTCGCCGTACTCGTGGCACCGCACGTGATCGAGGTGATGTCGAACTTCGTCCCCGAAGTCGGCAAGAACTTCTTCAATTCCGACTACTACTACGACTTCATCCTGAAGTTCGTTCTCGTCATCGGCATATCTTTCGTGCTGCCCGTGTTCATGGTCGCGTTGAATCTGGCTGGCGTGATCAGCGGCAAGGCGATGCTGAAGGGATGGCGGATCGCGGTGCTCGTCGCGGCGCTGTTCGCGGCGGTCGCGACGCCGGCAGCGGACATCGGCTCGATGCTGATGCTGGCAGGCATCCTCATCGTGCTGTACTTCGCGGCGGCCTTCGTGTCGCTCTTCTTCGATCGCCGTAAGCGCAAGAAGCAGATCGCCTCGGGTCTCGACCCAGACCATCTCGCCGCATGACCTCGCCCGCTGAGCGCTATGCGGCGGCGCAGGCGGCCGCTCAGCATCCTCAGACGCAGAAGTTCGCGGCCCGGCAGCGCTTCGAACTGGATCCGTTCCAGGTCGCGGCCTGCCACGCTCTGGAGAGCGGGCGCAGCGTCCTGGTCGCCGCGCCCACGGGGGCGGGGAAGACCATCGTCGGCGAGTTCGCCATCCATCTCGCCATGCAGATGCCGGGAGAGAAGGCCTTCTACACGACGCCGATGAAGGCGCTGTCGAATCAGAAGTTCCGTGAGCTGGTCGAGGTGTACGGCGCCGATCAGGTGGGTCTGCTCACGGGCGACACGAACATCAACGGCAACGCGCGCGTCGTGGTCATGACCACTGAGGTCCTGCGCAACATGCTCTACGCCGACTCCGACGCGCTGCGCGGCCTGCGCTACGTCGTCATGGACGAGGTGCACTACCTGGCCGACCGCTTCCGCGGACCGGTCTGGGAGGAGGTGATCCTGCATCTTCCGCAGGACGTGCGCCTCATCTCGCTCAGCGCCACGGTCTCGAACGCCGAGGAGTTCGGCGATTGGCTCGACACCGTCCGCGGCGACACCGATGTCATCGTCTCCGAGACCCGCCCCGTGCCGCTGGAGCAGCACGTTCTGGTGCGGGATGACCTGCTTCCGCTCTTCGACGATCGAGCCGGGGTCGCCACGGCTCAGGTGAATCAGGAGCTGTTCCGCATCCGCTCATCCACGGGTTCGCGGTACGACGAGAACCGCCGGGCGCAGGAGTACAACAGCAGCAGGCACGCGGGCCGGCAGGCTCACCGACCGCCGCGCGGAGGCAAACGGCCCGTGCGGGCCGCGAACGTTCGCCGCATCGAGCGCATGGACCGTCCCGACGTCGTGCAGCTGCTGGAGCGGGCAAATCTGCTGCCCGCGATCTTCTTCATCTTCAGCCGCGTAGGCTGCGACGCCGCGGTGCAGCAGGTGCGACGAGCCGGCCTCCGCCTGACCACACAGGAGGAGCGGAACGAGATCCGCGAGATCGTCACGGAGCGCACGCGTTCCCTGCAGGACGAGGATCTCGACGTGCTGGGCTTCTGGGAGTGGCGCGACAACCTCGAGCGCGGCGTCGCCGCACACCACGCCGGCATGCTCCCGGCCTTCAAGGAGGTCGTCGAGGAGCTGTTCCGGCTCAAGTTCGTCAAGGCCGTTTTCGCCACCGAGACCCTCGCACTCGGCATCAACATGCCCGCTCGAACGGTCGTCCTGGAGAAGATGGAGAAGTTCAACGGCGAGGCACGCGTCGCCATCACGTCGGGGGAGTACACCCAGCTCACCGGGCGCGCGGGCCGTCGCGGCATCGACGTGGAGGGCCACGCCGTCGTCCAATGGACCGAGGGCATGGACCCGCAGGCCGTCGCGGCCCTGGCATCCCGCCGCACCTACCCGCTGAATTCGAGCTTCCGTCCGACCTACAACATGGCGGTCAACCTGATCGACCGATTCGGCCGCACCAGAGCGCGGGAGATCCTCGAATCCTCGTTCGCGCAGTTCCAGGCCGACCGTGCGGTCGTGGGGCTGGCGAAGAAGGTCAAGGATGCCGAGGAGTCACTGCAGGGCTATCAGAAGGCCATGCACTGCGAACACGGCGATTTCCTCGAGTACGCGGCACTGCGCCGCGAACTCAGCGACCTTGAGAAGAAGAACCGCAAGGACGCCGGCGGCTCGCGCGTCGCCCGGGACAAGCGGATGCGCAAGATCCAGAGTCTGCGCAACCGCATGCAGCGCCACCCCTGCCACAGCTGCCCCGATCGCGAAGCCCACGCGCGCTGGTCGGAGCGGTACTTCAGTCTCAAGCGCGACACCGATCGCATCCGCAGGCAGATCGATAGCCGTACCGGCACCGTCGCGCGCATCTTCGACCGCGTGATCGACGTGCTGCAGGTCGTCGACTATCTCGACGGTTCCGGCGACGATCTCCGACTCACCGAGGCCGGGCGCACCATGCGTCGCATCTACGGCGAACGCGATCTGCTCGTGGCCGAGTCGCTGCGTCAGGGCCTGTGGCGCGCCCTCGACGCCCCGTCGCTGGCGGCGATGGCCAGCTGCCTGGTGTACGAGCCGCGCCGCGACGAGCAGAGCACGGGGGAGCGGGGCCTGCCTCGCGGAGCCTTCCGCATCGCGTACGACGCCACCACCCGCCTGTGGGCCGAACTGGACGACATCGAGCACGACTACTCGCTGCCGCGCACTGAGCCGCTGGCGCCCGGCCTGGCCGCAGCGATGCACTCCTGGGCGCGCGGCGGCACCCTGGATCGCGTCCTGATCAACGCCGACATGGCGGCCGGTGACTTCGTGCGCTGGGCGAAGCAGACCATCGATCTGCTGGATCAGCTCTCCATCGTCGCCGAGGACGGAGAGCTGGCCCGCACGGCGCGACGTGCCCTGGACGGCGTGCGACGCGGCATCGTCGCCTACGCGGCGGTGTGATCGTGCGTGCGAACGGGATCAAGGAACCCCCGCGCCCGCTCGTGCCGCTGTGGGCTGCCGCCTGGATGGCGGCGGTGGCGGGGCTGCTGATGAATCTGGCGTTCCCCGCCGCGGCTGTCTGGCCGCTGGCGCTGGTGGCCGTCGCTCTCGTCCTCATCTCGCTGGAGGGACGCCGGACGTGGGCAGCGCTGCTGATCGGCTCGGTCTATGGGATCGTGTTCTTCTCGCTCCTCGTGTCGTGGACCGCGCGCTACCTCGGGCCGGTGCCATGGATCGCGCTGAGCGTGCTCGAGGGTGCCCTCACCGGTGTCTCCCTGGTGCTGATCACGTTGGCCTGCCGGTGGGTGCCGCGTATCTGGCCGAGAGCTCGAACGGTGCTGCTCCCGGCCATCGTCGCGGCCCTGTGGACCGTGCACGAGCTGCTTCTGGGCAACTGGCCCTACGGCGGCTTCCCCTGGGCGAGACTGGGCATGACTCAGGCCGAGGGACCGTTCGCGCCGGTCGCCTCGTGGCTCGGAGTGAGCGGGCTGAGCTTCTTGTTGGTGTTCATCGTGGCGCTCACGATCGAGGCGGTGCGGCTGCGTGCCTGGCATCGTCCGCTCCGTCTCGCACCGCTGGTCGTGACCGTGCTGGTGATGCTGTTCGTCCCGCTGTTCCCGACGACGGATGCCGGGTCGATGCGGATCGCGGCAGTGCAGGGCAACGGCGCCACCGGGTACTTCGACGAGCGCGTGGACTACGGCGTCATCGACGCGCAGATGTCGGCGACCGAGAAGCTCCAGGGTCGGAAGGCCGACCTGATCGTGTGGCCCGAGGGCGGCGTCGACTACGACCCGTTCCGGGATCCGTCGACGGCACGTCGGCTTACGCGCGTCGTCACCTCCATGGATGCGCCGCTGCTGGCGAACACGGCCACGAAGCGCGGTGAGCAGTACTTCAACACCTCGTTCCTGTGGACCTCCGACGGCACTGCCGAGCAGCTGCACGACAAGCGGCACCCGGTGCCGTTCGGGGAGTACGTGCCGGATCGACCGTTCTTCAACGCGCTCGCCCCCGACTTGATCGGACTGATCGGTCGTGAGTACACGCCGGGGACGAATGCCCCGTTGGTGACGGTCGGCGATGTGGGAGTCGGCCTCGCGATCTGCTTCGACGTCATCTACGACGAGGTCATCCGCGAGAGCGTGCAGGACGGCGCGCAGGTGCTGGTCTTCCAGACGAACAACGCCGACTTCCGCGAGACCGCGGAGAACCTGCAGCAGCTCTCTTTCGCACGGATGCGCGCCATCGAGACGGGCCGGAGCGTGGTGAACGTCTCGACCGTGGGCACCAGTCAGATGATTCGGCCCGACGGGTCGACGGTCGCGGGTCTGAACGCGGATGAGGCCGGAGCGCTGCTCGAAGATGTCGAACTGCGTTCCGGCCTCACGGCGGGTGTGCTGTTGGGACCTTGGCTGCAGCTCCTGCTGCTGGTCACAGGACCCGGAGCACTGGTCGCCGCCGGCCTGATGGCGTGGCGGCGACGCTGACTCAGGCGCCGACGCGCTCGCGAGTGGGGTCGTCTCCCGACCCGCGACGTGCACGCACGTAAGCGAGACGGTCCTCGAGGAGCTCCTCGAGCTCGTCCCGGCTGCGGCGCTCCAGGAGCATGTCCCAGTGCGTACGAGCCGCCTTCTGGTCACTCTCCTCGAGCTTCACCGAGGCACCGTCGACCTGCAGCACGGCCTCGGCGCCGCATGCGCGGCACTCCCAGGTCTGCGGCGGCTCGGCCTCGGCCGAGAACATCAGGGTCGTCTCGTGGCCGCACTCGCACTTGTACGAAGTGGAGCGGCGTTCCATGAACACGACTCCCTCTTCGCTCTGAAGGCTCTGGGCACCCAGCCGGATGCCGCGAAGGCTGCGATCTGCCATTGTGTGGTCCTCTCGTCGCTGTCAGGTATAACGGTCGCGCCTGTGCGCTTCATCCACGGGAGCTGGTTCCGCGAGGAACTCACAGGGGAATCCCAGCGCTCCGCTCAGTTGAGCGCTCAGATGGTCTTCAGCGCGAGGTCTGCGCGGTCGGTGACGATGCCGTCCACACCGGCGGCGATGAGCCGTTGCATCGCGTCGGCGTCGTTGACCGTCCACACATGCACCTCGACGCCGACGGTGTGCGCCGCGCGCAGCAGCGACGGAGTCAGCACCCGGATCCCGGCGTGCCGCTGCGGGATCTGCACGGCGTCGACGTCGCGCAGGAGTCGAGCGGGGGAGAGGCGTGGCACCGAGAGCGTTCGCAGTGCGAGAATCGTGCGGCTGCCGCCCGAGGTCGCGGGCGGCAGCGTGGCACCGGCCTGCATGATCGATCGCAGGGCCGCGCGGCGATTGCGGTCGGAGAAGCTGGTGACCAGCACGCGATGGGTGTGCGGCGCCAGAAGTGCACCGATCGGCCCGGCGGCAGCGGGCGTCTTCACGTCGATGTTGAAGCGACTGTCCGGGAATGCGTCGAGCGCGTCCGCCACCGTCATCAGTCCGCCGTGTTCGGCGAAAACACGCTCCAGCTCCAGCGTGCGCATCGAGGAGACCGGTCGCGGGTCGCCGGTGAGCCGTTCGACGGTGTCGTCGTGGAACAGGATGACGTCGCCGTCAGCTGTCACCTGACAGTCGGTCTCGATGTACTCGGCACCCGCAGCCTGGGCCGCCGCGAAAGCGCCCGCCGTGTTCTCCCACAGGGACGTGTCGCCGACGGGCACCAGGCCGCGATGGGCGAAGACCCGCGGGTGCCGCGTTCCGGAGAAGAACGGATGCGTCACGCGTCCGGCCGCGAGTCGGCGGATGCCGAACCCGGGCGCGGCGTGAAGGCGCTGCCGATCCCCTTGAGCGCCTCGGTGAGCTCGCTGGGGATGATCCACAGCTTGCTCGACGAGCTCTCGCTGATCTTCGGCAGCATCTGCAGGTACTGGTAGGCGAGGAGCTTGTCGTCCGGCCGGCCCTCGTGAATGGACGCGAACACGTTCTGGATAGCCTCGGCCTCACCCTGGGCACGTAGCACGGCCGCCTGCTTGTCGCCCTCGGCCTTGAGGATCGCCGCCTGCCGCTGGCCCTCCGCCTCGAGGATCTGCGACTGCTTCGAGCCCTCGGCGGTCAGGATCGTGGCGCGGCGCTCGCGCTCGGCACGCATCTGCTTCTCCATCGAGTCCTGGATGGACACGGGCGGGTCGATCGCCTTCAGCTCCACACGGGACACGCGAATTCCCCACTTGCCGGTTGCCTCGTCGAGCACGACGCGAAGCTGGCCGTTGATCTCATCGCGGCTGGTCAGGGCTTCTTCGAGGTTCAGTCCTCCGACGACGTTTCGCAGCGTGGTGGTGGTGAGCTGCTCGACCGCGCCCAGGTAGTTGGCGATCTCGTAGGTCGCAGCCCTGGCATCCGTCACCTGGAAGTAGACGACAGTGTCGATCGAGACCACCAGGTTGTCCTCGGTGATCACCGGCTGCGGCGGGAACGAGACGACCTGCTCGCGCATGTCGATCAGCGGCCGCAGCCGGTCGATGAACGGGATCAGCAGGTTCAGACCGGGCGTGAGCGTCTTGTGGTAACGGCCCAGCCGCTCGACGACACCGGCCGTGGCCTGCGGAATGATTCGAACGGATCGCGCGAGCGTGACAAGCACGAAGATGATGACGGCGACCGCCAGAATCCAGGCGATCGCTGAGGGAATGAACGTGGAGTCGTCCATCAATGCTCCTATTCGGTGACGGGGCGGACGATGGCGGTGGCGCCGCTGATCTGCGAGACGGCGATGCGACTGCCTCGGATGATCGCCGTGCCATCGGCACTGCGCGCGGTCCAGGTGTCACCGTTGCTGAGCTTGACCTGACCGGAGATCTCGGTGATGTCCTGAAGGACGGTTCCGCGCAGATCGAGAAGCGCATCGACGTTCGACTTGGTGGGATCCTCGCCGCGGTGCAGCCGATGCAGCAGTGGTGGCCGCAGGAAGAAGATGAAGCCCGCCGCGGCGACAGCGGCGATGATGACCTGCGCCCAGATCGGCAGGCCGACCAGATCCGTGACGAGGCCGACGGCGCCGCCGAACGACAGCATCAGGAAGGTGAAGTCCAGGGTGAGCATCTCGATCACCAGGAACAGCGCGATGAGCACGATCCAGCCGATCCACGCCCATTGCTCCATACCCGCGAGCACCGCTTCCAGACCGTTCATGCGCCCTCCTGCGGTCAACCTATCACGGGCTGTTCCCGTAGGTCAGCGGCACCTCCGTTGTAGGCTTGGACGGTCGCCAACCGAGCGATCACCCGCGCACTACGAGGAGTCAGAAATGACCCAGATTCTCCCCGCCGGCTCGCTCGACGGCAAGGTGGCACTCGTCACCGGATCGTCCCGAGGCATCGGCGCCGACACCGTCCGCTACTTCGCCGAGGCCGGCGCAGACGTCGTCATCAACTTCCGCAACAAGGCGCCGCGCGCCGAGAAGCTCGCCAACGAGCTGCGTTCGCTGGGTCGTCGGGTGCTCGTCGTCGGCGCGGATCTGACCGACCCGGCATCCGTCACCGACATGTTCGACCAGGTGCGAGCCGAGTTCGGTCGTCTCGATGTTCTCGTGCTGAATGCATCGGGCGGCATGGAATCCGGCGTGGCGGAGGACTATGCGCTCGTCCTCAACCGCGACGCGCAGGTGAACGTGCTGCAGGCCGGCGAACCGCTGATGGGCGATGGTGCACGCGTCGTCTTCGTCACCAGCCACCAGGCGCACTTCATCCGCACGACGCCGACCATGCCCGAGTACGAGCCGGTGGCCAAGTCGAAGCGCGCCGGTGAGGACGCGCTGCGCGAGCTGATCCCCGGTCTCGCCGAGAAGGGGATCGGCTTCACCGTCGTCTCCGGTGACATGATCGAGGGCACCATCACCGCGACGCTTCTCGAGCGCGCGAACCCCGGTGCGATCGCGGGTCGTCGCGAGTCGGCGGGCAGGCTCTACAACGTGTCCGAGTTCGCGGCCGAGGTCGCTCAGGCAGCCGTCGATCCCGTTCCCGCCGACAACACCCGCCTCATCGGCGACACCTCGGGCTTCATCCCTGAGTGAGTGTCGCCGCATCCTTGCGGAGTGTGATCGAACGCACGATCTGAAGGATTCCGAGCGCCACCAGCGCGATTCCTGTCAGCCACCAGAAGATGGCGACATAGAACGGTGACAGCAGCAGGATCACGCCGGCGACGATGCTGAGGATCGCGTACACGATGGTCCACACCCGCGAGCTGCCGTGATTCAACAGCGAGAGGGCGACGACGCCGTCGATGATCCAGGTGATGCCGAGCATGATCCCGATGAACAGCACGAGCGTCGCGGTGAAGGCGAACAGGTTCACGAACGCCAGGATTCCGCCGGCGACGTACAGCAGCCCGAGCACGATGTGGCCGATGCGCGACCAGCCGCCGTCGCTCTTCGAGAAGACGCCGGTGCCGATGTAGACGAGTCCCTGGACGATCAGATAGACCGCGATGATCCCTGCGAAGAACATCGCCGTCTTGCCCGGCCAGATCAGGATGAACAGACCGAGCACCAGCATGATGATGCCGGAGACGGCCAACGACGTGCGGATGAGGGAGAGGAATGACTTCGCGTGCGTGGATGCGTCGGTCATGACGGGCCTTTCTCGGAAGCTCGGGCGATGTCGTCAGCATAACGGCTGGGGTCGTGGCGGTGGGGTGCGATCCTCGAACGGGTGCGGTGCGGTCGCGCCGCATGCGACGATTGCCCTGTGGCCCGGCATCCGAACGCATCTGATGACAGATCCCGGGAACTGGTCGCGCTTCGCCGGGTGCGGGACCGGATCGACCGCGAGTATGCCCGTCCGCTGGATGTCGAGTCGCTCGCGCAAGGGGCTCATATGTCTGCCGGCCATCTCAGCCGCCGCTTCAAGCAGACCTATGGGGAGTCTCCATACTCCTATCTGATGACCCGGCGCATCGAGCGTGCGATGGCTCTGCTGCGGCGCGGTGATCTCTCCGTCACGGAGGTGTGCTTCGAGGTCGGCTTCTCCTCGTTGGGCACCTTCAGCACGCGCTTCGCCGAACTGGTGGGCATGCCGCCGAGCGCATACAAGGCGGATCCCGGTCACGGTCCGGGAATACCCTCGTGGCTGGAGAAGCAGGCGACCAGACCGATCAGGAATCGAGAAGCGCGGCGGCAGGCATCCGGGTAGCGTCACCGTCATGAACATCACGATCAAAGCGAGCTTCCTTCCGCACACCGACGCCGAGGAGTCGGTCATCTTCTACCGTGACATGCTCGGTTTCGAGGTGCGGATGGATGTCGGACAGGGCCGGATGCGGTGGATCACCGTCGGACCTGTGGACCAGCCCGACACGGCGATCGTCCTGACGCCGCCCGCGGTGGACCCCGGCATCAACGACGACGAGCGCTCGACGATCCTCGAGTTGATGGCGAAAGGCAGCTACGCGGGCATCGTGCTGGAGAGCACGGACGTGGATGCCGCATTCGCGGAGATCGAGGCGAAGGGCGCGGATGTCGTGCAGGAGCCGATCGACCAACCCTACGGGCTGCGGGACTGCGCGTTTCGTGACCCGGCTGGCAATATGGTGCGTCTGCAGCAGTCCGCGTGAGCGAAAGGTCTCCCATGGCGCACACCGCCGACAATCACGACCGCATCCGCGTCGAAGGGGCACGGGAGAACAACCTCAAGGACGTCAGCGTCATTCTTCCCAAGCGGCGCCTGACCGTCTTCACCGGGGTGTCGGGCTCCGGCAAGAGCTCACTGGTCTTCGACACGATCGCCGCGGAGTCCCGGCGCCTGATCGATGAGACCTACAGCGCTTTCGTGCAGGGCTTCATGCCCTCCGTGCCGCGCCCCGACGTGGATGTGCTGGAGGGTCTGACGACGGCGATCATCGTCGATCAGGAGCGACTGGGCGCGAACCCGCGCTCGACGGTCGGCACCGTGACGGATGCCAATGCGATGCTGCGCATCCTGTTCTCCAAACTCGGTCAGCCCTACATCGGCGGCCCGACCGCATTCTCGTTCAACATCCCCACGCAGAAGGCCAGCGGGGTGATGACCGGCCCCAAGGGCGAGAAGAAGATCGTCAAGGATGCGATCTACCTGGGCGGTATGTGCCCCCGTTGCGAGGGCAGGGGTGCGGTCTCCGATATCGATCTGGCGCAGGTCGTGGACGAGTCCAAGTCCCTGGACGACGGTGCCATCATGGTGCCCGGCTACACTGCCGATGGCTGGATGGTGAAGCAGTTCTCGGGATCGGGCTTCTATCCCGCCGACAAGCCGATCGCGGCGTTCACCGACAAGCAGCGTCAGCTGTTCCTCTACGGCGAGGTCACCAAGGTCAAGATCAACGGCATCAACATCACCTATGAGGGGCTGATCCCGAAGATCACCAAGTCGATGCTGTCGAAGGACGTGGATGCGCTTCAGCCGCACATCCGCCGTTTCGTCGAGCAGGTCGCGACATTCGCCACGTGTCCGGAGTGCGACGGCACCCGGCTCACGGAGGGTGCGCGCTCGTCGAAGATCGCGGGCGTCAGCATCGCCGACGCGTGTCGGATGCAGGTCACCGATCTGGCGGAGTGGGTGCGGGGCCTGGACCTCGCCGGCGCGGGCCCGCTGCTGACGGCGCTGAGCGCCAATCTCGACTCCTTCGTGGCACTGGGGCTCGGGTACCTGAGCCTGGATCGACCATCGGGCACGCTGAGTGGGGGAGAGGCACAGCGGATCAAGCTGCTGCGGCACCTGGGGTCCTCGCTGACGGACGTCACCTACGTGTTCGACGAGCCGACGATCGGTCTGCATCCGCATGACATCCAGCGGATGAACACGCTTCTGCGCGAACTGCGCGACAAGGGCAACACCGTGCTGGTAGTGGAGCACAAACCCGAGGCGATCGAGATCGCCGATCACGTCGTGGATCTCGGCCCCGGTGCCGGGAGCGCCGGAGGCGAGATCTGCTTCGAGGGCACCGTGGAGGGCCTGCGCGCCAGCGGAACGCTGACGGGCCGGCACCTGGACGACCGTGCATCGCTGAAGGACTCGGTGCGTTCCGGATCGGGTGCGATCGAGGTCCGCGGGGCCTCGGCGAACAACCTGCAGGATGTGGACGTCGACATCCCCACCGGCGTGCTCACCGTCGTGACGGGTGTCGCGGGCTCAGGCAAGAGCTCGCTGATCCACGGCTCCGTCTCGCCGCGCGAGGGCGTCGTCTCGATCGACCAGAGCGCCATCAAGGGATCGCGTCGCAGCAATCCGGCCACCTACACCGGGATGCTGGAGCCGATCCGCAAAGCATTCGCAAAGGCGAACGGCGTGAAGCCGGCGCTGTTCAGTGCGAACTCAGAAGGAGCGTGCCCGACGTGCAAGGGCGCAGGCGTGATCGTCACCGAGCTCGGCTTCATGGATACGATCCAGACCCCGTGCGAGGACTGCGGCGGCAAGCGTTTTCAGGCAGGTGTGCTCGAGTACAGACTGGGCGGGCTGGACATCACTGAGGTGCTGGATCTGCCCGTCTCGAAGGCCCGCGAGTTCTTCTCGGACGGGGAGTCGAAGATCCCGGCTGCCGTCGCGATCCTCAGCCGGCTCGAGGATGTGGGCCTGGGCTATCTGTCTCTCGGTCAGCCGCTGTCGACGCTGTCTGGTGGTGAGCGCCAGCGCGTGAAGTTGGCCATCCAGATGGGGGAGAAGGGGGACGTCTACGTGCTCGACGAGCCGACGACCGGTCTGCACCTGGCGGATGTCGAGCAGATCCTCGGACTGCTCGATCGGCTGGTGGACTCGGGAAAGACCGTGATCGTCATCGAGCACCACCAGGCGGTGATGGCGCACGCGGACTGGATCATCGACATCGGCCCCGGTGCCGGACACGACGGAGGTCGTGTCGTGTTCGAGGGCACGCCTGCGGATCTCATGGCGGACGGTTCGACCCTCACCGGTCAGCACCTCGCGGCATACGTCGGGGCGTGAGGATGCCCGATCAGGACGACATCGATGCGTGTATCCAGACGTACTACGGCGAGGTGTTCGACGAGCACGTCCGGCTGACGACGCGGTCGGCCCAGGGTCCGCTGGAGTTCCAGCGCACGCAGCAGATCATCCGTGAGCATGTGCGGAGCGGGCGCGTCCTGGATGTCGGCGGTGGCGCGGGCATCCACTCACGAGCCTTGATGGATGCCGGACTCGCGGTCGAGATGATCGATCCTGTGCCCCGACACGTCGAGCAGGCGCAGGCTGTCGGCGTGGCCGCATCCGTCGGCGATGCTCGCGATCTGCGGTTCCCGGACGACTCCTTCGACGCGGTGGTCATGCTCGGGCCGCTGTACCACCTCTCTTCGCGTGAGGACAGGCTCAGGGCGTTGCGTGAGGCAGCACGCGTGGTGCGGTCTGGTGGTGTCGTGCTCGCTGCGGGGCTTTCACGATATGTCGCGTTCGGCGCGGCGTCGCTGGGTCGGACTGTGCCGTCGCCGATTCCGGGGGAGTGGGCGGCCTTGATTGCCGAGGGAA
This sequence comes from Microbacterium sp., assembly GCA_049646915.1. GTDB lineage: Bacteria > Actinomycetota > Actinomycetes > Actinomycetales > Microbacteriaceae > Microbacterium. Next base: position 20,153 of record JBARWR010000493.1, read on the forward strand.
CCCCGGGCTCGGGCCTGCGATTTCCCGCCGGACATTTCCACACCGCTGAGGAACTGCAGGCGGAGCTGGAGTCGGCAGGCATGACAGTGATCCGAGTGGCTGGCGTCGAAGGCCCAGGTGGCATGTTTCTCGAGGGCGAAGCCGAAATCGACGGCGACATCCGCGATGCTGCGTTGGTGCTGGCACGAGCAGCATCCGACGTTCCCGGCATCCGCGACCAGAGCGCGCACCTCATAGCGGTCGGGCTCGTCTAGCTCTGCAGGACCGCCATGGGCTACAATTGAGGTAGAAAAAGCGCCACAAATATCGGGGGAGCGATGAATGTAGGCATCCGGGAGCTGCGTGACGGACTCAGCCGCTATGTGGCGGCAGCGCGCGACGGTCAGGAGATCGTGGTGACCGACCACGGCAAGGCGGTTGCGCGACTTGTCTCATATGACAGACCCAGCGGGCTGGAGCAGCTGATCGCACAGGGCCTTGTCACGCCTGCGCAGATTGCGCGCACGAGGCGACCGAACCCTGTCGCAGTTCCACCGGGCGTGCTCGTGAGCGATCTCATCACTGAACGGCGCCGATGATCTTGTACTTCGACTCCTCGGCCATCGTTCCGCTGACGATCGCAGAGCCGAGTTCAGGGCGCTGCGGTGAGCTGTGGGACGGCGCGACCATCAAGGCCTCATCGCGTCTGGCGTATGCCGAAGTCGCCGCAGCCCTTGCATCGGCCGCACGAGGCTCACGCATCTCGGAAGAGACGCACCAGCTGGCGATGGGTGTGCTGGAGGAACTCTGGATCGACATGACAGTCGTTGAGGTCGACGACAGCCTTGTGCGCGGAGCGGCTGATATTGCTCGCGACGCAGGGCTCACAGGGTACGACGCCATGCATGCAGTCAGCGCGATGAGATTGTCGTCTGATGAGGTGATCGGCGTCTCCGGCAATCGGGAGCTGTTGGCTGCATGGGATCAGTTCGGGATCCCCGCGATCAATACGAGCGTCGATTCGGAATGACCGATAATGCACATTATGTCAGTATGTAAAGCAACATCCCCACTCCGTGCACGTTGTTGAAACTACGCCAACACCTCGTGGTGCGGACTCATCGACGGCAAACCGGCGTCGGTGATCCAGATTAAGAGCTCTTGTCGGCACACGCGACCTGGGTCAGGATGAGGAGATGGAGTTCGCAGGAATCCTCCCTGAAGATGCACCAGATCCTCGGCTCGAGCGGGCTGAAGCACTCAAGGCCATGCCTCTACCGGTGGTCGACCTCGTCGGGCAACGGTCGCTGGAGCTCACCGATGTCAGCCTCAGCACCGGATCAGACGGTGCTGGCTTCTACACGATGACCTCCGCGGTCTCTTCGATTCTGTGGCGGAACCCGGACGACAGATCGGACCCGGTGAACTTCGCAGAGCTCGACGACGCCACGCGCCGCGCTCTTGACGAAGTCCCGCCCTGGCCCCGTCCTTCCTGGTTGATCGAGGAAGTCGAGCGGATGCGGTATCCGCATCTCATGGACGCCGTGAGAACCACCTGGCACCGTGACGAGTCGGAGGTCACGACGCTGGACAGGCTGCTCGTCGACCACGCCAACCACATCCTGATGAACCAGTTCCGGGAGCTGCTCGGGCTCGGCATCCAGGACTGGGACTCCCCCGCCCTCACCTCGGAACGCGTGGTCAGACATGGCGTCCAGCTCGTCGTGGACGGCGATGCTGTCACGGGCGCCATGATCGACACCGACCCGTTCGTGTACGCCATCGGCGCGAAGCTCGAGAATGGGGGCACGCTGACTGCAGTCGTCCCTCGAGAGCACCTCCCCTACATCACCCTCAAGTTCGCAACCCAGGAGCAGGAATGACCGACACGCAAGTCCTGGCCACGCAGGTGGACCCCAGGGACATCACGCTCCTCACCGCAGCGCCCGCAGATACCGGCGTCTCGCGACCAGCTGAACGAGGCGCAGCAACGGGAAGAGGGACCTCCAAGGCTGCTGTGGCGCCGGCCGTGTCAGTGAGCGCACGGTGAGCCTGACCTCGTTGCCCTCACGACTCACGATGAATGCCTCTTCTCCGTTGGCGGGATGCCCCGGCAAGGTGCGGTAGGCGAACCCCACCCGATCTGTCTCTTCGACGACGGAGACGACCTCCACGGGCTCGACCACAGTGACGGTGAGGAATCGCGCCCTCACCATGACCCGGTCCCCCCGGAACACAGGTCCAGGTGAATCGACGACGAACCCGCTCGCCGTCTTGACACCCCAACGGAGCACCTCACGTGTCGCTCGCTCCCACAACGCTTCACCGGTGCCGACGATCACCGAGATCCCCGAGCGCCGGTACCTGTGATCGGTCGGCGCCCAGTAGAGGCGATCCGGCGTGGTCATGCCGCATCACTCCAGCCTCGGCGGCCCGTCCTTCGCCTAATCGTCGGTGTCGCCTGCTGCTCCATGCGGCCAGCCTGGCACGACTCTGCAAGCTCGGACGAAACCCGCGCTAAAGATCGCGCGCGGTCAGAATCGTACGGCCGTGCTCGGCGATGGGATGCTGCGCGCCCGAGTCACGGAAGCCCAGCTTCTCCAGCACTCGACGCGATGCGACGTTCCAGTCCCACACCGACGCCCATATCCGTCGGTGTCCGAGCTCCCTCGCCCAACCGAGGACGGCTTCGCCCGCCTCGGTCGCATAACCGTTCAGCTGGCGGCTGTGCAACAGCTCGAACGCGATCTCCGGCTCTTCCTCGGCGCCCTTCCCATTGAAGACCAAGCCCGCGTAACCGATGAGCGTGGCGCTCTCACGGAGCACGACGACGGAGGGTCTCCCCTGCACATCCAACTGCCGATGGGCCGGCACACGCGGATCACGCTCCGACCACAATTGATGGAACACCTCGGCATCCATCGGCTCCTGGGGCCGAAGCAGCAGCCGCGGTGTCGTCAGCATGCGGCCCAGTCTAGAAGTGGGAAGATCAAGCGTGTCCGTGAACTCACATGAACCGGACGGCTACGCCTGTCCGTTCTGCCTTCTCCAGTTGGGCGTCTTCGACGAGCACAATCACGACTCCGACGTTGTCGCGGTGACACAGCACGCCTATGCCCGCATCGCACCGAAATGGTGGCCGGGAAATCCCGGAGCGGTGCTCGTGATGCCTCGAACCCACATCGAGAACATCTACCCTGCCTGCGACCGAGGGGCACGCGGTGTGGGACCTCGTTCAGCATGTGGCGACGTCGATGCGGACGGCATACGACTGCGAGGGAACATCCATCCGCGAGCACAACGAACCCGTCGGAGACCAAGACGTCTGGCACCTGCACGTGCACGTGTTTCCGCGTTACGAAGATGACCGTCTCTACCAGCGGCACGAGGAGGCGCACTGGGTCGGACCCGACGAAAGGGAACCCTATGCCCTCAAGCTGAGGGCGGCGTTGGACATGCCCTACCGGTTCGATGACTGACTCAACCGGCCACCGCTACTCTGAGGCCGTGTGGTGGAGCGATGACGAGTGGGCACGGCTGCATGCCCCGGACACCTGCGGGATGTGCGCAGACGCTCACGTGGAGGAGAACGAGCACAGCGTGCTCATCGCCTCCACGGCCACGACGCACGTCCGCCTCGCGCGGAACCAGGCGCACGCGGGATACTGCGTGGTGGTCCTCCGGGATCACGTCACGGACCTGGTCCTCCTCTCCCCCGAGCATCTCAGCGCGTTCTGGGCTGATGTGCAGCGCGCCGGGCGGACCATCGAGGCGACATTCTCGCCGAGGAAGCTGGACTACCTCGTGATGGGACACCGGATGCCGCATCTGCACTGCCATGTCCTCCCACAGCATGCGACCGATGATCCGACACGCAATGTCGACATCTCGGACGGCCCGAGATTCCTGTCGACGGATGCACTGCACAGCGCGCTGATGCGGGTCAGAGCAGCTTGGGATACCCAAGTCGTCTGAGGGGTTGGTCGAGTCTGCACTTCAGGAAGTGGGCGCATGACAGTCCGGTCCGGAGCTAGGCCGTGCGTTGCGCAGTGGTCACCTCGACGCGTCGCGCGCCGAAGGCGGAACGCCGAGCGCACGAAGCGCCTGCAGCCGAACTCGCTCCCGAGGATCGTCCAGAAGAGCGAGGATGCGCCCGTCGGCATCGTCCAGTCCGTGTCGCGTGATGACCTTGAGCGCCATCTCACGAACCCGCCAGGATGCGTCATCCAGCGCTTCCAGCACGACGTCCGGATGCGCAGGCGGTCCGATATGGAGCAGTCCGCGCGCGCCCCAGACGCGTGCCCAATACTCCGGCCAGCCGACCGCGCCGGACAGCCAGGCGATGTCCGGAAAGCGCGCGTCATCGTCACGCGCGACCCCTTGCAAGAGTGCCTCGCACCAATCGACGACGACGTCGCGGCCGAACAACTCGCCGGCCCGACGCACGTTCAGCGCCGGGCCGCGGCGGCGATCGGGCATGTCCTCCATGACTCGACCGTAATCGAGCGCCGCGGAGAGCGCACCGTCGCGGTGCGCACCGGCGGGACGACATGACGGCCGCGGCTCTCGCAGCCCTACGCATCGCAAAGGCCGTGCTCACCGAACTCGGCGCTGATGGGGTCAACCTGCTCAACTGCAGTGGCAGAGCGCGCATTCTGGCCGCCGTGCTGTAGCCCAATCGCGCATTCGGATCACCGTCGGCGCTCCCGTCAAATGCGATTGACGGGTGCCCGCTCCAAAGGATCGGGATCGCAGGAGAGGCTACGCGATCGCGAACCCGGGGATCCAGGCGACGGCGAGGTATGTGATGACCGGGGCGATCGAAAGCAGAGTGACGCCGGCGATCACGAACGGGCGTCCGTGGCGGGGCATGACCAATGCGAGCGCTGCGGTTCCGGCGTAGATGGTGATGAGGACAGCTGTGGCGATGAGGCCGGCGCCTGCGCGGTCGGAGGCGAAGCAGTTGCGGGGTGCAGGATGGATCGCAGGGCAGACGACTGGTCCGAAAGGCACCGCGACAAGCCAGATGAGCACGATCGTCCCGGCAGTGAGGAGGGTCGCTGCGATGATCGATCTCCACGAAATCGAGGCGTGCGCGATGCCACGCGCATTCGTCTGTGTCTCGGTCATATGCGGAGTCTAGGCGGATGCACCTCGGCGAACGGAAATCCGAAATCGCCGTCGGCGTACGCAGACTAATCTGAGACGAGTGACAACCACTCCCCTCCCCCGCAGCGCCCCCGGTTGGCGCGCCTGGCTGATCTGGACGGTCGCCGTCGCCGCCTACGTCCTGGCCATCGTGAACCGCAGCTCGCTGAGCGCGGTCGGTGTGGATGCTGCCGAGCGGTTCCACGCGGATGCCGCCACGCTCTCGCTCTTCGCCGTGGTGCAGCTTGCCGTGTACGGCGGCATGCAGATCCCGATCGGCGTGCTGCTCGATCGCTTCGGGTCGCGCCCGATCATGGTGATCGGGATGCTGCTGATGGCGGTCGGCCAGTTCGTGATGGCGGTCTCCCCCAGCATCGGCGTCGCGATCATCGCCCGCGTGCTGCTGGGTGCGGGCGATGCCGCGATCTTCCCCGCGGTGCTGCGTCTGGTCGCCACCTGGTTCCCCGCCCAGCGTGCACCTCTGATGGTGCAGATGACCGGCATCGCCGGCCAGAGCGGTCAGCTGGTGGCGCTGCTCCCGCTGGCAGCACTGCTGCACTCCACCTCGTGGACGATCACCTTCGGCAGCATCGCCGGCCTTGGGGTCCTGTTCGCGATCCTCGTCTGGGCGATCGTGCGCAACCGTCCCCCCGAGCGCGCCGAAGACGTCACCGTCAATACCGAGACGGGTGTGATCCGGGTCGTCACCTCGTCGATCGACACCGGCGTCGGCATCCGCGCCGCCTGGGCGCACCCGGGCACCCGCCTGGCATTCTGGTCGCACTTCACCACGCCGTTTGCAGGCACCGCATTCCTGCTGCTGTGGGGCATGCCGTTCCTGACCGCCGGCGAGGGACTCTCGAACGCCGCGGCCGCAGGACTGCTGTCGCTGAACGTCGTGGTCGCCATGGCGCTCGGCCCCGTCCTTGGCGAGCTGTCCCGCCGCATCCCCACTCGCCGCTCGCTCGCACTCGTTCTGCCGAGCATCGGGGTGCAGGTGATCGCGTGGCTGCTGGTGATCTTCTGGCCGGGGCCTGCCCCGATCTGGCTGCTCGTGGCGCTGGTCATGTGCCTCGGCGCCGGCGGCCCGGCATCCATGATCGCCTTCGACCACGCCCGCACGCACAATCCCGCCCATCGGCTCAGCACCGCAACCGGCGTGACGAACTCCGGCGGGTTTCTGGCAGCCCTCACCGCGATCTTCCTGATCGGGCTCATGCTCGACATGCAGGGCGCGGGAACACCGTCCACCTACTCGATGGAAGCCTTCCGCTGGGCGTTCCTCACCCAGCTGCCGCTGTGGGTGCTGGGCATCACGATGATCATCGTCGAGCGCAAGCGCACCCGCATCCGCATGGGCCTCGACCCCGAGCGCAAGCGTCGGGGCTGAGGCACGACCTCACTCCTGAAGTCCCAGCGCCTGGAACGTCTCCACGATCAGCTCCACGCTGACCCGGGCGGGCACCTCTGCGTCGCCGTCCTCGAACTCGGCGAACTCCACACCGCGCACCTGGTCCGATGGCAGTGCAGAGAAGATGGCCGCGACCTGGTGAGGCAGCAGACCTTCGGCCACTCGGTATGCAGCGGGGATGTAGCCCGGCTCCAGCACATCCCAGTCGACATGGATCCACACGTCACGCCCGGCGACCAGCTCGGCGATCCGAGCGGGCGTGCTCTCGGAGGGCGCCAGCACCGTGACGCCGCTGCTGTCGAGCAGTTCCGCCTCGGCGGGGTCGATGTCCCGACCGCCGACCACGATCACCTGGCGCGGGTCGATCCCGGCTCCGTGGCCGCTGTCCCACAGCCCGCATGCCGCTGCCAGCACCATCCCACCGAGGTAGCCGGACTCCGTCGTCTCGGGAGTGTTGAAGTCGCCGTGCGCGTCGATCCACAGCACCACGGCGTCCGGGAAGCGCTCGGCGACCGTCGGCAGGGTTCCCACGCTCGCACCGCAGGTGTTCGTGGCGAGCACGGGCAGCCGGCCGGCATCGAGGGACTCTCGCAGCGCTGCACGCAACGCGGTGAGGGTCTCGGATGCGGCCGGCAGGCTCACCGTCCAGTCATCGGTCGTCGATGCCGATGGCGTACCCACGATCCGCGGATCGACGGCCAGCAGGTCGCCGAGCGCGCGGCCGGTCTTCAACGCGCCGGGAAGCGCACCTTCCGTGCGATCCCCGACCCGCCCCTGATTGATGATGATGTCGATCGTGCGTGGCATGCGATTCTCCTCGGGATCGTCGTGATGGACACGGGGCCCGCTCCCCAGCGCACCGAAGCGCGCACGCTCCGCACGTCGTCATCGGATCCGCCGCCCTGGAACACGTGGTAGTCATCGTAGCGTTCGGGATCGAGCATGTCCCAGCGCCGATCCGCTGCATTGCCGAGTGTGTCGCCCCGCCCATGCAGCAGGGAACGCTCGGCGAAAGGCCCCGCGGGGATCTTCTGCATCTCCGTGAGGTCCATGATCAGCCCGTCACGGCGTCCGGGCGGAGATCCTCGCCGCCTGTCGGCACGGAACGCGGCGGCACCTTCACATCGAACAACCGCATGAAGAACTGACACATCGGGCCCACGAGTAGCGCGAAGGCGACGGTGCCCAGCCCGACGATTCCGCCGAGCAGCCAGCCGATCACGACCACGGTGACCTCCAGCGCGGTGCGCACCATCCAGATCGGACGCCCCGTCACTCGGTGAAGCCCCGTCATCAGCCCGTCGCGGGGTCCGGGACCGAAATGCGCGCCGATGTACAGGCCGGTGGCGGCGGCCAGTGTCGTGAGGCCGATGACGAAGAAGACCACGCGCAGCCAGAGGATGTCGGTCTCCGGGATCCACAGGAACCCGATGTCGGCAGACGGGCCGACCAGCACCGCGTTGAGGATGGTTCCGACGCCGGGCTTCTGCCGGATCGGGATCCAGACCAGCAGAACTATTGCGCTGACGATGATCGTGATGACGCCGAAGCTCAGCGGCAGGTGCATGGAGATGCCCTGCGAGAGGACATCCCAGGGCGCGGCGCCGAGCACGCCTCGGATGATGAATGCGATGCCGATGCCATAGAGGAACAGTCCGATCAGCAGCTGGATGATGCGTCGCGGCATCCGCCGCCCTGCCGTCGCGGTCACTGCGGCGCCCTCTCGACCCATGCGCCGTACTTCGCGGTTCGTCCATCGCCGGAGGACGTGCGGGTGACCCGGCGCCTCACCCAGGGCCCGACGAACTCCCGGTAGTACGCGTAGCCCGTGGGCCCTGCAGGGGGATGCGATGCCGGCGACCACCATTCGGCGGGGGGCTCGTACCCCAGTGCGTGCAGCACGCGGGCCGCGACCCTGTGGTGGCCGTGCGAGTTCATGTGCAGCCGGTCCTCCGACCAGTACGGCGCGCGCGAGAGCTCCGCATCCGGCCAGTTCAGCGCACGGAAGACGTCTGGACGGTCTGCGATCCTGCGCACGACGGCATCGGACAGCAGATCACCGCGACGCTGCACCATCCTCCCCATCGGCAGGCGGCCGCTGGGGTTCGCACCGGACAGCACGATCAGGCGCACGCCCTCGTCGTCGCACCGCCTCAGCACGCGTGAGAACGCATCGGCGATGTGCTCGATGTCCGCGTTCGGGCGGAGCATGTCGTTGCCTCCGGCGTTGAAGGACAGATGCGTCGGGTGCAGTGCCAGAGCAGGCTCCAGCTGCTGCTCCACGATGGGCCAGGCCAGTTTCCCGCGAATGGCGAGATTGGCGTACTCGATCGTCATGCCGGCGGCGTCGGCCCAGCCCTGTGCGGCGATATCTGCCCAGCCGCGCACCGTTCCGTCCGGAAGCTCGTCGCCGACGCCCTCGGTGAACGAGTCTCCGATCGCCACGAAACGCACTTCTGCCATGGTCTCCAGCCTAAGACCGTCGCGAAGCGCCTGGCGACGCGTCAGCGATCGTCGAGGGCCTCGCCTCGACGATCGACGAGCCCCCACGCCGCGACCGTCGCGATGACGAAGAACGCAGAGAACACCACGAACGCCAGTGGCGCGCCGCCCTGGGCGAGCAGTACCGGAACGACGAGCGGCGCGATGATCGAGGCGATCCGCCCGATGCCGGCCGCCCACCCGGCTCCTGTCGCCCGCAGTGAGGTGGGATAGATCTCCGGCGTCACCGCATGCAGTGCGCCCCACGCTCCCAGATTGAAGAACGACAGCGCCATGCCGGCCGCGATGATCGCGAACTCGCTGTCGGCGACACCGAACAGTACGGCCGAGATCGCGGAGCCGGCGAGGAACACCGACAGCGTGATCCGCCTGCCCCACACTTCGATGAGCCAGGCCGCGACGGCGTACCCGGGCAGCTGCGCGAGCGTGATCAGCAGGGTGAAACCGAAGGACCGCACCAGGTCGTATCCGGCCTCGACCAAGATGCTCGGAATCCAGATGAACGCCCCGTAGTAGGCGAAGTTCACGCAGAACCATACTGTCCAGACGCTGAGGGTGCGCAGACGGAACTCCGGCGCCCACAGCAGCGCCACCCGACGGGACGAGGTCACCGCCAGCGACTGCGGCACAGCCTCCTTGCGGGGCGCCTGGGTGCGCTGCAGCGCGGCATCCGTCTCCAGCGCGGAGACGATCCGGTCGGCCTGTGCGATGCGACCTCGGGAGGCCAGCCAACGGGGCGATTCGGGCAGACCCCACCGCACCACCAGCGCATAGACGGCGGGAATGGCGCCGAGCGCGAAGGCCCAGCGCCAGCCGTCCTCCGAGGCCGGGATCACGAAGTAGCCGATGAGGGCCGCGGCGGTCCAGCCGACCGCCCAGAACGCTTCGAGGATGACGATGAGCCTGCCCCGGATCGCCGCAGGGGCGAACTCGCTGACATAGGTCGAGGCGACGGGCAGCTCCGCGCCGAGGCCGAGTCCGACGAAGAAGCGCAGCACGAGCAGCATCGCCACTCCCCCGACCAGCGCGCTCGCACCCGTCGCCACGCCGTAGATCAACAGCGTGATGGCGAACACCTGCCGTCGCCCGAGCCGATCGGCCAGCAGGCCTCCCACGCCGGCGCCGATCGCCATCCCGATGAAGCCCACCGAGGCGATCCAGCCCGTCTCAGCCGGGGTCAGCGACCACTGCTGGGCGAGCACGGCGATGATGAACGAGATGAGGCCCACGTCCATGGCATCAAGTGCCCAGCCGACGCCCGAACCCGTCAGAACCCGCAGGTGCGACCGCGTGAACGGCAGCGCGTCGAGACGTGCGGCGAGCGAGGATCGACTCGAGAGCGATGGTCCGGACATGCTCTCATCGTAGAGCCGCACCCGGCAGCGGGACGGTGTGTGTCCTCCGCGACGCCGCCGGTCAGCCCAGGAGCACGGTGCGCAGCGTGTCGAGACCGACACCGCCGATGTCGAGCGCCCGCTTGTGGAAGTCCTTGAAGGAGAACGCGTCGCCCTCGCGCTCGCGTACACCGGCGCGGACCTGTTCCCAGATCCGTTGACCGACCTTGTACGAGGGCGCCTGCCCGGGCCAGCCCAGGTAGCGGTTCACCTCGAACCGGCGGAACTCGTCGGGCATGTTCACGTTCTGGCGCATCATCTCGAGCGCGTAGTCGTGGTCCCAGATGCCTTCGCCGTCGAGGCGGGGCTTGCCCAGATGCACGCCGATGTCGAGCACCACGCGCAGTGCGCGCATGCGCTGGCCGTCGAGCATGCCCAGGCGGTCGGCCGGATCGTCGAGGTAGCCCAGCTGCTGCATGAGCCGCTCGGCGTAGAGCGCCCAGCCCTCGGCGTGGCCGGAGGTGCCGGCGAGCACGCGACGCCACGTGTTCAGCTCGGCACGGTTATAGGTCGCCTGGGCGATCTGCAGATGATGGCCGGGGACGCCCTCGTGGTACACGGTGGTCAGCTCGCGCCAGGTGTCGAACTCGGTGACGCCCGCCGGCACCGACCACCACATCCGCCCTGGCCGGGAGAAGTCGTCCGTGGGACCCGTGTAGTAGATCCCGCCCTCCTGCGTGGGGGCGATCATGCACTCCAGCGCCCGGATCTTCTCGGGGATGTCGAAATGGCTGGCACCCAGCTCGGCAATCGCACGATCGCTGGTCTCCTGCATCCACCGCTGCAGTGCCTCGGTGCCGTGCAGCTTGCGGGCAGGATCCGCCTCGAGATGGGCTACCGCCTCCTCGACGGTGGCGCCGGGGAGGATCTCGTCGGCGATCGCCTGCTGTTCGTCGATCATGCGCGCGAGCTCTTCGCGCCCCCACTCGTACGTCTCATCGAGATCGATCGTCGCACCGAGGAACCGTCGCGAGTTGAGAGCGTAGAGGTCACGGCCGACGGCATCCTCCTCGGATGCGGCCGGGGCCAGCTCCGCGATCAGGAAGGAGCGCAGCTCGTCGTAGGCGAGTCGCGCGGCACCGGCGCGGTCTGCCAGCTCGCGCGCCAGCGAGGCGGGGAGCTGTCCTTCCGCCGGGGCCGCGTCGGCGGCGAACGTCGCGAAGAAGCCGTCATCCGCGCTGTACCGTGCGATCTGCGTGGCGACCTCGCTCACCTGTCGATGCGCGGGGACGACACCCTGGCGGATGCCCTCGCGAAGCGTCTCGACGTAACCGCGCAGCGCTGCAGGCAGGGCGGCCAGGCGCTCGGCGACGACTGCCCAGTCCTCCACCTGCGCTGTCGGCATGAGATCGAAGGCCTGACGGAAGTCCTGCGGCGTCGAGGCGATCACATTCAGGTCGCGCAGATGCCACTGCGCGTCGTGCAGTTCGATCTGCAGTCGAAGTTCAGCCGACAGGTCGGTCTTGGTCACCTCGTCGACGCGGTCGGTCGGCTCGAGCGCTTCCAGCTCCGCCAGAGCGGAGCGGGCGGCCGCCACCGAGCGCTCCTGACCCTCGAGACTCATGTCATCGAGTCTGCCGCCTGCCTCGTTGCGCCCGATGTAGGTGGCGAGCACCGGCGACAGATCGACGAGGGTGTCCACCCAGCGCTCGGCGACATCATCGATCGCGGACGGGGTGCGAACTTCAGCGGTCATGAGGACGAGCCTAATCGTGGATGCGGTTCAGTGCGCGGCCTCATTCCAGTCCTGCCCGCGACCCACCTGCACGTCCAGGGGAACCGTCAGATCGGCGGCACCCGCCATCTGATCGCGCACGATCTTCTCAACCGCGTCCCACTCCCCCGCTCCGACCTCGACCACGAGTTCATCGTGGATCTGCAGCAGCACACGCGAGCGCATGCCCGCCGTGCGCAGGTCGGAATGGATGCGGAACAGTGCGAGCTTCATGATGTCGGCCGCGCTTCCCTGGATCGGCGCGTTCAACGCGGCCCGCTCGGCGTTCTCGCGCAGCACACGATTCGGGCTGCTGAGGTCGGGGAACGGCCGGCGTCGTCCGAAGATCGTCTCGGTGTACCCGTCTTCCTTCGCCTGCATGACCGACGCACGCAGATAGTCGCGCACGGCCCCGAAACGCGCGAAGTACTCCATCATCAGCTGCTTGGCCTCGGACTGCTCGATGCGCAGCTGCTTGGACAGCCCGAACGCGCTGAGTCCGTAGACCAGCCCGTAGGACATCGCCTTGACCTTGGTGCGCATGGCGGAACTGACCTCTTCGGGCTCGACGCCGAAGACGCGTGCGCCGACGAAGCGGTGCAGGTCCTCACCCGTCCGGAAAGCCTCGATGAGCCCGGCATCTCCGGAGAGGTGCGCCATGATGCGCATCTCGATCTGCGAGTAGTCGGCGGTCAGCAGCGTCTCGTAGCCCTCGCCCACCTGGAACGCGCTGCGAATGCGACGCGACTCCTCCGTGCGCACGGGGATGTTCTGCAGGTTGGGGTCGGTGCTGGAGAGGCGCCCGGTCTGGCTGCCGGTCTGCACATAGGTCGTGTGCACGCGAGCATCGGCGCCGATGGCGCTGTCGAGCGACTCGATGATCTGGCGCAGCTTGGTGGCCTCGCGGTGCTGCAGCAGCAGGTCGAGGAACCGATGCGGGTGGCTCTCCTGCAGGTCGGCCAGCACCGCGGCATCCGTGGAGTAGCCGGTCTTGGTCTTGCGGGTCTTCGGCAGCTGGAGATCCTCGAACAGCACCTCCTGCAGCTGCTTCGGCGAGCCGAGGTTGAACTCGCGCCCGACGAGCTCGAACGCCTCGGCGGCGAGCGTGTCGGTGCGGGCGAGGAGCTCGCCCGAGAAGGTCGCGAGCACGTCGTGCGAGACCGCGACGCCGGCGATCTCCATGTCAGCGAGGGCGACCAGAGTGGGCAGCTCGATGTCGGTCAGCACGGATGCCACGGAGTCCGGCATCGCCTCGCGGATCGCGTCGGCGGTGCGCAGCGTGAACCACGCCTCCTGTGCGGGAGTCGCGCCGTCGGTCTCGGGCACGAGCTGCGTCGGATCGGCCTCCGGGAGCGTCTCGTCCAGGTAGCGCCCGACGAGGTGGGCCAGCGTCTTGTCGGGAAGGCTCGGGCGCATCAGCCAACCGGCCAGCAGCGTGTCGTAGGCGAGTCCACCGAGGCGGATGCCGGCAGACAACAGCGCCTTCACCTGCGGCTTCGCGTCGTGGAGGACCTTGGGGGCGTCGGACTCCAGCCAGGCGTGAAGGTCTGCGCTCGTCTGCTCGTTCCAATCGCACTCGTGAAGCGCTGCGCCGTCCGCGACGCCGACGCGTGTGATCGCGCCGCCCGAGCTGATCAGATTCACGGCGACCTCGGCGCTGCGCGACTGGAGCCATGCGGCGATGTCTGCGGCGGTGGACTCCATCGCGACGGGAACCTGCACGGTCGGTGCCGCGCGAACCGGCTCGTCCGCGGCACCTACGGCCTCGAACACACGCGGCAGCAGGGTGCGGAACTCCAGGCGTGCGAAGATGTCGCGCACGGCCTGTGCGTCGATGGGAGCGACCGCGAGGTCATCGGGTCCCTGCGGGAGCTCGACGTCGTTCAGCAGACGATTCAGCCTGCGGTTGCGACGCACGTCGTCGAGGTGGTCGCGCAGGTTGCCGCCCACCACGCCCTTGATCTCTCCGGCGCGCTCCAGCAGCTCGTCGAGACTGCCGAACTGGGTGAGCCATTTGACGGCGGTCTTCTCCCCCACCTTGGGCACGCCGGGGAGGTTGTCACTGGTCTCGCCGACCAGTGCGGCGATGTCCGGGTACTGCTCGGGGCGCACTCCGTAGCGCTCCTGGACCGCGGCCGGGTCGTACCGCTTCAGCTGCGAGACCCCCTGCACGGAGGGGTACAGCAGCGTGACCTCGTCGTTCACGAGCTGGATCGAGTCGCGGTCGCCCGAGACCACCAGCACCTCGTAACCCTTCTCAGAGCCCTGCCGCGCGAGGGTGGCGAGGATGTCGTCCGCCTCGATGCCCTCCTTCGTGAGCACCGTGATCGACATCGCAGCCAGGCACTCCTGAAGCAGCGGGATCTGCCCGCGGAACTCCTGGGGCGATTCGGATCGCGTGGCCTTGTACTCCGGGTACTCGTCCGTGCGGAAAGAATGCCGCGACGTGTCGAACGCGATCGCCATGTGCGTGGGCTTCTCGGCCTTGATGAGGTTCACCAGCATCGACAGGAAGCCGTAGATGGCGTTCGTGTGCTGATTGTCCTTCGTCGTGAAGTTCTCGACCGGAAGGGCGAAGAAGGCCCGGTAGGCGAGCGAGTGGCCGTCGACGACCATGAGGGTAGGCTTTGCGGAGTCCGTCACCCTGCAAGCCTAGCCAGCACGACGGACACTCGCCGAGGAGGTCATGTGACGGAGCAGGTACAGCTGACGGGCATCGAATGGGCCACCCAGCGCGGCATGGGCGCTCTGGCCGAGAAGATGGGCATCGTCTTCACGGAATTCGCCATCGAGCGCAGCGTCGCCACCATGCCCGTGGAGGGCAATACGCAGCCGGTGGGACTTCTGCACGGCGGCGCGTATGTCGTGCTGGGCGAATCTCTCGGGTCGATGGCGGCCAACCTGCATGCGGGCCCTGGCCGGCTCGCTGTCGGCGTCGACATCAACGCGACGCACACGCGGTCGGCGACCTCGGGCATCGTGACCGGGGTGTGCACACCCATTCATCTCGGCCGCAGCATGGCGGTCCATGAGATCGTCGTGAGCGATGATCAGGGCAGGCGCTGCTCGACGATCCGCATCACGAACATGATCCGCGATCTTCCCGACTGACGCGTCTCGCGCCTGAACCTCGCAGACGACGAAGGCCCGGATGCCGTGCATCCGAGCCTTCGTGCTTTCACAAGATTTCGACTCGCTGCGCTCGCCCGATCTGAGCAGCCTCGCGCCAAGTCCGCTTCGCGGCCGTGACCCGCAGTCAGCTCACTTCTTGGGGGCGAGCTGCTCGATGATCGCCTTCGCGACATCCTGCATGGTCAGGCGGCGATCCATGGATGCCTTCTGGATCCACCGGAAGGCTTCGGGCTCGCTGAGGCCCATCTTCTCGTTGAGCAGGCCCTTGGCCCGGTCGACGAGCTTGCGGGTCTCGAAGCGCTCGACCATGTCCGATACCTCGGCCTCGAGCGTGATGATCTGCTCGTGGCGGGCCAGCGCGATCTCGATCGCGGGCAGCAGGTCGTTCGGGGTGAACGGCTTGACCACGTAGGCCAGAGCGCCGGCCTCGCTGGCGCGCTCGACGAGCTCTTTCTGACTGAATGCCGTCAGCAGGACGACGGGCGCGATGTTCGCCTTGTGCAGTCGCTCGGCGGCGCTGATGCCGTCCAGCTGCGGCATCTTCACGTCCATCACGACCAGATCAGGACGCAGTTCGGTCGCCAGCTGCACGGCGGTCTCACCATCACCGGCCTCACCGACGACGTCGAATCCGTTGTCTCGCAGGATCTCGACGATGTCGAGGCGGATCAGCGATTCATCCTCGGCGACGACGACGCGTCGCGGGGCGGATGCCGTGGGCTGCTCAGGCTGTTCTTCGGTCACGGGTTACATCCTATCGGGGTGAATCCTTGTTCGAGCTGGTGCCGGCGGTGGGACTCGAACCCACACGTCCTCACGGACAAAGCATTTTGAGTGCTCCGCGTCTGCCATTCCGCCACGCCGGCCTTGGTGCGACTTCGACTGTAGCGCAGCCGGCCGCACGTCGCTGACGGGACGCGCATCGTCCGGCTTGAAGCTCCGCCGCGTCGTCACGAATGCGTCACCGGGCGAGTGCGGTGAGCTCCGCCAGCACCCGGGGGTGATCAAGGATCCGGAAGTGGCCACCGGTCTCCAGGCGGATGTTCCTCGCCCCGGGCAGCTCGCTGCCCTCAGGGATGTGCGGATCGAAGTCGGCGTACACCGAGACGATGCGGGCGTTGACATCGCGCTGGCCGGCGAGGCTGACGATGGAGGGATCGCGCGGTGACAGCGCACGCAACGTGCGCGGAAGCATCAGCCGCGCGTAGCGTGATCCGCCGAACGGCGTGGCCACCGCCAGCATCCCGCGTATCCTCCTCGCCTCCGGCCCCATCATCGCGAGCTTGCCGGCGAGGCCTCCCTTGCTGTGCGCCAGCAGCACGACGTCGACGAGATCGCGCTCGGCCAGGTAGCGGCCGACGCCGTCCGCGATCTCCGGAACCGTGCCGAGGTTTCGCCGCAGGACGTCCACGACATGGATGGGATGGCCCAGGCCGTGGACGGACCGGATGACCGGCTCCATGAATCTCCAGGTCTCATAGATTCCCGGCAGCACCAGGATCGGCGTCCGATCCCCGGGCGCATAGCTCTCGGGCCGGCGACGACTGGCGAAGGCCCGGGCCTGCTGCAGGCCAGCGTACGCGTAGTCCTGCGACCACCACAGAGCGCGCTGCAGCATCCCGTTCATCCCCGCACCGTACTCCGGTCACATGCGACAGCGCCGAGGAGAGGGACTCACGAGCCCCCTTCCTCGGCGCTGTGCGTCGGCTCAGACTCCGGTCTTGTAGACCGGAGCCGCTCCGCCTACGGCGTCCCCGACCTTGTGGACGCGGATGTCGTTCGTGGAGCCGATGATCCCGGGAGGCGATCCGGAGATCACCACGACGAGATCGCCTTCCTGGGCGAGCCCGCTGCTGAGCAGATACTCGTCGACCTGGTGGAACATCGCGTCGGTGTGCTGCACCATGTCGACCAGGGTCGAGTCGATGCCCCAGGTCAGCGCCATACGACGGCGGATGCTGGGTTCCGGCGTGAACGCGAGCATCGGGATCCGCGATCGCAGCCGCGACAGGCGGCGTGCCGAGTCACCCGACTGAGTGAAGACGCAGAGGAACTTGGCCTCGACGAACTCAGCGACCTCGAGAGCCGCGAGCGTGATCGCCCCGCCCTGGGTGCGCGGCTTGTTGGTGAGCGGCGAGATGCGCTCCAGTCCGTGCTCCTCGGTCGACTCGACGATGCGAGCCATGGTCTCCACGACCACGACGGGGTACTCGCCGACGCTGGTCTCGCCCGACAGCATCACAGCATCCGCGCCGTCGAGAACCGCGTTCGCGACGTCGGAGGTCTCGGCACGCGTCGGCACCGGGCTCGAGATCATCGACTCGAGCATCTGCGTGGCGACGATGACCGGCTTCGCCATGCGGCGCGCCAGCTCGACAGCGCGCTTCTGCACGATCGGCACGGCTTCGAGGGGCAGCTCGACGCCCAGGTCGCCGCGGGCGACCATGATGCCGTCGAACGCGTCGACGATCTCCTCCAGCGCGTCGACGGCCTGCGGCTTCTCGATCTTGGCGATGACGGGGACGCGAACGCCCTCCTCCGCCATGATCTCGTGGACGCGGTCGACGTCGGATGCGTCGCGGACGAACGACAGCGCGATCAGATCGGCGCCCGTGCGAAGGCCCCAGCGCAGGTCGTCCTCGTCCTTCTCGCTCAGCGCGGGAACGTTGACGGCGACGCCGGGCAGGTTGATGCCCTTGTTGTTGGACACCGCGCCGGCGACGATGACCTCGGTGGTCACGACGGTGCCGTCGGTCTCGACGACCTGCACGCGAACCTTGCCGTCATCGATCAGCAGGAAGTCTCCGGGCTTCACGTCCTGGGGCAGGCCCTTGAACGTGGTGCCGCAGATCTCGCGGTTTCCGACGATGTCCTCGATGGTGATCTTGAAGATGTCACCGACGGCCAGCTCGTACGGGCCGTCCTCGAACCTGCCGAGGCGGATCTTCGGGCCCTGCAGGTCGACGAGCACGGCGACGGGACGGCCGGCATCGTCCGCGGCACGGCGCACATTGGCGTAGTTCGCCTCGTGCACGCTGTAATCGCCGTGGCTGAGGTTCAGCCTGGCGACGTCCACACCTGCCTCGATCAGTGCACGGACCGTTTCATAGGTCGAGGTTGCAGGTCCGAGCGTGGCCACGATTTTCGCGCGTCTCAACGGCTTCTCCAGGGGTAAGAAGGGAATGGGAACAAAATGGCGACGTTGCCGCGCTCAGCCTACGCGGGCTGGACGCTGAGCGCGACATCCGTTGCAGCGACCGGCGCGGTGAGCACGGTGGCACCCATCAGGTCCTGGTCGATCGCGGCTGCCGCGGCGCGGCCCTCGGCGATTGCCCAGACGATGAGCGACTGTCCGCGTCCGGCGTCACCGGCCACGTACACGCCCGGCTCCGATGAGGCGAAGCGCGAATCACGGCGGTAGCTGCCCAGACGGGTGACTGCCGGCACGTTCTCGTCGCCCAGCACCTGGGCCTCCGGGCCCGTGAAGCCCATCGCGATGAGCACGAGCTCGGCGGGGATCTCCCGCTCTGTGCCGCTCTGCGGCACGCGCTTGCCGTCGACGAAGGCCGTCTCGGCCACGCGCAGCGCACGCAGAGCACCGTTCTCGTCGGCCAGGAACTCGACCGTGGACGCCAGGTAGGTCCGCTCGCCGCCCTCCTCGTGCGAGGACTGCACCTCGAACAGGGTGGGCTGCGTGGGCCAGGGCTGGTGCTCGCCGCGTTCGGCGGAGGGCTGGCGTCCGATCGCGAGGTTGGTCACGCTCAGGGCGCCCTGACGGTGCGCGGTGCCGATGCAGTCCGATCCGGTGTCACCTCCACCGATCACGACGACGTGCTTGCCCGCTGCGGAGATCTGATCGGCGACCTCGTCGCCGGCGACCACGCGGTTGGCCTGCACGAGGTAGTCCATGGCGAAGTGGACGCCGGGCAGATCGCGCCCGGGGATCGGCAGCTCACGGGGAATCGTCGATCCGGTGGCGACGAGCACGGCGTCGTACCGTGCGCGCAGGTCGCTCCAGGACAGCTGGACGCCGATCTCGACGCCCGGACGGAATCGAGTGCCCTCCGCCGTCATCTGCTCCACGCGTGCGTCGACCAGTTCCTTCTCCATCTTGAAGTCGGGGATGCCGTACCGCAGCAGCCCGCCGATGCGGTCCTCGCGCTCGTAGACGACGACAGTGTGACCGGCGCGGGTCAGCTGCTGGGCGGCGGCGAGACCGGCCGGCCCTGAGCCGACCACCGCGACGGTCTTACCCGTCAGGCGCTCCGGCGGTTCCGGCTGCACCCAGCCGTGGGAGAGCGCGTCATCGGCGATCGTCTGCTCGATGCGCTTGATCGTGACAGGCGGCTGGTTGATGCCGAGCACGCAGGCGCTCTCGCACGGTGCCGGACACAGCCGTCCGGTGAACTCCGGGAAGTTGTTGGTGGCGTGCAGACGATCGCTGGCCGCACGGCCCTCGTCGCGCCAGGTCAGATCGTTCCATTCCGGGATCAGGTTGCCCAGCGGGCAGCCGGAGTGGCAGAAGGGCACGCCGCAGTCCATGCATCGGCTGGCCTGGCGGCGCAGCATGGTGTGGTCTGTCGGTTCGTACACCTCTTTCCAGTCCATGATGCGCACGGGCACCGGACGGCGGGCGGGCAGTTCGCGCTCGGTCGTCTTCAGAAAGCCTTTGTGATCAGCCACCGGTCACCTCCAGGATCCGGGTCCAGATATTCTCGCCGTCGGGGTCGGTGCCGGCGGCCTCCGCCTCACGGCGGATCTCCTGCACGGCCGCGTAGTCGCGCGGCAGCACCTTGACGAAGGCGGTTCGCAGGGAATCCGCATCGCTCAGCAGTTCGGCCGCCAGCGGAGAACCGGTGCGCTCGACGTGCTCGGTCAGCAGGCGCTGCAGCGCCGCGACGTCGGCGTCGTCGAGTCCGAGGAGCCGCAGCTCGCCGGTCTCCAATGCTCCCGCGTTGACCTGCGCTTCGCGCAGGCCGTGCACGTAGGCGATGCCACCGGACATCCCGGCGCCCAGGTTGCGTCCTGTCGTGCCGAGGATCACGGCGAGGCCGCCTGTCATGTACTCGAGTGCGTGATCGCCCACGCCCTCCACGACGGCCGTGGCACCGGAGTTGCGGACCAGGAACCGCTCCCCCACGACTCCGGAGATGAACATCGAACCGCTCGTCGCGCCGTAGCCGATCACGTTGCCCGCGATGACGTTGTCCTGCGGCGCGAACGACGCATCCTGTGGCGGACGGATCACGATGTCGCCGCCCGAGAGACCCTTGCCCACATAGTCGTTGGCATCGCCCTCCAGGCGCAGCATGATGCCGGCGGGCAGGAACGCGCCCAGCGACTGCCCGGCGGTGCCGCGCAGCGTGACGT
>JBARWR010000494.1:0-5516 GCA_049646915.1 Microbacterium sp.
CCACCTGGTCGGTGCCGTCGGGCTCCTGCCAGTACCTGGCCATGTCCACCGAACGGGCCATCGCCGCACGCAATCGCTCCGGGGTCGCCTCTGCGAGTGTCGTCTCTGTCAGCAGCCGCGCCACCTCGTCGGGCGTCGCCGGGGCGAGTTCCTTCGGGCGTGGCCCGCTGCCGATCCAGACGGTGGTTCCCGGCGGTTCGAACGTGCGCGCAGCGGAGAAGACGGCCGCAGACAGCGGTGGCCGTCCGACGTCGCGCAGCCCTTCGGAGTCCAGCGCGAACTCCAGCAGCATCCGCCGGCCACGAGGACCGGCGAGCAGGGCGTCGACAGGTTGCATCCGGTTCACGCGCCACGCTATCCAACCGGATTCATTCCCGCCCGAAGTCCTCGAAGATCAGGGTCGTGCGCGTGGAGCGGATGGAGGGGATCGCCTGGATGTCCTCGAGCACGATGCGCCGCAGGTCGCGTGCGTCGCTCGCGCGTACGAGCAGGATGACATCGAAGTCGCCGCCGACGAGCGCCATGTGCTCCACCTCGGGGATGGCGCGCAGCCTCGCCTGCACGTCCTGCCAGGTGGCCTGCTCGATCGCCAGCATGACGTAGGCCGAGGCATGATGGCCGAGCTGCACGGGGTCGGTGCGCACCGTGTAGCCGGTGATGACACCGGCATCCGTGAGCTTCTTGATGCGGGCGTGCACTCCCGCGCGGGAGATGTGCGAGGCCTCCGCCATCGCTGTCATGGAGGTTCGCGCATCACGACGCAGCGCGTCGAGGATGGCGTGGTCGGTGGCATCCAGAACCGTCATGCGAACTCCTTCGTTCCGTCAGCACATGCTGACACATCGTGCACTCAGAGCGCACTATATCGTCAACCGTCCAGTCTCTAGCCGTAGCCATTGGACGATTGCTGATTCGGGGGCATCCTGGGGATACCAGTTCGGCAAGGAGGGCGAACCATGCGGCACGACGACCTGCTCCCCCGCGACACCCCGGTGTCGCTCATCGACGAGACCGGCGCGGCCGCAGCTGACGAGCGCTACCCGATGCCGGATGCCGAGACTCTGCTGCGCGCCCACCGCGGACTCGTCGAGGGCCGGCGCATCAACGACCAGGCCTACGCGCTGGTGCGGCAGGGCCGCATGGCGGTCTATCCGTCCTCGCACGGGCAGGAGGCCTGCCAGGTGGGCGCCTCGCTCGTGCTCGGCGAGCACGACTGGCTCTTCCCCACCTACCGCGATTCCGTCGCCGTCATCGCACGCGGCGTCGAGCCCGCGGATGCCATGGTGCTGCTGAAGGGCGACTGGCACTCCGGCTACAACCCGGCAGAGCACCGGGTCGCCCCGCAGGCGACCCCTCTGGCCACGCAGCTGCTGCACGCGGTCGGGTTCGCTTATGCGGCCAAGCGCCGCGGTGAGGACACCGTCGTGCTCGCCCTGTGCGGCGACGGCGCGACCAGCGAGGGCGACTTCCACGAGGCGATGAACTTCGCGGCCGTGTTCCACGTGCCGGTCGTCTTCTTCATCCAGAACAACGAGTTCGCGATCTCGGTGCCGCTGTCCAAGCAGACCGCCGCGCCCTCGCTCGCGCACAAGGCCATCGGCTACGGGATGCCGGGGCAGCGCGTGGACGGCAACGATGTCGCCGCCGTGCTTTCGGTGCTGGGCGAGGCGGTGGAGCGCGCTCGCTCGGGCGGCGGTCCGTCGCTGATCGAGGCGCACACGTACCGGATGCAGGCGCACACCAACGCCGACGACGACACCCGCTACCGCGAGCGCGACGAGGTGAAGGCGTGGGTGGCCCGTGACCCGCTCAGCCGCATGCGCACGTATCTGACGGCGCAGGGGCTCCTCGGCGAACAGGTCGAGAACGAACTCGCCGCCGGAGCCGAGGACATCGCCGCGGCGCTCCGCGACGCGCTGAACACGGATGCCGATCTGGACCCCGAGGACCTGTTCCGCTTCGTCACCGCCGAGCGCTCCCCGCAGCTCGAGGAGCAGTGGCGGCTGCTGCGCGGCGAGATCGAACGCGCAGGACTCGACAGCACGGATCTGGCCGACGCAGGAGGTCACCGATGACCATCGCCCACGACGACATCCGCCTCGACACCTCGCACCACGTGGTCGGCACGATGACCATGGCCGCGGCGCTCAACCGCGCGCTCGCCGATGCCATCACGGAGGATCCTTCGGTGCTGGTGTTCGGCGAGGACGTCGGCGCCCTCGGCGGAGTGTTCCGCATCACCGACGGCCTGGCCGAGCGATTCGGCGAGGACCGCTGCTTCGACACCCCGCTCGCAGAGTCGGGCATCGTCGGCACCGCCGTCGGGATGGCCATGAACGGCCTGCGGCCGGTCGTCGAGATGCAGTTCGACGCATTCGCACTGCCGGCCTTCGAGCAGGTCGTCAGCCACGTCGCCAAGCTCAGCAACCGCACCCGCGGCGCCGTGCGGATGCCGCTGGTCATCCGCATCCCGTTCGGCGGAGGCATCGGCGGCGTGGAGCACCACTGCGACTCGTCCGAGGCGTACTACGCGCACACCCCGGGCCTGACGGTGGTGTCGCCGTCGACCCCGCAGGATGCGTACTCGATGCTGCGCGCGGCCATCGCTTCGCCCGACCCGGTCGTGTTCCTGGAGCCGAAGAAGCTGTACTGGTCCAAGGGTGAAGTCGACACCTCGGTCACCGCGGACCTCGGCGCCGCGCGCGTCGCACGGGAGGGCACGGATGTCACGCTGCTCGCCTACGCGGCGATGGTGCCGATCGCCCTCGAGGCGGCCGAGATCGCCGCATCCGAGGGACGCAGCGTGCAGGTCATCGACATCCGCAGCCTGTCGCCGTTCGACGATGCGACCGTCACGGCGGCCGTGAAGTCGACGGGGCGTGCAGTGGTGGTCGCCGAGACTCCGGGATACGTCAGCGTGGCGAGCGAGATCCAGGCCCGCGTGTTCGAGCGCTGCTTCGAGTACCTCGAGGCCCCGGTGCGCCGGGTGACCGGCTTCGACACGCCCTTCGCTCCCCCGAAGCTCGAGCACTGGTACCTGCCGGATGCCGATCGCATCCTGGACGCCATCGACTCGCTGCACTGGGACGACGATGAGGGGACGCAGCGATGAGCACCGCGACCGCGCGGGTCTTCCGCCTGCCCGACCTCGGTGAGGGCCTCACCGAGGCCGGACTGGTGCAGTGGCTCGTGAAGGTAGGCGACACCATCGCCACCGACCAGGCCATCGCCGAGGTCGAGACCGCCAAGAGCATCGTCGAGCTTCCATCGCCCTTCGCGGGCGTCATCACGGCGCTGCACGGCGAGCCCGGTGACACGATCGACGTCGGCTCACCGGTGCTCGAGGTCGACGGAGCGATTCCGGATGCCGGAGAGCCGGATGCCGCAGGCTCGGATGCCGAGACCGAGGACGCCACCGAGAAGGACGCCTACCGCACCGAGGAGCGCGCGGGCTCCGGCAACGTGCTGATCGGCTACGGCACCACCGAGCGCGCTGGCTCCGGCCGCCGCCGCCCGCGCGCGGCAGCCTCTCCCACGCCCTCATCGTCGAGAGCACGGGACCTCGCCGACAGCACAGCTTCTTCACGCGAAGAGCCGGTGCGCTCGGTGACATCCCGTGCGGTCGACAGCGACGAGGGTCACCCCAGGCCCGTCGCCGTGCGCTCTCCTCTTGTGCGCCGGCTCGCGCGCGACCTGGGCGTCGACGTACAGCTGATCGCCGGCACGGGGGCGGATGGCGCGATCACCCGCGCAGATGTGCTGCGCGCGGCGGTCGATACGGCAGTGGACGGTGTCACGGCGCCGTCGGCCGGCATCCCGGCATCCGCAACGGCATCTGTGACCGCGCCCACCTCCGGTGAGTCGCTCGACGGACTCGCGGTGCTCTCCCGCGAACGGATGAGTCCGTTGCGCAAGGCGGTCAGCGCGAAGCTGTCCCGCAGTCGTGCCGAGATCCCCGAGGCGACCGTCTGGGTCGACGTCGACGCGACCGAGCTGTGGGAACTGCGCGCGCAGATGGCTCCCGCGGGCGGCAAGGCTCCGTCGTTGACGGCCCTGCTGTCCCGATTCACGCTGATCGCACTTGCCGAGTTCCCGCTGCTGGCATCACGGCTCAGCGACGATGCCGCCGAGATCATCAGCTTCGACGGAGTCAACCTCGGCATCGCCGCCGACACCGCTCGCGGACTGATGGTGCCCGTCATCCCCCGCGCGCACGAGCTCGACGTTGAGCAGTTGGATGCCGCGCTGCGCGAGCTCGCCGACACAGCCCGTGCCGGCCGCACTCCGCCAGAGCGGTTGAGCGGCTCGACATTCACGCTGAACAACTACGGCGGCTTCGGCGTCGACGGCTCAGCGCCCATCATCAATCACCCCGACGTGGCGATGCTCGGCATCGGTCGCATCCTCGAGCGCCCGTGGGTGGTCGACGGGGCCATCGTCGCCCGACGCATCGTGCAGCTCTCGCTGGTGTTCGACCACCGGGTGTGCGATGGCGGCTATGCCGCCGGGTTCCTGCGCCGCGTAGTCGAGCTGATCGAGCATCCGCTGCGCGCCTACGGGAGAGTCCGATGATGCCCAAGCCCGTCTATGTGGCGCAAAAGACCCCATCACCGCCGAGGAAGCAGACGTTTGCGCCTCACAGACGGGCTGGGAGAGGGAGCGAACGGGACGTGAAGGCATGACCGAGGCATACCTGGTCGACGGGATCCGCACGCCGGTCGGACGTTACGGCGGGTCGCTTTCGAGCGTGCGTCCAGATGATCTCGCAGCGCTCGTCGTCGGCGAGACGGTCGCCCGGTCAGGGGTGCCTCACGACGCGATCGACGAGGTCATCCTGGGAGCCGCCAACCAGGCCGGCGAGGACAATCGCAACGTCGCCCGGATGGCCGTGCTGCTGGCGGGCCTGCCCGACACGGTCCCTGGCATCACCGTGAACCGGCTGTGTGCATCGGGCATGTCGGCGATCACGATCGCCTCACAGGCCATTCGCGCGGGTGACGCCGATGTGATCGTCGCCGGCGGCGTGGAGTCGATGACCCGCGCCCCTTGGGTGCAGGCCAAGCCCGAGCGTGCCTGGGCCAAGCCGGGAGCCGCCTTCGATACCTCGATCGGCTGGCGCTTCGCGAACCCGAAGCTGCTGGCCCGCGACAAGGCCACGTTCTCGATGCCCGAGACCGCGGAAGAGGTCGCCCGGCTCGACGGGATCAGCAGAGCGGATGCCGACGCCTTCGCCCTGCTCAGCCATCAGCGCGCGCTCGCCGCGATCGACGCCGGACGCCTGGCATCCGAGATCGTCGCCGTCCAGACACCGCGCGGCACGGTCGACACCGATGAGGGGCCACGCCGCGAGACCTCGCTGGAAGCGCTCGCGAAACTGCGGCCGGTCGTGCCCGGCGGTCAGGTGGTCACTGCCGGCAACGCGAGCTCGCTGAACGACGGCGCTTCGGCGATCGTCGTGGCGAGTGCGGATGCTGTGCAGCGGCACGGACTGCGCGCTCGGGCGCGCATCGTCGCCT
>JBARWR010000495.1:0-8961 GCA_049646915.1 Microbacterium sp.
CAGCGGCTGCGCGACACGCGTGTCGCGGATGGTGTCGGCATCCGATGTCGTGCCGTGTGCGACCAGATCGACCTCAGCGGCCTCCGAGTACGCGGCGAGCTGTTCGGCGACGCCGTCCAACTCGAGCCAGGGTGCGAGGAATCCGGGGGTCTGGGAGCCCTGTCCAGGGCAGGCGACGACAATCACCCATCCATCTTGTCAACGTTTCGCGAAACTCGGTGGATGAACCATCACAAGAATCGGCGATTCGTTTGTGCGTGGCGGACAGACAGCCCGCAGATCCGTGCTTCAGCGTCGACGCGGCTGCGGGCGACGACGCGTCGTGTCCGCGGATCCGATGGAGCCGAGGATCAGCGCCGTCTGCAGGATCAGCGCCTCGCGCGGTCCGGTCGCATCCCAGCCGATGACCTCGCTGATGCGCTTGAGACGGTAGCGCACGGTGTTCGGATGCACGAAGAGCTCGCGAGCGGTGGCCTCGAGGGAGCGCCCGTTGTCAAGATAGCTCCACAGCGTCGTCACCAGGTCGGGCGAATGCGCCTGCAGCGGGCGGAAGATGCGCTCGATGAGAGTGACCTTGGCGAGCGTGTCGCCGGCGAGGGCGCGCTCGGGAAGCAGATCGTCGGCCTCGACCGGGCGCGGGGCGCCTCGCCAGGCGCGTGCGACGGCGAAGCCCGCGAGTGCAGCTCGTGCACTGTGCCCGGCGTCGATGAGTGCGGCGACGGGCGGGCCGAGGACCACGTAGCCGGGGCCGAAGGACTCCTCCAGGCGCTGGGCGATCTCAGCGAAGGGAAGCTCGTCGCCTTCGATCTCCTTACCCGGCACGCGAGCGCGGCCGATGACCAGCACCAGCCGCGAGCCCTGGACGCCGATCAGCACATCCACCGACAGTCGGCGCGCGGTGCGGCGCACCTGGTCCACGTCGAACTGCGGGGGAGTCGTGCCGACGAGCACGCAGACCTCGCCGTGACCGTGCCATCCGAGCGCGGCGATGCGGCTGGGCAGCTCCTCATCGGCCTCGCCGGTGAGGATGGAGTCGACCACGAGAGCCTCGAGTCGGGCATCCCACAGTCCCCGGGCCTCCGCGGCACGGGCGTACACGTCGGCTGAGGCGAACGCGACATCCCGTGAGTACAGCAGGATGGCCTCGCGCAGGTCGTCTCCGCGGCCGGCGACGCGCTCCTCGGTCACCTCGACGGTGACCCGGATCAACTGGAGGGTCTGCTGCAGGCTGACGCTGCGCAGCAGTTCCCGCGGGGCGGTGGCGAAGATGTCGGCGGCGATCCACGGAGTGGACGTCGGATCCTCGTACCACTGGATGAACGAGGTGATGCCGGCCTGGGCCACCAGCCCGACGGAGGATCGTCGGGCCGGCGGCATGTCGGCGTACCACGGAAGAGTGTCCTCGAGCCGCTTGATGGTCACGGTCGCGATGTCGCCGGAGATCCGGCGCAGCCAGGCGAGGGTCGCGGCCTTGTCCATGGCCGGTTTCGAGGATCCGGTCACAGGGTCAGCTCTCGCCGCCCGCGTTCCCGCTGGTGCCCGCGTTGACATCGTGCAGCGCGTACTTCTGGATGGCCTGCGCGACGATCGAACGCTCGATCCTGCCGTCGTCCGCCAATGCCTGAAGTGTACGGACCACCATGGACGGGCCGTCGATGTGGAAGAAGCGGCGAGCCGCGGCGCGGGTGTCCGAGAAGCCGAAGCCGTCGGCGCCCAGCGTGTAGTACCGGTTGGGAACCCACGGACGGATCTGGTCCTGCACGGCGTTCATGAAGTCGCTGACCGCGATGACCGGGCCCTCGGCGCCCTGCAGCTTCTGCGTGAGGTACGCGGTGCGGGGCTCCTCATCGGGGTGCAGGAAGTTGTGCTCGTCGACGGCCAGACCGTCGTTGCGCAGTTCGCCCCATGAGGTCACCGACCAGACATCCGCGCTCACGCCCCAGTCGTCGCGCAGAAGATTCTGCGCCTCGAGCGCCCACGGCACGCCGACGCCCGACGCGAACAGCTGCGCCTTGGGACCGTCGCCGGTGGCAGGAGAGATGCGGTGCAGACCGCGGACGATGCCGTCCACGTCGACGTCCTCGGGCTCAGCGGGCTGCACGAGCGGCTCGTTGTAGACCGTGATGTAGTACATGACGTCGGGGTGCTCGTGCTCGCCGCCGTACATGCGCTCCAGACCGGAGCGCATGATGTGCGCGATCTCGTAGCCGTACGCGGGGTCGTACGAGACGGTGCCGGGGTTCGTCGACGCCAGCAGCAGCGAATGGCCGTCGGCGTGCTGCAGGCCCTCACCGGTCAGCGTGGTGCGGCCCGCGGTGGCGCCGATCACGAAGCCGCGTGCCATCTGGTCACCCGCCGCCCATAGGGCGTCGCCGGTGCGCTGGTATCCGAACATCGAGTAGAAGATGTAGATCGGGATCAGCGGCTCGCCCTGAGTGGAGTACGACGTACCGGCGGCGGTGAACGCCGCTACGGCACCCGCCTCGTTGATTCCGACGTGCACGATCTGGCCCTGCGGGCTCTCCTTGTACGCCAGAAGCAGCTCTCGGTCGACCGAGGTGTACTGCTGGCCGTTCGGGTTGTAGATCTTCGCGGTCGGGAAATACGCGTCGATGCCGAAGGTGCGGGCCTCGTCGGGAATGATCGGCACGATGCGGTTGCCGAAATCCTTCGAGCGCAGCAGGTCCTTGAGCAGGCGGACGAACGCCATGGTCGTGGCGATCTCCTGCGTGCCGGAGCCCTTCTTGGGCAGCGCGTAGGTCGCATCGCCCGGGAGAGTGATCGCGGTGTGCTTCGTGCGACGCTCGGGGATGAATCCGCCCAGCGCGCGACGGCGATCCAGCATGTACTGGATCGTCTCGTCGCCCTCACCCGGGTGGTAGTACGGCGGCAGGTACGGGTTCTCCTCGAGCTGCGCGTCCGTGATCGGGATCTGCATCGTGTCGCGGAACGTCTTGAGGTTGTCCAGCGTCATCTTCTTCATCTGGTGGGTCGCGTTGCGGCCCTCGAAGTGCGGACCCAGGCCGTAGCCCTTCACGGTCTTGGCGAGGATGACGGTGGGCTGGCCCTTGTGCTCCAGAGCGGCCTTGTACGCCGCGAACACCTTGCGGTAGTCGTGGCCGCCGCGGCGCAGCTGCCAGATCTGCTCATCGGTGTAGTCCTTGACCAGGGCGGCTGCGCGCTCGTCCTTGCCGAAGAAGTTCTCGCGGATGTACGCGCCCGACTCGGCCTTGTAGGTCTGATAGTCGCCATCGGGGGTGACGTTCATGATGTTCAGGAGCGCGCCGTCGGTGTCGCGGGCGAGCAGGTCATCCCACTCGCGGCCCCAGATGACCTTGATGACGTTCCAGCCGGCGCCGCGGAAGAACGACTCGAGCTCCTGGATGATCTTGCCATTGCCTCGGACCGGACCGTCCAGGCGCTGCAGGTTGCAGTTGATCACGAACGTGAGATTGTCCAGACCCTCGTTCGCCGCGACCTGCAGCTGACCTCTGCTCTCGACCTCGTCCATCTCGCCGTCACCCAGGAAAGCCCAGACATGCTGATCGCTGGTGTCCTTGATGCCGCGGTTCGTCAGATAGCGGTTGGACTGCGCCTGATAGATGGCGTTGATGGGCCCGAGGCCCATCGATACGGTCGGGAACTGCCAGTAGTCCGGCATCGAGTGCGGGTGCGGGTAGGACGGCAGCGCGTTGCCCGCGCGGGACTTCTCCTGGCGGAAGCCGTCCATGTCGGCCTCGCTCAGGCGTCCTTCGAGGAAGGAGCGGGCGTAGATGCCGGGGGAGGCGTGTCCCTGGATGAAGATCTGGTCTCCGCCGCCCGGGTGGTCCTGGCCGCGGAAGAAGTGGTTGAAGCCGACCTCGTAGAGCGAAGCCGCGCCGGCATAAGTGGAGATGTGACCGCCGACGCCGATCCCGGGACGCTGGGCCCGGTGCACGGTGATGGCGGCGTTCCAGCGGATCCAGTGCCGGTAGCGGCGCTCGATCTCCTCGTCGCCGCCGAACTCCGGCTCGTTCTCCGGTGCGATCGTGTTGATGTAGTCCGTGGTCGGGACCATCGGCACGCCGAGGTGCAGCTCCTTCGAGCGCTTCAGCAGGCTGAGCATGATCTCACGGCCGCGGCCGTGACCCTTCGCCTCCACCAGCTCATCGAGTGACTGCTGCCACTCGCCGGTCTCCTCCGGATCACTGTCGAGGGGGCCCTGAGAGTACGGATCCTGGTCGTGAACGGTCACGTGGAGCCTTTCGTCAAGCTGGCAGGTCTTGCCAAGGAAACGGGATGCGACGTGGGGGAGCCTTGTCTGCTCCGCACAACACGTGCTGTGTTCAGCCTATATCCGTTCTCACACCGGATGCCGCAAAGCATCCCGTTAGAATGGTGCGACCCAGGGCCTTTAGCTCAGCTGGTAGAGCGCCACGTTTACACCGTGGATGTCGTCGGTTCGATCCCGGCAGGGCCCACCCAAGTGTCGATGTTCAAACATGCGACATCCGCAGGTTTGATATCCTTCCCCGCGCGCACGCTGGCCTCATAGGCCAGCGCTGCCGCGTGGACTGCTGGGTCGAGCAGCGTGTCGAACGGCTCTCCGGGCTCCGCTTCCACCCGGTCGGCGTTCTCGATTTCGTAGACATGGATGCGCTCGAAGAATGCTTGGTTGCAGATGCGTCGGAGTGAGTCGTCAATGCTCATGTAGATCGCGTGCATGTCACCGGCCAGGGCGAGGCAGTCTTCAAGGTGCGCTTTGGCCTGGTCGTACTCGATCTGCCCGGCGTCGATCTGCGCGTCGAGGAACGCGAGCCGGCGTGCGATGCGGTCTTGTTCTTCTTTGAGGAGGTCCAGCGGGACGGCGCCGGCGTGGTGGGCGTGGAGCAGGCTGCGGCGTTCGTCTCGGAGCCGGTCGCGCTCGACGGCGTGGGTGTGGCGTTCTGCTTTGTTCGCGGCGTGGAGGTCATCGAACTGGCGCACGAGCATGTGCCGAAGCGCGGTGACGATGTGCTCGGGTATCTGCACGCGCCGATAGTAGTCCTCGACCTGTCGTTCAATGTGCTCGATCGGCATGGCCTGACGGACACAGTTCGTACGCTTAGAGTGCCGGCCTGCGCAGATGAAGTACGGGTAGACGATGCCCTTGCCGTTCTTCGCATGGGTGACCATCAGGCGGGAACCGCAGTCGCCGCAGTACACGGAGCCTTTCAGGTAGTGCTCGTGGGTTTGGGTCTTCTCCCCGGACACCTGATGCGCGGTGAGGACGTTCTGCACCCGATACCAGAGCTCTGCGCTCACGAGCGGTTCGTGGAGTCCGTCGTACCGGGCACCACGGAAGATCACGTCGCCCTTGTAGTACGGGTTGGAGAGCATCTGCTGGATCGTAGACAGCCCCGGAGCCTTCGCAGGCCGTTTCGGGGTCGGCACGGTCGTAAGGCCGCGGTCGACAAGTTCGCCGTGCAGCATCGAGGTCGAGTAGTTCCCCGTCGCGTACGCCTCGAACGCCCACCGCACCAGAGCGGCACGGTCGGGGTCGGGGATCACGGTGGGAACGTCGCGGTCGAGCTCGTCACGCTTGTGGACGTTGAGGTAGCCGATGGGGGCACGACCGACGGTGCCGCCGGTGGCGGCTTTCTGGGTCATGCCCTTGGCGACCTCGTTAGCAAGGTTGCGGGAGTAGAACTCCGCGATCGTAGACATGATGCCGTGCAGCAGCATCCCTGACGGGGTCTCATCAACCGCGAAGTGGTGGCAGGACCACCAGAACGCGGGTGCGTCGTTCCGTAAGGGTCAGCTCGTGATCGTGGACGAAGCCTCCCTCGCCGGCACCCTCTCACTCGACCGCATCACCGAGCACGCGGCCGAGACGGGCGCGAAGGCGCTGATGGTGGGTGACTGGGCGCAACTGCAATCCGTCACCGCCGGCGGCGCGTTCTCCCTCCTCGTCCACGACCGAAACGACGCCCCCGAACTGATCGACGTCCACCGCTTCATCAACGACTGGGAAAAGACCACCTCCCTCGACCTCCGCCACGGCCGCCCCGAAGCCATCGACACCTACACCGCACACGACCGCATCACCGGCGGGAACACCCAGGCGATGATCAACGCCGCCTACACCGCATGGCGCACCGACACCCTCGCCGGGGCTTCAACGGTATTGATCGCGGACTCGAACGAATCCGTCCACGCCCTGAACCAGCGCGCCCGCGCCGACCTCATCCTCGACGGCACCGTGAACGCCCACCGCGAAGTCGCCCTCCAAGGCGACGCCCGCGCCGGAGTCGGCGACACGATCATCACCAGGAAGAACGACCGCCGCCTCCACACCCCGCGCGGATGGGTACGCAACGGGGACCGCTGGACCGTCACCGACATCCGTGACGACGGATCACTCACCGCCCGCCGCGCTGACAGCCGCGGCACCGTGATCCTCCCCGCCGACTACGTCTCCGATCACGTCGATCTGGGATACGCAGTGACCGCGCATAGGGCACAAGGCATCACCACCGACACTTCCCATGTCCTCGTTGACCCGTCTACGACGCGGGAGAACCTGTATGTCGCGATGACCCGCGGAAGGCACACGAACCACGTCTACGTCGCCACCGACCGACCCGACGACAACCACACCACCGCACACCCGGCGGACGATCCTGATGCGACCGCGCGGAGCGTCCTCTACGGAGTGCTACAGCACGTCGGCGCCGAGCTCTCCGCACACGAGACGATCACCGCCGAGCAAGAGGCGTGGGGGTCGGTGGGACAGCTCGCGGCCGAGTACGAGACGATCGCGCAAGCCGCCCAACACGACCGCTTCGCCACCCTCATCCGCCAATCCGGTCTCACCCCGGACGAAGCAGAAGACACGATCCACTCCGACGCCTTCGGAGCCCTCACCGCAGAGTTCCGCCGCGCGGAAGCGAACCACCACAACGTCGACGCCCTCATGCCGCGCCTGGTCGCAGCACGCGGCTTCGGCGATGCCGACGACATCGCCTCCGTCCTGCACCACCGCCTCGCCCGCGCCACCGAGAGGCCGGCTGGTTCCGGACGTACCCGCAAGGTACCCCGCCTGATCGCCGGCCTCATCCCCGAAGCAGCAGGGCCCATGTCCGCCGAGATGCGGAAAGCACTCACGGAACGGCGCGAGCTGATCCAGCAACGTGCCGAAGCCGTCCTCGACCAGGCGATCGCCGAACGGCAGGAATGGGCGCTCGCGCTCGGAGACACACCCACAGAGACGAGAGCCGCAGCAGCGTGGAAACGGCAAGCACAGACCGTCGCCGCGTACCGCGACCGCTACGGCATCACCACACGCACGCCGCTCGGCCCAGCACCCGATAGCGACGCGCAGAAGATCGACGCGGAACGAGCAAAAGCCGCCCTCGCGAGGCTCCGCGACCTCGCCAGCGTCGATGGCAGCGATGATCCTTCGCGGACGACGCGGCGTGAGGGCGTGAGCCGGGGCCTGTGACCGGCCGCCCTTCCGAATGTCGCGGGTGCGTCATATCCTGGTAGTGAGGCGGATTTCTCCTTGATATGACGCTCCTCGGGGCAGGCCGCAAGGCCACTCACACACGCACCGCCTCCGACGATCCGTCGTGCATGTGAGAGGAAACCCCGTCATGATCCGCCAGCTCTGGACCCTCAGCGTCCACACCCGCACATTCCTGCGCCGCTACATGCCCACCAACATCCTCCTCGACGCCATCCGCACCCGCCGAGGACTCAAATGGGGAGTCCCCGCGATGCTCCTCGCCGTTCCCTACCTCCTCGCCGCGAGCACTTTCACTCAAATCATTGCTGACGGCGGACCCGGATGGCTCAACCTCCTCGTCCTCCTCTGCCTGTGGAACACGATGAAGTTCATCATCATGGGACCCGTCAGCGTGATCATGCTCGCCCGCATCCTGACAAATGAAGCCGGCAGGAGACGGCATCACACTCACACCCGGCGCGCTGCACGGCATGCTCATCGGCGTCCACCGCCGCCTTGACGATGGCGAGCGGGTGCAGGTCGGCCGGGAGACGAACACTGGCCACGTCGAGATCATGACGGCGCGTCGTCGACCGCCTACCGCCTCGCCCGCGCGAAGCTCACCGGTGAACCGTGAGCGGTACCGTCACAGAGCCCCGGCGGGCCAGCACCCGCTCCTTGGGGCCGAACCGTCTGGCAAGGATCGCGATCAGCAGGTACGCGAGGATGATCGCGTCATACGTGGCAGACGCTGCCGGGGAGATCCCGAGGTGTCCCATCGTTGCGTGCGCGGCGTGATGGCCGGTGTCGCGAGGAAGGAAGTTCCACAGCAGATGGAAACTCCACGCAGTGACGAACCACCAAGCCGAAACGAGATAGCCCAGCATCCCCAGCAGCATGATGCCCACGAACACGAGGTACTCGAACCACTCCCCGGAGTGCGCATACGTCATCCCCATCCACGCCGTGATCACAACCCACGCCAGGGACTGCTCCTTCGCACGCAACCAGAACAGACCTGCGACCACAGTAAAGGCGGCGACCGCTGCCGAGAGTGTGAGCCAGCCTTGTTCGCTACCGAACCAGACCAAGAGTGCCTGAGCTACGAGCAGGAGTCCGACCCACACGGCGATCCCCGTGCGTCTCAGGCGCTGCCGCCACGACACCGACGGAGGTGTCCCGACGGCTGTGAAATGACCACGCCAAGTGCGGAATGCGAGATAGGCACCAATGATCAGGTCGTAGATGCAGCACGCACACGGGAGATCCTCCATGTGACCGTGGAGGTCACGCTTCACCAACACATCCCACAAAGGGTGCAACATCCACGCAGCCACGAGGAACCACGGCGAGACGAACACCCCTAGGTCGTGTTGATTAAGTCAGTTTTGATCCAGATCAGGGTGGCAGCGAGACAGATCGCGGCTCGGTAGTTGCGGGCGAGTTTGTCGGTGCGCATCGCGATCCCGCGCCATTGCTTGAGCTTGTTGAAGCAA
>JBARWR010000496.1:0-3225 GCA_049646915.1 Microbacterium sp.
ACCCGGGGCTGGCCTCGGGCAGGCAGCGCTTGCACGCCCGGTATCCGGCCTCGTGCGCGGCGGCGCTGGTCGGGTAGAACGTCACGTTCGCGGTCTTCGGGGTGCGCGCCGGACAGCTCGGACGGCAGTAGATGCCGGTCGAGCGCACGGCGGTGACGAACTGTCCGTCGAAGCGGGTGTCGCGCACGCTGATCGCGCGGTACCGTTCGTCGAAGGTCATCGTCGCGGAGATCATGCCTCCACTCTGTCACGCCCTCGAAGCCATGACTGGTGGAAATCGGACATCGCTGTTCCCCGCCGGATATCTGCGGTCGACTGTCCTGCGGACCTCAGATGCCCCGGCCTCGGACCGCAGGACAGTCAGTGCCGCAGATCAGCGCGGATCCAGATGGATTCCGGCGATCATGCAGCGCACCGATCCGCCCGCCAGTTCGATAGGAGCGACATCCAGCGGGATGATTCGGCACGATGCGGAGAGGATGCTCAGCTGCTCCTCCGTCAGACTGCGATGACCGGTCTCGGAGATCACCAGCAGGCGCTCCCCTCCCTCGCCGCGCAGTTCGATGGCGTTGCCCGCGAACGCGGCGACCTGCGCCGAAGACAGCGGGATCAGGGTGCGGCCGGTCTCGCGGATGCGTTGCGCGACCTCGGCCCTGCGTGCATCGCCGACGATGGCATCCAGCCCGATCAGGGCGATGTCGGTTCCGATGCACATCATCACGTTGGTGTGATAGATCGGCACACCGTCCGGGTCGACGGCGTCGAAGACCACGGGCTCGTACCCGAACACCGTGCAGAAGCGCTCGACGAGCACGGGGTCGCACCGCTTCGATCGCACCGCATAGGCGATGCGCGACACATGGTCCAGCACCATCGCGCCCGTCCCCTCGAGGAACAGGTCGTCGGGTTCGAGGCCGGAGTAGTCGATGACCTCCTGCACACGGTATTCGGTCTTGAGCATCTCGATCACATCCGCCCGCCGCTCGCCGCGACGGTTGGCGGCGTACATCGGATACACCGCGACGCGTCCCCCGGCATGCGTGGAGAACCAATTGTTCGGGAAGACGCTGTCGGGATGCGCGTGGGTCTGGTCCTCGAACAGGTGCACCCGCACGCCGGCCTCGCGAAGGCGATCGGCGACCCGGGTGCAGACGTCGTACGCCTCCCGGGACACGTCGTGGTCGGCGGTGGTCTGGAAGGTGTTGTCCGCCGCGGTCTGCGGGTTGGGCCGGAAATGGTGCGGCCTGATCAGCACGACGGCGCCGGGCGCCTGCGCTGACGCCGCTCTCACGCCAGGCTCGGCGCGGCAGCGCCCTGCGCCACCAGCGCGAACAGGTTCTTCGGGTCCTCGGGCTCGGCGATGATGTCGACCTCGGTGAAGAAGTCCGTGCCGTCGATCGCCGCGTCCAGATAGCGCAGCGCCGAGAAGTCCTCGATCGCGAAGCCGACCGAATCGAAGATCGTGATCTGCTCGTCGGACGTGCGGCCGGCGGCCTCGCCGCGCACGACGCGCCACAGCTCGGTGACCGGGTACTCCGAATCCAGCTGCTGGATCTCGCCTTCGATGCGGGTCTGCGGCGGGTACTCCACGAAGATGTCGCCGCGGTGCAGGATCCGCTCGTCGAGCTCGGTCTTTCCGGGGCAGTCCCCGCCGATCGCGTTGAGGTGCACCCCCGGGGCGACCATGTCATCGGTCAGCACGGTGGCGTTGGCCTTGTCGGCTGTGCAGGTGGTGATGATCTGCGCACCCTCGACGGCCTCTGCGGCACTGCCGGCGCGCACGATGTCGAAGCCGAGCGGGCGCATGTTGGCCTCGAACGCGTCCATCGCTGCGGGATCCGTGTCCCACACGCGCAGCCGTTCGATGCCGAGCAGCGCTCGGAAGCCCAGCGCCTGGAACTCGGCCTGGCTGCCCGTGCCGATCATCGCCATCGTCGTGGCGCCGGCGGGAGCCAGCATCCGGGCGACCATGGCAGAGGTGGCGGCGGTGCGCAGCGCGGTGAGGATGGTCATCTCGGTCCACAGCGTCGGGTAGCCGCTGTCGACGTCGGCGAGCACGCCGAAGGCCGTGACGGTCTGCAGCCCACGAGCCGGGTTGCTGGGGTGTCCGTTGACGTACTTGAAGCCGTACTGGCGACCGTCGCTGGCCGGCATCAGCTCGATCACGCCGATGGCCGAGTGACTGGCGACGCGCGCGGTCTTGTCGAAGTCCTGCCAGCGCGTGAAGTCCTCGACGAGGGCTTCCGCGATCCCCGAGATCGCACGCTCGATGCCGCTATCGATCAGCCAGCGGCGCATGTTCGGAACATCGACAAAACGGACCATCGCCCATCCCTTCACTAGATGCTTCCAGGCTAGGAGCGGGCCACTGACACTTTCAATCAGCAACATGGATCATTTAAGTAATCCTCTGGATGTTCTGCATACCGATCCAGTACATTCTGATCATGAGCATTCTGGATGACCTCGATCGCCGTCTGCTGTCGCTGCTGCGCGCGAACAGTCGCGAGTCCGTCGTGAACCTCGCACGCCGCCTGGGCGTCACCCGTGCCACGGTCGACAGCCGGCTCAAAAGACTCGTCGACAGCGGCGTGATCGTCGGTTTCTCCGTGCGCGTGCGCGACCCTGCGGCAGCATCCGTCGTGCGGGCGATCATGCTGATCGGCGTCGAGGGACGCAATACCCGCGACGTGATCCGCAGCCTGCGCGGGGTACCCCAGATCGCGGCGCTGCACACCACGAACGGCCGCTGGGACCTCGTCGCCGAGGTCAGCTGCGACAGCCTCACGTCTTTCGATGAGACCCTCGCCACGATCCGCGGCATCGACGGCATCCGCGACAGCGAGACCAGCATCCTGCTGAGTTCTGCGACGGTGTGACGCTCGGGACCGCTCGTGCGGTTCAGAGGTTCGTCTGTGCGGTTTCAGAGGTTCGTCACCGCGTCTCGACTCTTGCGGCTCCGCCGCCTTCGCTCGACGAACGGTTTGCGGCTCCGCAGGCTCCGCCGCTTTCAAGGCCACTTCCGCGTCGCTGACGCTCCAGGGGCCCCGCGCGCCCGAGGCTCAAGGCAGCGCGGAGCGATGCCTTGAGTGGCGCGTGGGGTCAGTGGAAGAAGTGGCGCTCTCCGGTGAAGAACATGGTCACGCCGGCCTTGCGCGCCGCATCCACGACCTCGCCGTCGCGCACGGAGCCGCCGGGC
Source organism: Microbacterium sp. (assembly GCA_049646915.1). Classification (GTDB taxonomy): domain Bacteria; phylum Actinomycetota; class Actinomycetes; order Actinomycetales; family Microbacteriaceae; genus Microbacterium. The sequence continues at coordinate 3,200 of JBARWR010000496.1, forward strand.
TGCACGATCGCCGTGACGCCGGCGTC
>JBARWR010000497.1:0-3885 GCA_049646915.1 Microbacterium sp.
CGAACGCCTCGAGGCAGCCGGACTCGATCTCGTGCACCTGCCGCCGATGAGCGGTTCGGCCGACCCCGCACACCTCGCAGGCCTGGATGCGGTGCTCGCGTTCGGTCACCTCGCATTCGACGGGCGCTGCGTGCGGCGCAGCGCTCCATGCAGCCCGCAGGCGCGACCGCGTGACGCCTCGTTGAGCAGCAAGAACCCATGACCACGGCGACGACCGAACCCCGCACGACGGATGCGCTGAGCGCGCTGCGTCGTCTCGGTGTCGACCTCGACACGTCGACCCGCCGGCGCGCCGAATACTCGTATGACGCATCCAACTACCGGCTCGTGCCGCTCGCGGTCGTCTTTCCCAGAACGGCTCAGCAGGTCGCCGCGATCGTCGCGACGTGTCACCGCCACACGGTGCCGGTGACCGCACGCGGGGGAGGCACGTCGATGGCCGGCGGCGCGGTTGGCCGCGGGGTGGTGCTCGACTTCTCGCGGCACATGAACGCCGTGCTCAGCGTCGACCCCGCGTCGAGGCGGGCCACCGCCGAACCCGGCGTGGTGCTCACCGCCTTGCGGAGTGCGGTGCACGAGGCGAGCGCCGGCGCCCTCACCTACGCGCCGGACCCGTCGAGCCAGACCCGGGCGACGCTGGGTGGCACGATCGCCACGGAGGCGTGCGGCAACCACTCGGTGCGCCACGGACGCACCGCCGACCATGTGCTCGCGCTGGACCTCGTGACCGCCGACGGGCTGCGCTTGACCGCCACCAACGAGGGACTGCACGCCACTGTCGCGACCGACCGTGCCGCCGTCGACCGTGCTCAGCAGCTCACGAACGAGCTTCGCGCGCTCGTGCACGACCACCTCAGTGAGTTCCGGCTCGAACTCGGCCGCATCCCACGGCAGGTCTCCGGGTTCCACCTCTCACACCTGCTGCCCGAGCACGGCTTCGACATGGCGCGCGCCCTCGTCGGCAGTGAGGGCACATGCGCAATCGTGGTCGCCGCGACCGTGCAGCTCGTGCCGGTGGAGCCCGCGGCGCTGCTGGTCGCAGTCGGCTACAACGACGTCGTTGAGGCGGCACGGGATGTCACGACCATCCTGGAGTTCGGCCCTGCGGCCATCGAAGGCATCGACGAGGTCATCGTCGACACCATGCGCGAGCTTCGCGGTGCCGATGCCGTGCTGGGCCTGTCGCAGGGCCGGGCGTGGCTGTATGTCGACCTCGACGGTGCGGATGCCGCAAAGGTCGAAGCCAAGGCCGCCGAGCTGCTCGACCGGTTGCGCGCCAACGGCCGCATGGTCGACGGCCGGGCGGTGCCCGACCCGGTCGAGCGCGCATCCCTGTGGCGGGTTCGCGAAGACGGCGCGGGCCTGTCATCGCGACTGCCCAGTGGTGATCAGTCCTGGCCCGGCTGGGAGGACACCGCGGTCGCGCCCGACCGCCTCGCGGACTACCTGCACGACTTTCGCACCCTGCTCGAGCGGTTCGGCCTGCACGGGGTGATGTACGGGCACTTCGGCGCCGGGTGCATGCACGTGCGGGTGAGCTTCGACCTGCGCACCGAGTCGGGTCGCGCCGTGATGACCGAGTTCGTGCGGGCCGGCGCCGAACTGGTGGTGCGGCACGGTGGGTCGCTGTCGGGGGAGCACGGTGACGGCCGCGCCCGCAGTGAGCTGCTGCCGATCATGTACTCCCCGCGGATGCTCACCGCGTTCGAGCGCTTCGCCGGCGCCTGGGACCCCGATCGCGTGCTCAATCCCGGGGTGCTTGTGCATCCTGAGCACCTCGGCGACAACCTCGCACTCGACGGTGTGCCCGAGCGCGGATGGCGAACCAGTTTTGACCTCGCCCCGAGCGTGACGTCGACGACCCAGCACCACGGTGATGACTTTGCACATGCGGTGCAGGCGTGCACGAAGGGATCACCGGTGCGCTGAGTCGACGACGTCACCGCCGGGGCGAGGTCGAAGCTCGTGCGCCACGCTCGGTCGGGCACGCCGTCGAGGGCGAGACTGGCGCCAAGGGGCTCAGGGTGCACGAGCACGCCGGGGTTGAGGATGCCGTCGGGGTCCCACGCGCGCGCGAACCGTTCGAAGGCGGCGAGCACCTGCTCGGAGTACATGATCGGCAGGAGTTCGCCGCGGGCGCGCCCGTCGCCGTGCTCTCCCGACAGGGAGCCGCCGTGTCGCACCACGAGTTCGGCACCGGCCCGGACGAAGTCGGCCATCACCGCGCAGCCTTCCTCGCTGCGCAGATCGAAGTTGACGCGCACGTGCATGCACCCGGCCCCGAAGTGCCCGTACATCACGCCGTTCAGCTCGAACTGCGCGAGCAGCGCGCGGAAATCGTGCAGGTAGTCCGCGAGACGCTCGGGAGCGACCGCTGTGTCCTCCCACCCCGGCCAGGATTGATCGCCGTTCGGCAGCCTCGACGAGAGCCCCGCCCCGTCTTCGCGAACCCGCCACAGGGATGCCCGCTCGACCGGGTCGGGAACGGTGCGTCCGTCGACCATGCGGCCGTTGGCCCGCAGCCGTTCGAGCAGCTGGGCCGCTTTCGCTTCGACCTGGGCAGCATCCGCACCGTCGAGGTCGACGTACAGCCACGCCGCGCCCGCTGGCAGCCCGACAATGGAGTCGGGGCCGCGCAGGCCGCGCATGGTGTCGACGATGACCTCGTCGATGCCTTCGATGGCGGCGGGGGCGAACTCGAGGATCGTCGTGACGTCGCGGGCCGCCTCGACCACGTCGTGGTAGCCGACGGCGACGAGGAGCGCGGCGGGCGCGACCGGCACGAGCTGCAGGGTTGCGGCGACCACGATCGCACACGTGCCTTCGCTGCCGACGAGGGCGCGCGCCACATCGAACCCGTGCTCTGGCAGCAGGTGCGAGAGGTGGAACCCGGAGACCTGGCGCGGGATGCGGCCCAGTTCGAGGCGGAACGCGGCGAGGTTCTCGTGCGCGAGTGCGCGCAACTCGTCGGTGAGCTGCCGCGCACGCTCGGCCGCTGCCTGGTCGCCGGGCACCGTGGCGTGCACGCCCTCACGGGTGGCGGTCACCCGCACGCCGTCGGCGGTGATCAGGTCGAGGGCGATCACGTGGTCGGCGGTGCGCCCGTGGCGCACTGAGTGGTTGCCGCACGCGTCGGTGGCGATCGTGCCGCCCAGCGTGGCCCGGGACTGGCTCGACGGGTCTGGGGCGTAGGTGAGCGCACCGTTACTCGCGCGCTGCACCGCCCGCTGCAGTGTGGTGAGCACGACGCCGGGTTCTGCCGTCGCCTGAAGGCTGTCGGGGTCGATGTGCAGCACCGTGTTCATGTGGCGCGAGAAGTCGAGCACGACCCCGCGACCGACGGCACCGCCGGCCATCGAGGTGCCGCCGCCGCGCGCGGTCACCGGGATCGCGTGACGGTGGCACGCGGCCATGATCTCGGCGACTTGCTCGGGACCGCGCGGGAAGATCACCGCGAGCGGCGGGATGCGGTAGTTGGACGCGTCGTAGGAGTATTCGGCGAGCCGTCGCGTCGACGTGTCGAGCTCGACCCCGAGCCGCTGAAGCGTGCTCAGCGACTCGTCGGCCCGGGGCTCAACCTTCGTGGTGGTCATGGTTCGTGCGGACTCCGCGTTCTGCTACGCGTTGACGGTCGGCTGCAGAGCGCCCTGCGCCGCGCGCACCGCGTCGCCGAGCCGCTCGATACCGGTCGCGATCTCCTCGGCGGTCACGGTGAGCGCGGGGATGATGCGCACGACGTTGCCCGAGGTGCCGCACGTGAGCAGCAGCAGCTTCTCGGCGATCGCTGCCTGCTGCACCGCGGCGGCCAGCTCAGGGTTCGGCTCGCCCGAATCGGTGACGAACTCCACGCCCTGCATGAGCCCGAGGCCGCGCACGTCGCCCATG
>JBARWR010000498.1:0-8396 GCA_049646915.1 Microbacterium sp.
GCCGAGCCCAGCGCGACGCCGCATCCGCTGTCGCCGAGGAGGTGCCGCGGGTGCTCGACTCGATCGATCGCTCGGTCACCGAGGCCCGCGTGGCACTGGCGGCCGCCGAGTCGGAGCGGTCCGCGCACAACGAGGAGCTGACCGCGCTGCGCGTGCAGGAGACCTCACTGCGCGAGCGACTGGCCGGCCTGACCGAGAGCGTGCACGGACTCGAGCTGCAGATCCACGAGAAGAAGCTCCATCTGACCAGCCTGCTCGAACGCGTCTCCTCGGAGCTCGCGCTCGACGAAGATATTCTGATTGCGGAATATGGCCCTGATCAGCCGGTCCCTCGTGATCCGGGCGCGGACGAGCAGGACGAGGACACCGAGATCCCCTTCGACCGCCGTATTCAGGAGCGTCGCCTGAAGGATGCCGAGCGCAAGCTCGGCCAGCTCGGCCGGGTGAACCCGCTCGCGCTGGAGGAGTTCGCCGCACTCGAGCAGCGTCACGCGTTCCTCACCGAGCAGCTGGCGGATCTGACCAAGACCCGGCAGGACCTGCTCTCGATCATCGCCGAGCTCGACGAGCGGATGCAGGTGATCTTCGCCGCAGCCTTCGAAGACACCAAGCAGGCGTTCGGCGAGGTGTTCCCGCTGCTGTTCCCCGGCGGTTCGGGGAGCATCTCGCTCACCAATCCCGACGACATGCTCACCACGGGCATCGAGGTCGCGGTGCGGCCGGTCGGCAAGAAGATCGAGCGTCTTTCCCTGCTCTCGGGCGGTGAGCGCTCGTTGGCCGCCGTGGCGCTGCTCGTGGCCATCTTCAAGGCGCGACCGAGCCCCTTCTACATCCTCGACGAGGTCGAAGCGGCGCTGGACGACGCCAACCTCGGTCGGCTGCTGACGGTGTTCGAGCAGCTGAGGGAGAACTCCCAACTGCTGGTGATCACGCACCAGAAGCGCACCATGGAGATCGCGGATGCCCTGTACGGCGTGTCCATGCGACAGGACGGCGTCTCAGCCGTCGTCGGTCAGCGCGTCGGAGATCGCGCTGCCGCATCCGTCTGACCCGATGCGTCGCGGTCACCTCGATCGCAGCGAGGCTTCGAAGCCGAGCGCCGCGTCGGTGAAGGCCGGGAGATCCATCGGGCGATGCTGCGCGCCGGCGATGACCAGGTGCTGTGCGCCCTCGCCGACCAGCACCTGCGCGATCCGCTCGTACTCGTCGTTCCACCCGCCGGTCACGACCAGGGTCGGGATGCCGCGCAGCGTTCCGGCTCGCACACCATGGCCCCACGGCAGGTTCGTCCTCGCCCACCGCTCGGCGGCCGGCTGTTCGCGCTCCCAGGCTCCAGGGTCGAAGGGACCGCCGAACATGAGCGGACGCAGGATCGCCCAGAAGGATCGCAGGTCACCGGCATCCGCCTGGGCGCGCGCTTCGGTGACGATGCCGATGTGCCGCTCGATGGGCTCCTCACCGCGGGCGATGTCGTAGAGGGCGGGCTCGACCAGGACGAGACCAGCGATCCGCATCCGTCGGGCGGCCAGTGCCACCGGCACCGCACCGATCGAATGCGCGTACACGATCGCGGGCGCCGCGCCGAAGTCGTGGACCAGCAGTTCGACCTGCTCCGAGACGGTGGATGCCGCAGGGAACGAGACGAACTCGCCCGCGTCGGAGGCCGCACCCGGCCACGCATCGGAGCCTCGCCGGCCCGCACCATGGACGTGCACTCGACGGATGCGCATGTCGACCATCGTAGGGTGGACGTATGGCGGAGAAGTCCTGGTCCCTCGGTCGCGCACTGCGCGGCATGTTCGTCAAACCCACGATCGACGAGACGACGTGGGAGGACCTGGAGACTGCGCTGATCACGGCGGACTTCGGCCCCGATATCACCGAGCAGCTCATCGATGAGCTGCACGAGAAGGTCGACCGCTATCGCACGACGGATCCGAAGGACCTGCAGCGGATGCTGCGCGAGTCGCTCGAGGAGCGCTTCGCGAAATTCGACACGACGTTGAAGCTCACCGAGCGTCCCGCCGTCGTGCTCGTCGTCGGCGTGAACGGCGTCGGCAAGACCACGACCATCGGCAAGTTCACGAAGTTCCTGCGCGGCTTCGAGCGCAGCGTGGTCGTCGGTGGCGCCGACACGTTCCGCGCCGCCGCCGTCGAGCAGCTCGCCACCTGGGCGCAGCGCGGAGGAGCCGCGATCGTCCGCCCCCAGCACGAAGGTCAGGACCCGGCGTCCGTCGCCTATCAGACCGTCGAGAACGCGCAGCAGCAGGGCATCGAGATCGCGATCATCGACACCGCCGGCCGACTGCACACCAAGGGCGGACTCATGGACGAGCTGTCCAAGGTCCGCCGCGTCGTCGAGAAGCTCGCCCCGATCAGCGAGGTGCTGCTGGTTCTGGACGCCACCACCGGCCAGAACGGGGTCCTCCAGGCCGAGGCGTTCCTGCAGCATGCAGGCGTCACCGGCCTGGTGATCACCAAGCTCGACGGCTCGGCGAAGGGCGGCTTCATCCTCGCCGTGCAGGAGCGCACCGGCATCCCGGTCAAGCTGCTCGGACAGGGTGAGGGCATCGACGACCTCACCGGATTCACTCCGCACGTCTTCGTGCAGTCGCTCGTCGACGCGTAGGACTACCGGACGGACACAGAGGCTGGTTTCATAGCGATATGGCGATCGAACACGACTACTTCGGAGTCCTCTCCTCGGGGCCCGACGGAGCCATCTTCTGGACCGAGCGGGTCGAGTTCGGCGACCAGTCGGTGACCGTCGACCTGACCGCGCCGGATCAGGACGACGTCTCGCAGGCGGCGCTGGACGTGGCGGCGGGACTCATCGCGGGAATCGAGAACCTGGATGCCGTGGTGCGCAGGGCCATGCTGACCGAGGTCGACGACCGCACCAGCGAGGTGACGGAGTTTATCCTGCAGCAGCAGGAGGTGTACGGCGACGAGCTGGAGGACGTGCTGGTGGATGTGAGCGGCGACGCCGCCGTCGACATCATCCGCTCGCTGAGCCTGATGAGCATGACGATCCTCGCCGACGAGCACGGCGGGTCCGACCCGTTCGCCGTCATGGAGTACGCGCTCGATGCGGATGCCACCGACGATGTGCTGCTGGTGAATCTCGCCGATGACGGCACCGTGCAGTCGATCATGAGCGCCGACTGATCGATCGGCGGAACCGCTCTCAGAGCGGCGAGCGTGCGATCTCCGCATAGCGGTCCAGTGCGAGGGCACGGAGCCCGCCGTGTGCGGCAGCCGCAGCGCGGAGCCGTTGCGCTTCGGGATCGTCCGCAGACTCGAGGATGTCATCCAGATAGCGCTGCACGGCGCGCTGCTGAGTGGCATCCAGTGCACCGCGTTCGGCGGTGCTCCCGTCCCGGTCGAAGACGGCCAGCAGCATTCCGTGCTCGCGGCTGCAGTCCTCGGATACCGGCGGCTGGAAGTACGGCAGATCGAGGGCGAGCATTCCAAACCGGGCGTAGAACCGCAGGCGCGCCGCCGGGTCGCCATGCAGGGGATGCGGCGACTGCACGTCCGGACGGTCGAATTCCGCCAGCATCACAGAACCGGACCGGCCCCAGCCGGAGAGGACCGCTGACATCAAGCCGGATCCGATGCCCATTCCGCGTGACTCGGGAGCGGTGACCAGATACTCCAGCAGCACGGTGTCGCGGAAGCGGTCGACGACCGCAGCGCCCAGCATCCGTCCATCCTTGTCCTGGGCGAGCACCGCCTCTGCGCCATGGTCGAATCGGGCGATGAAGGAGTCCTCGGGCATGAGCTCCCCGGGCCTGAATGAGGGAACCATCAGCATCCGGTGCACCTCGCGCAGCTCGCCGACGTCTGTGCTCACATCGAACGAGATCATCTCTCTGGTCTCGTCAGCCGGTGATGACGACCGCCGGCTCGTCGTGACATCACGATCATGATGACACCGATCGCGACGGCGACCACGAGGATCGCGACGATGAACCACCAGGTGATGTCTCCGCGAAGGCCGAATCCCTCCTGGAGCAGTGACGCCATGCCGGAGATGCCGATCACGGCGAGGATGACGCCGAGTATCCGCTCGACCCGCTCCGTGCGACGCTCTCGCTCGCTCTGCCGATCATCGAGGATGCGCTCGATGCGCCGGTGGCAGACATCCAGCAGCGGCTGCAGTCGCGAGCCGAGCACATCGCGCACGGCCCGATCGAAGCCTTCCCGCAGCAGGTGGTAGCGGTTCGAGCTCAGGACCGTGTCGAGATCCTCGCGCAGTGCGGGTGAGGAGACGATCGCCGGCGACTCGACGAACAGCATGATGGCGTGCTTGGACTGGACGAACGACTGCAGCTCCAGCTCTGCGCGCTCGATGACCCGGATGAGGTCGCCGAGTCGATCGGTGACATCCTGCTGTGTCCCGTAGTCGTCCGCGGAGCTGGAGGCATCCGCCGCTGCGAGCAGTCCCTCCACGTCGGTGAGCAGCCCGGAGATGTTCTCCGCGTGATCGCGCACCCTGCTTTGCCAGGCCTCGTACATGCCGTGCATGCTGTGCGCGAAAGTGATGAAGCTCTCGATCTCGCTGACCGCATAGTCGGGGGAGTGGAAGCTGGCGAGCAGGGTCACGTTCGAGTTCGCGGCCAGCATCTCGTCATTGAGGTGCAGCAGCTCGAAGCGATGCACGGCATCGACGTCGTACATGGCCCAGTCCGCCACGCCGGAGGCACCGGCCGGGAGCGGATGCAGCAACGGCTGTGCGCCCCAGAGTCCGGCGATCTCTCGCGCAGAGGTGAGCGGCGTTCGCACCCCGGCGACGTCCTGCGAAGCCCGTTCGACGGTCACAAGCACCCCGAACGAGCCGGATCTGGCGGAGATCGGATCAAAGTGGACATCCGGCGCCCGCTTCTGTGAGACGTCCGAGGTGTCGAGCCGCAAGCGCAGGAGGAGGCGGAGGTCGTCGAGGATGGCCGTGACGACATTCGACAGTCGTGAAAGGCGGGCTCGGGGGTCCGAGAGAGGATGCAGATGCAGCACCTGCGAGATCTCGGTGAGGTCGCCGAACACGGGTGTCGCGAGATTGACGATCCGGGCGACTTCGAAGGCGGGCGCATCCTGGAGGTCGACGTCGAACAGCACCGCATGATTGCCCAGTTCGGAGAGCTGGATCTGGGTGCGGATCCTCAGCGGCGCGGCATCCGTTCCGGGAATGGTGAGCAGGACGTCTTCGAGCTGAAACGTCGAGCCGCGGTACCGACGGCCAAGGCTGTCGGAGCCCTGCCAGACATCGCTGAGAGTCAGTCGACGCAGGACCTTCGTCACCCGCAGGGGGCCGAGATGCCCGTGCTTCTCACCGGCGTCGGCGAGATGGCGCACGGCGTCGAGGTCTGCGGACAGCTCGTCCGACCCCTGCCGCAGTATGCCGAATCCGTAGACGATGCGCATGCGACCTTCGTCGACGTGCAGCCACGGCCGCTCGACAGCGCCATGGACGGCCTCGAGCGAGGCCAGGTGGCCACGCAGCTCGCTCGAGTCGACGGGGCGGAACCCGCCGTGGTCGATCAGAGTGGCGATCCGGGTGATCTCCGCGCTGGCGTCATCGGATCGACGGGCGAGCAGATCCGAGGTCGCGCGGGCGATCTCGTTGATCGCCTGGTAGTAGCGCTGCTCGCAACGCGTCTCGTCGATCAGGCGTCGGCGCCCCGGGTGCGCCGGGAGGGCGAGGGCGGCCCGCCGGATCGGTGCGATCGTCGCCATCGCCTCTGCAGTGACGATGACGACGGCTCGCAGGTCGCCGGTGAGGAGCGCGGCCTCGACATCGAACTCCTGGTTCATGAACCGCAGGAGGTTCCAGGCGACGTCATCAGCGCCTTCGGGCACCAGAGACTTCGCGGTGTCGACTGCCGCGTTGACGGCAGCGCGGATCAGCGAATGATCCCAGTTGAGCTCCCAGGCCTCGTTCACGAGATTCCTGAGATACATCGCCAGCACGACTCCGCCGAGCGGGACAGCGAATGCCGCACGCACGGCTGGGGGAAGCAGATTCCCGAGTCGGACACCGCGGGCGGCATGACCGTCGTGGGTGCCATCGGCGACCACGCTCTGCCACCAGTCCAGGCTGAGCACCTCCCGGATGTCCTCCTGCTGCTCCTGCGTCAGGGAGTGCTCGGATCCTTTCGCGCGCTGTGCGATGAACGCCGCTGACAGCCACTCGCGTGCGTCCTCGGCATCCTCATTGGTCAGCGCGAAGATGCTCGCGCCGCTCTCGTCCGTTCCCACAGCTGCCCCCAGACTGTGCGGTATCCCGCATCGAGTCTGATTGTGCCCGAACATCCTGCTCGAGCGCCATGTTCTCGGCAGAAGTCAGACCGCCTGCGCGAAGCCCAGGTCGGCACTCTCGGCGATGTGCGAGAGGTGTGCGGGGATCTCCCGCCCCTTCGACTGCATCGACTGCGCCCACAGCCGCCCGGCGCGGTACGACGAGCGCACCAGGGGGCCGGCGAGCACACCCAGGAAGCCGATCCGCTCCGCCTCCTCCTTGAACTCGACGAACTCGTCGGGCTTGACCCAGCGCGCCACGGGCAGATGCCGCGGGGTGGGGCGCAGGTACTGCGTGATCGTGATGATGTCGCATCCCGCGTCGTGCAGGTCCTGCAGCGCCTCGATCACTTCCGCGGGCTCCTCGCCCATGCCGAGGATGAGGTTCGACTTCGTGATCAGCCCCGCCTCGTGCCCCTGGGTGATCACGTTCAGCGAGCGCTCATAGGTGAAGGCCGGTCGGATGCGCCGGAAGATCCGCGGCACCGTCTCGACGTTGTGGGCGAAGACCTCGGGACGCGCGTCGAAGATCTGGCCCAGGTACTCGGGATTGCCGCTGTGGTCGTTCGCGAGCAGCTCGACACCCGTGTTCGGGTTCTGGGCGTGGATCTGCCGCACGGTCTCGGCGTTCAGCCAGGCTCCCGTGTCGGGCAGGTCGTCGCGGGCGACGCTGGTGACGGTCGCGTAGCGCAGACCCATGCGGGTGACGCTCTCGGCCACTCGACGCGGCTCGTCGGTGTCGTAGGCGGCGGGCTTGCCGGTGTCGATCTGGCAGAAGTCGCAGCGGCGGGTGCACTGCGAGCCGCCGATCAGGAACGTGGCCTCGCGGTCCTCCCAGCACTCGAAGATGTTCGGGCATCCGGCCTCCTGACACACCGTGTGCAGGCCCTCCTCCTTCACGAGCGAGTGCAGCGCCTGGTACTCGGGCCCCATCTTCGCCTTGGTGCGGATCCACTCAGGCTTGCGCTCGATCGGAGTCTCGGCGTTGCGGATCTCCAGGCGCAGCAGCTTGCGGCCCTCGGGGGCGGCGGCGCTCATGCTGCCACTCCTTCGCTCGGGGCCGTCGCGTACTCGGCGGCGAAGGCGTCCGCCACCGCCTGCACGATGTCCGAGGGGGACACCTCGGCTCCGACCACCTCGCTGACCGTCGTGACACCGGCGTCCGTGATCCCGCAGGGGATGATGCCGCTGAAGCCCGCGAGCGTGTTGTCGCAGTTGATGGCGAAGCCGTGCATGGTCACGCCCTGCTGCACGCGGACGCCGATGGCCGCCACCTTGTCCTCGGACAGGGGCCTGCGCACCCAGACGCCGCTGCGGCCCTCGACCTGGTAGCCGTCCACGCCGAACGGCTGCAGGATGCTGATCAGCAGCCGCTCCATCCGCCGTACGTGTGCGACGACGTCCATCGGCTCCGGCAGCCGCACGATCGGATAGCCGACCAGCTGACCCGGGCCATGCCAGGTGATCTTTCCGCCGCGATCCACGTCGACCACGGGCGTGCCGTCCTGCGGGCGCTCCTGCGGCTCGGTGCGCTTGCCCGCCGTGTACACGGCCTCATGCTCGAGCAGCAGCAGCGTGTCGCGTCGCGTCCCGGCGACGACATCCCGGTGGATGCTGCGCTGCAGCTCCCACCCGTCGAGGTAGGGGACGAAGTCCGGCGCGAGGCCGGCGAAGCGGATGTCGAGCATGAGCACTCCCTGGGCGAGAATCGAGGTTGTTGGATGCAGTACAAGAATAACGCTCGAGTCAGCCTACGCCTGTTCAGGCAGCACGGCGCGCCGACCCGGACGGCTACCATGACGTTCATGGCTTCTGAGACTCGCGCGGGGCGCCCCCGCGCGTCATCGCGCGAGACCCTCGCTGAGGCGGCCTGCGAGCTGTTTCTCGAGCAGGGTTACGACGACACCTCGATCGTCGACATCACCAGGCGTGCCGGAGTGAGTCGCTCGAGCTTCTTCAACTACTTCTCATCGAAGAGTGACGTGCTCTGGTCTGGATTGGACGCGCGCATCGCCGTGGCGTCGGTGGCGCTGGCAGCGCTGGGGACGGATGCCGACGGGCGCTCCGTCCGCGCTGCTCTCGAGCCGATCGTGCAGGGC
>JBARWR010000499.1:0-2069 GCA_049646915.1 Microbacterium sp.
GTCCACGGCAGCGCTGTCGCGCCCGTGCACGATGACCCGTGCGCCGGCGCGGGCCAGCGCCATCGCCAGCGAACGGCCCAGCCCGCGGGACGAACCCGTCACCAACGCGAGCCGATCGGTCACATCGAAGAGCTCCGACATGTCTTCTCCCAGGGACGAACAGGACGGGAACAGGGCGGGGACAGGCGACTAGAGCAGCGAGACCAGGCTGTAGACGATCAGCACCAGCACGAAAGCCAGCACCGATTCGAGAGCCTGCTGCACGGTCCACGTCTTCAGGGTCGTCTTGACATCCATGCCCATCAGACGACCGACCAGCCAGAAGCCGGAGTCGTTGACGTGACCGGCGAAGACCGATCCCGCCGCCGTGGCGAGCGTGATCGCCGCGATCTGCAGGGGGTTGAAGTCGCCGGCGATCACGGCTGGCGAGGCGAGGCCGGCGGCCGTGACCAGCGCGACTGTGGCCGAGCCCTGTGCGAGACGCATGACCACGGCGATGATGTACGCCGCGAAGATGATCGGCAGTCCGAGGTCGCCGAGCACCTGGGACAGCGCATCGCCGATGCCCGACGCGCGCAGCACGCCACCGAACATGCCACCGGCGCCGGTGATCAGGATCACCGAGGCCACCGGTCCGAGAGACGAATCGACGAGCTTCTCCAGCGCCGTGCCCTTCTCACCACGTCGCGTGCCGAGGACGACGAGAGCGACGAGGACGGTGATGAGCAGAGCGACGTACGAGTTGCCGAGCAGAATGCCGATCTGGACGAAGAGCTGATCCTTGGAGACCGCACCCACCGAGGCGAGGGCGCTGAGCCCGGTGTTCAGGAAGATGAGCACCATCGGCAGCAGCAGGAGCAGGATGACCGTGCGCGGCTTCGGCGGGTTCGCGGGCTGATCGGGGTCGATCTCGCCGAACAGGGAGGGAACAGGCAGGACCAGGCGGGTGCCGACGAACTTTCCCCACATGTAACCGGAGACGTACCAGACCGGGTAGGCGATGATCAGACCGACGAGCAGGACGAGGCCGAGGTTCGCGCCGTAGAGCTCGGTCGCCGTGACCGGCCCCGGGTGCGGGGGCAGGAAGACGTGCATCACCGAGAATGCGGCAGCGGCGGGGAGGCCGAACAGCAGCACGCTCTTCGTGCCGGAGACCCGGCGGGCCACGGCGAAGATGATGGGGAGCATCATCACCAGGCCGGCGTCGAAGAACATCGGGAAGCCCATGATGAGCGAGGCGATGCCGAGCGCATAGGGCGCCTTCTCTTCGCCGAAGATGTCGACGAGGCGGTCGGCCAGGGCCTTCGCACCGCCGGAGTGCTCGATCAGGGCTCCGAGCATCGCGCCCAGCGCGACCAGGAGTGCCACTCCTGCGAGCGTGCTGCCGAAGCCGCCCAGCAGCGTGTCGGTGATGGCCGAGATCGGCACCTGCGCCGCGACCGCGGTGAGCAGCGAGACGATGATCAGTGTCAGGAACGCATGCAGCTTGAAGACGATGATCAGCAGGAGGATGAGCGCGATCGCCCCGACGGTGATCAGCAGCAGCGGTGTCACCCCCAGGGTCTGGGTCCAGTCTTCCATCGGAATCTCCGTTGATCGGGCGCCCTGCGGCGCTGGTGGATGAGATGCGCAGACCACCCGGGGGCGGCTTCCCGGCCATCCTGACACAATGATCATATCTTTGGCAAGAATTCATAGTATCTTTGAGTACCCCAGCCCGAGGAGGAGCTCATGGGTCGCCCGTCTCACAGTTCAGTACTGGAGGACCTCGGGCTGCGCATCGCCGCGGGCGAGCTTTCCGCAGACAGTGTGCTCACCCTCGCGGAGCTCGAGCAGCACTACCGGATCTCGCGCACGGTGATCCGGGAGGCGGTCCGCGTGCTGGAGGCGATGGGCATGCTCGCGTCCCGCCGTCGTGTGGGGATCACCGTGCAGCCCGTCGAGGGCTGGAGCGCCTTGGATGCGCGCCTCATCCGCTGGCAGCTGCAGGGGCCCGGTCGCGAACAGCAGATCGCGGTGGTCACGGAGTTGCGCTGCGCCGTCGAGCCGGTGGCCGCACGGCTCAGCGC
>JBARWR010000500.1:0-3635 GCA_049646915.1 Microbacterium sp.
CGTCATCCCCGGCTGCGTGGTCCGTGCCTCCGCAGCCAGTTCGCCCAGGCGCAGGCTGCCCTGCCGTTCCAGGATGCCGAGGGTGCGCCACTGCGCCGAGGGCGCCTCATTGCCGGCGTCCTGCGCAGCGATGCGAGCGAGCGCGTGCGCGGACATCACCAGCGACGGGATCACATCTGCTCGATTCATACCTCAAAGTATATATCGAACGGTATGGATCGTTCGTCACCGCCGCGCGCCAGCGATGCGCGACGACAGCTGGTGCGCGTGCGCGAGCAGGGTTCGTCCGAGTTGGGGGAGCCGGTCCGGTCCGAAGCGGAACTCCGCGCCGGTGAGGCTCAGCGCCCACTCGGCACGTCCCTCGCGGTCGAACACCGCGGCACCGATGCCCCAGGATCCCTCGACGATCAGACCGGGGTTCACGGCGTAGCCGCGGGCCTTCGTCTCCGCCAGCCGCCTGCGCAGCGGACCCGGCCCGTGTGCGCGCCCCCAACGCTCCTCAAGCTCGGGATGGCGGTCCAGATAGGCATCCATATCGTGGTCAGGCAGGAACGACAGGATCGCGATACCGGCGCTCGCGACGCCGAGCGGGAAGCGGATGCCCTCGCTGAGAACGAACGATCGAATGGGGAACGGGCCCTCCTCGCGAATCAGGCACACCGTCTCATCAGCGCGCCGGGTGGACAGGAAGGCGCTCTCCTCGGTCTTCACCGCCAGGGAGCGCACGATGTCGCGGGATATCTCCGTGATGTCATACCTCGACGCGGCCGCCGTCCCCATCAGATACAGCTCTGGGCCGGGCATCCAGCGCGATGTCGCGGGATCCTGATCGACGAGTCCCTCCACGCGCAGCGCCGTCAGCAGACGATGCGCCGTGGACCGGCTGAGATCGGCATCCTTCGCCAGCTGCTGCAGGGACGCACCGTCGGCCGACGCCGACACCAGACGCAGCAGCGCAGAGGCGCGGGCGATGGCCTGCGCGCCGGGGACGGTGCGTCGGTTGGAAGACGAGGATTCCACAATGTGGACGCTACCCGGCTTCATGACCACATCGCAAGCATCCGCTTGCCCGGGTCGGATGACGGGCGGATGCTGGAGAGGAACCATCACGAAGGAGTGACCCTGTGATCGACAAGCAGTTCGCATCGGCGGCGGAAGCCGTCGCCGACATCCCCGACGGAGCGTCTCTCGCGGTCGGCGGGTTCGGCCTCTCGGGCAACCCGATGATCCTCATCGAAGCGCTGCACGCGCAGGGCACCACCGACCTCAGTGTCGTCAGCAACAACTGCGGCGTGGACGATTGGGGGCTCGGCATCCTGCTCGGCGCGCAGCGCATCCGCAAGATGACCTCCTCGTACGTGGGTGAGAACAAGGAGTTCGAGCGGCAGTTCCTCGAAGGCGACCTCGAACTCGAGCTGACCCCGCAGGGCACGCTGGCCGAGAAGCTGCGCGCAGGAGGTTCGGGAATCGCCGCCTTCTTCACTCAGACCGGCGTCGGCACCCAGGTAGCCGAGGGCGGCCTGCCTCGCCGATACAACGCCGACGGCACGATCGCCGTCGCCTCCCCGGTCAAGGAGGTGCGCGGATTCGACTTCCACGGCGAGCAGCGCGACTTCGTCCTGGAGGAGTCCATCACGACCGACTTCGCCCTCGTGCACGCGCTGAAGGGCGACCGGCACGGCAATCTGATCTTCAACAAGGCCGCCCGCAACTTCAACCCGCTCGCAGCTATGGCCGGGCGGATCTGCATCGCTCAGGTCGAGCAGCTCGTCGAACCCGGCCAGCTCGACCCGGACGCCATCCACCTGCCGGGCGTGTTCGTGCACCGTGTGGTCGAGGTCGGAGCCGACATCGAGAAGCGCATCGAACGGCGCACCGTCACCCAGGAAGGCGCGTGATCATGGCACTCACACGGAATGAGATGGCGGCCAGGGCCGCGCGGGAGCTGGCCGACGGCTCGTACGTGAACCTCGGCATCGGCCTGCCCACACTGGTGCCCAACCACGTCCCCGACGGCGTGACTCTCGTGCTGCAGTCCGAGAACGGCATCCTCGGTGTCGGTCCGTACCCGACCGAGGCGAGCGTCGACCCCGACCTCATCAACGCGGGCAAGGAGACGGTCACGCTGAATCCCGGGGCGGCGTTCTTCGACTCCGCGCTGAGCTTCGGCATGATCCGCGGCGGCAAGATCGACGCCGCGATCCTCGGCGCCATGCAGGTCTCGGTGAACGGCGATCTGGCCAACTGGATGATTCCAGGCAAGATGGTCAAGGGCCCGGGCGGTGCGATGGACCTCGTGCACGGTGCAGGGCGGGTGATCATCCTCATGGAGCACGTCGCCAGAGACGGCTCTGCCAAGATCGTGAACGAATGCTCGCTGCCGCTGACCGGCAGGGGAGTGGTCGACCGCATCATCACCGACCTCGCCGTGATCGACGTCACCCCCGACGGGCTGGTGCTCGTGGAGACGGCTCCCGGCGTGAGCGTGCAGGATGTCATCGATGCCACCGAGCCGGCCCTCATCGTGTCTGAAGAACTGGCCGTCTCGGAGAATCTGAAGGAGAACTCATGAGCGACATCGTCATCGTCGCAGCCGCCCGCACACCCCAGGGACGTCTGAAGGGGCAGCTCGCCTCGTTCAGCGGCCCGCAGCTCGGCTCGTTCGCGATCCGCGGGGCACTCGAGCAGGCCGCCATCTCGCCCACCGACGTCGACGCCGTCATCATGGGACAGGTGCTCTCGGCAGGATCCGGTCAGAACCCCGCCCGCCAGGCCGCGATCGGCGCCGGTATCGGATGGGACGTCCCCGCGCACTCGGTCAACAAGGTGTGCCTGTCGGGCCTGACCGCCGTCATCGACGCCGCCCGCATGGTCCGCACCGGCGACGCCACGACCGTGGTCGCCGGCGGCATGGAGTCCATGACCCGCGCACCCCACCTGCTGATGGGATCCCGCGACGGCTGGGCCTACGGCAGCATCGAGGTGCTCGACCACATGGCATACGACGGACTGACCGACGTGTACGACCGCGAGAGCATGGGCGCCTCCACCGAGCGCCACAACCCGCGCTTCGAGATGACGCGCGAGCTGCAGGACACTGTCGCGGCGCTGTCGCACCAGCGTGCGGCGGCCGGTCAGCAGTCCGGAGCCTTCGACGCGGAGATCGTCGAGGTCTCGGTACCCCAGCGAAAGGGTGACCCGATCGCCGTCACGAAGGACGAGGGCATCCGACCGGACACGACCATCGAGTCGCTCGCCGGTCTCCGGCCGGCCTTCGCCGAAGGAGGCACGATCACCGCCGGCAACTCCTCGCAGATCTCCGACGGCGCGTCTGCCGTGGTCGTCACGACTCGGGAGAACGCCGAGGCGAAGGGCTGGCCGGTGCTGGCCGTCATCGGGGCGAGCGGTCAGACCGCCGGCCCGGACAACTCCCTGCAGGCGCAGCCCGCACAGGCGATCGCCCGCGCACTGGAGAAGCAGGGGATCGCCGCATCCGACCTGGACCTCGTCGAGATCAACGAGGCGTTCGGTGCGGTCGTCGCCCGCTCCCAGCAGGAGCTCGGTCTGTCCGCCGACATCGTGAACGTCGACGGCGGAGGCATCGCCATCGGGCATCCGATCGGCGCCAGCGGTGC
>JBARWR010000501.1:0-4897 GCA_049646915.1 Microbacterium sp.
GTGCGCGAGCGCTATCGCGCGGCCGCCCCGCGCCGCGCCGGCTGACCCCGACCGGCTTGCAGGGTCTACCTTCGCACGCCTTCGCGTTGCTCACATGAGCATTGCCAGTTGCATACTGCAAACCCATCACTTATGGTCTGAAGGTCGCACATCTGCGCGACGCAGAGCGAAGGAGCTGAGCGTGTCTCATCCTGTGGCTGACGCGATTCCCGAAGCCGCGATGCTGCTGTGCAGCGGCATCCAGATGTCATTCGGAGGCGTACCCGTCCTCAAAGGCGTCGATCTACACCTCGAACCGGGAACGGTGACCGCGCTGGCCGGCGAAAATGGCGCTGGCAAGTCCACCCTGATGAAAATCGCCTCCGGCCAATACCGGCCCGACGCGGGATACGTCCACGTGCGTGGACAGGAGTTGCCTGCGGGAAGCACCAAGGCCGCGTCTGCACTCGGTGTCGCGATCGTCCCTCAGGAACTCGCCTCGATTCCCGAGCTCACCGTCTACGAGAACCTCTTCATCGGCCGCGAGATCCGCACCGCGATCGGCACCCTGAACCGTCGAGTCATGGCAGACAAGGCCCGTGACGATCTGCAGGCGTTCGGACTGGACCTCGACCCCCACGTGCAGATGGGCGCCCTCGCCGTCGGTGTCCGGCAGATCATCGAGATCGTCAAAGCGACCAGTCGAGGAGCGCGGGTGCTGCTGCTCGACGAGCCGACCAGCGCCATCGCCGAGCGGGAGGTCGCTCACCTGACCGAGGTTGTCCGCAATCTGCGCAACCAGGGCGTCGCGGTGCTGTTCACCACACACAAGATGGAGGAGATCCGGGCCATGGCGGATCGGGTCGTCGTGCTCCGGGACGGCAAGCTCATCACCGACTCGGCGCTCTCCGACATCAGCGACGACGGGATCGTCACAGCGATGATCGGACGCGAGCTGGAGAGCCTGTTCCCCGACCTCAACGAGCCGAGCGACGAGATCGTCCTGACCGTCGAGGACCTCGTCGTCTCCGCAGGCACCGCCCCGGTCTCGTTCACCGTCCGTCGAGGCGAGATCCTCGGGCTGGCCGGACTCGTCGGAGCCGGACGCTCCGAGCTGATCGAGTGCATCTACGGCATCCGCACCCCGGTGTCCGGCACCATCACCGTCTCGGGGACGACCATCCGCCCCGGAAGCCCGCGCGACTCGATCGCCCAGCACATGGCCATCGTGCCGGAGGATCGCAAAGGGGCGGGCGCCGTGCTGCCGATGAGCGTGCTCGATAACGCCACATTGCCCCGCATCGCCGCCTTCTCCCGCTTCGGACTGCTCAGCGAGCGCAAGCGGAAGTCAGCGGTCGGCGAGGTCATGGCCTCGATGCGCCTCAAGAGCAACGGGCTCGGGCAGCACATGGAGAACCTCTCCGGCGGCAACCAGCAGAAGGTCGTGCTGGGGCGCTGGCTCACCGGCCCCGTCGATGCCCTGCTGCTGGATGAGCCCACCCGCGGCGTAGACGTCGGCGCTCGCAGCGAGATCTACCGCATCATCGTCGACCTCGCCTCCCGCGGGATGGCGGTGGTGATGGCATCCAGCGATATGCCGGAGATCCTCTCACTGGCCCACCGGGTGCTGATCATGCGCGAGTTCGGAGTCGCCGGCCGACTCGCCCGCGCCGAACTCAGCCATCCCGACGCACAGGACACGATCTTCCGGCTCGCCTCCGGACAGAAGACCGGCGCAGACCAGACCAACGAGGAGACCGCATCATGACCACGAGCGTGACCACGGAAGTCCCACAGACGAAACGCAACGCGTCCGTCCGCATCGCGGATGTTCTTATCCAGAACATCATGATCGTGGTGATGCTGCTGATCGTCGCGTTCTTCGCGTATCGCAGCGCACGGTTCGCCACACCCGACAATCTGCTGACGATCCTCATCGCCGCAGCACCGTTCGCACTGATCGCGCTCGGGCAGACCCTGGTGATCCTGACCGGCGGCATCGATCTCTCGGTGGGCAGCATCATCGCCGCCAGCGCAATGGCCGCCGCCTGGACAGCCAAGAACGTCGGAGACAACCCGGCACTCCCGCTGATCGCCGCGGTCGCCACGGGCCTCATCGCCGGCGCCGTCAACGGGTTCGTCGTCAGCAGGATGAACGTCCCACCGTTCATAGCCACACTCGGCATGCTGACCCTGGCATCCGGTGTCGCCTATGTGATCGGCGACGGCGCCCCGATTAACGGTCTGCCCTCCTCATACGGGGTCTACGCGAACACCTCCGTGTTCGGCCTGACCATCCCCGTCATTCTGATGATCGTCGCGATCCTGGCATTCGCCTTCATCATGAAGCGCACCAGCTACGGCCTGCGCGTCTATGCCGTCGGTGGCAACCTCCTCGCCGCAGAGATCGCCGGTGTGCGCTCGAAGAGCATCCTCTTCAGTGTCTACGCGATCAGTGGTCTGCTGGCGGGCCTGTCCGGTCTGATGCTCTCTTCGCGTGTGATCACCGGTGCCCCCAACCTCGGCCAGGGCTACGAGCTCGATGCGATCGCCGCCGTCGTGATCGGCGGTGCCAGCCTGATGGGCGGGCGAGGCACGATCTGGGGCACTGCCATCGGCCTGCTGCTGATCCAGACGATCAACAACGGCCTCGACCTGCTGCTCGTGCCGGCCTACTGGCAGAACGTCATCAAGGGCGTCATCATCGTCGCCGCCGTCGCGGTCGATGTCTGGGCAGCCAAGCGACGCAAATAGCCCATCCCTATCCCCATCCCCTCACTGTCGAAGGACAACACCATGAAGAGAAAACTCAGCACTTCCCTCGCCGCTGCGGCCATCGCGACCAGCACCGTACTCGCCCTCGCGGGCTGCGGCGCGGGCGACCCCAGCGGTGGCGCAGACAGCATCACCGTGGGCGTCACGGTCTACGACATGTCCTCGTTCATCACCCAGGGCAAGGAGGGCATGGAAGCGTACGCCAAGGCGAACGACATCACGCTGCAGTGGAACTCAGCCGGAGGCGACGTCTCCAACCAGGCCAACCAGGTCGATCAGTACGTCAGCGCCGGCGTCGATGCCATCATCATCGTGCCCGTGCAAGCCGACTCCCTCGCACCGCAGGTCGCAGCGGCGAAGGCCGCGAACATCCCCGTGGTCGCGGTGAACACTTCGCTGACCGGCGTCGAGGTCGACGCCAGCGTGCAGCCCGACGACGTTGCGGCCGGCGAACAGGAGGCCACCCAGATGGCCGATGCGCTGAGCGGCACCGGCAACGTGGTCGTGCTGGAGGGCCCGCTGGGTTCATCCCCGCAGCTGGACCGGGGCAAGGGCATCGAGAACGTGCTCGCCAAGAACCCGGGGATCAAAGTGCTGGCGAAGGACACGGCGAACTGGAAACGCGATGAGGCCGTGAACAAGATGAAGAACTGGATCTCCGCATTCGGCTCCGACATCGACGGTGTGATCTCGCAGAACGACGACATGGCGCTCGGCGCCATCCAGGCTCTGCGCGAGGCCGGCCTCTCGGACGTGAAGGTCGTCGGAGTCGACGGAATCGAGGACGGCCTGAACGCCGTCAAGAACGGCGAGCTCATCGGCACCTCGCTCCAGCACGGCACCGTCGAGATGGCGTCCGGCCTGGCTGTCGCGGCAAAGATCGCTCGCGGCGAGAAGGTCGACACCGAGCCCGTCTACACCATGCCTGCGGTCACGCCTGAGAACGTCGAGGACGCCATGAAGAACGTCGTCACGGACCGCGCAGCGTTCCTCGAGGGACTCGCCGCATTGGTGGACGAGAACCTGACGTCGGGCGACATCGCCTATGAGGGCCTTCCGGGCCAGAAGCGCTAGGAGCACCGATGACCACTCTCTACAACGACCCCGCCGAGTTCGCCGAGGATCAGCTCGCCGGCTTCGTCGACCTGTACTCCGACCGACTCCAGGGAGTGCCCGGTGGCGTCGTCAGCCACCGGGGCTCTGCTCCGATCGTCGCCGTCGTCGTAGGGGGTGGCTCGGGCCACTATCCCGCTTTCGCCGGACTCGTCGGACCGGGGTTCGCCTCCGGTGCCGTCGTCGGCAACGTCTTCACCTCACCGTCGGCCGCTCAGGTCTACTCGGTGGCCAAGGCCGCCGACCAGGGCCGCGGCGTGATCCTGACCTTCGGTAACTACGCCGGGGACGTGATGAACTTCGGGATCGCCGCCGAGCGGCTGCGCCGTGAAGGGATCGACACGCGCATCGTGCTGGTCACCGACGACATCGCGTCGTCTACGACCGAGGAGCAGCGGCGCGGCATCGCCGGCGACTTCACCGTATTCAAGGCACTCGGAGCCGCAGCCGCCGCCGGCGCGGACATCGACGAGGTCGAGCGGATCGGCCGTTCGGCCAACGCAGCGACGCGCACCTTCGGCGTGGCCTTCTCCGGCTGCACGATGCCCGGCGCGCTCGATCCGCTGTTCACAGTGCCCGACCGCCACATGGGCGTCGGCCTCGGCATCCACGGTGAGCCCGGCATCCACGACGCACCTCTGGTTCCCGCGCGCGATCTCGCCCATGTGCTCGTCGACGGCATCCTCGAGGCACGTCCGGTCTCGGACTCCAGCCGCGTGGCCGTCATCGTCAACGGCCTGGGCACGACGAAGCACGAAGAGCTCTTCCTGCTGTGGAACGACATCCGTCCGCTGCTCTCGGATGCGGGACTCACCCCCGTCGAACCGGAGGTCGGAGAGCTCGTCACGAGCCTCGACATGGGCGGATGCTCGCTTACCCTGATGTGGCTCGACGATGAGCTCGAGTCCACCTGGCACGCCGACGCGTACGCCCCCGGCTTCCGCAAGAGCACAGCGGCTGTCGCCGATCTGCGTCCCGCGATCTTCGGGGCCGCGGCCTCGGAGGATGCGGTGGCTCCACCGCCGTCGAC
>JBARWR010000502.1:0-9920 GCA_049646915.1 Microbacterium sp.
GACCAGGCCGGTCGCCGCCGCAGCAGCGAGGACGGCTCCCACCGCGAGGCCGATCACGGGGCGGCGCATGGCGGAGTGCGCGGATGCCGCGCGCAGGACTCTTTCGGACGCACGGGTGCTCTGGGAAGGATGCATAGGGTGATTTCGACTTTCGGGTCGTCGTCGTGCCCGGCCCCTCGGGCGGGGGCTGCTCATCGGGAGCGCTGTCCCGGGCACGAGGATCGAGTCTGCCGGGCGATCCTGGGCGAAACCCCTCGCCGACCTGGACATTCCTTGGCCGCTTCGTGGGAATTCCGGCTCGTCGCTCCCAAGAAGATGTGTTATGAGTTCGTTATCATTCCGATCCGGAGACGACGAAGACCCCGACCGATGGCCGGGGTCCTCATGTACAGCTGCGGGTCAGACGTTGGCGTCCTGACGCTTCTGTCGGGAGGCCTCGCGACCACGAACGGTCTGGTCCAGGATCACCTTGCGGATGCGCACCACCTCCGGCGTGACCTCGACGCACTCGTCGTCACGGGCGAACTCGAGGCTCTCCTCGAGCGTCAGCAGACGCGGCGGAGTCATCGACTCGAAGGAGTCGGAGCTGGCCGCGCGCATGTTGGTGAGCTTCTTCTCCTTGGTGATGTTCACGTCCATGTCATCCGCGCGCGAGTTCTCGCCGATGACCATGCCCTCGTACACCTCCTGCGTCGGCTGCACGAAGAACGACATCCGCTCCTGCAGGGCGATCATCGCGAAGGGCGTGACCACTCCCATGCGGTCGGCGACGATCGAACCGTTCTGACGGGTGGTGATGTGACCGGCCCAGGCGTCATAGCCGTGCGAGATCGCGTTGGCGATGCCGGTGCCGCGGGTGGTGGTCATGAACTCGGTGCGGAAGCCGATGAGCCCGCGGGACGGCACGATGAACTCCATGCGCACCCAGCCGGTGCCGTGGTTGATCATGTTGTCCATGCGGCCCTTGCGGTTCGCGAGCAGCTGCGTGATCGCGCCGAGGTACTCCTCAGGGGCATCGATCGTCAAGTGCTCGTAGGGCTCGTGCACCTTGCCGTCGACCCGCTTGGTGACCACCTGCGGCTTGCCGACGGTGAGCTCGAAGCCTTCACGGCGCATGTTCTCGACGAGGATCGCCAGCGCCAGCTCTCCGCGGCCCTGAACCTCCCAGGCATCCGGACGGCCGATGTCGACGACCTTGAGCGAGACGTTTCCGATCAGCTCGCGGTCCAGACGGTCCTTCACCATGCGAGCGGTGAGCTTGTGCCCCTTGACCTTGCCCATCAGCGGCGAGGTGTTGGTGCCGATCGTCATCGAGATGGCCGGGTCGTCGACGTGGATCTGCGGCAGCGGACGGACGTCTTCGGGATCGGCGATGGTCTCGCCGATGGTGATGTCCTCGAAGCCGGCGATCGCGACGATGTCACCGGGGGCGGCGGACTCGGCCGGGTAGCGCTCCAGGGCGCGGGTCTTCAGCAGTTCGGTGATGCGGGCGTTCTGGTGCGTGCCGTCGGCGCGCACCCAGGCCACGGTCTGGCCCTTCTTCAGCGTGCCGTTGAAGACACGCAGCAGAGCCAGACGACCGAGGAACGGGCTGGAGTCGAGGTTGGTGACCCACGCCTGCAGCGGAGCCTCGTCGTCGTAGGACGGAGCCGGGATGTGCTCGAGGATGGCTTCGAAAAGCGGCTCGAGGTCCCCGTTGTCGGGCAGGCTTCCGTCTGCCGGGCGGTTGCGGGATGCCGCACCGTTGCGTCCGGAGGCGTAGACGACCGGCACGTCGAGCAGCGCGTCGACGTCGAGGTCCGGCACATCGTCGACCAGGTCGGACGCCAGCCCCAGGAGGAGATCCTGCGCCTCGGCCTCGACCTCGGCGATGCGGGCATCGGGGCGGTCGGTCTTGTTGACGAGCAGGATGACGGGGAGCTTGGCTTCCAGCGCCTTGCGCAGCACGAAGCGGGTCTGCGGCAGCGGACCCTCGGAGGAGTCGACCAGCAGCACGACGCCGTCGACCATGGACAGGCCGCGCTCGACCTCGCCACCGAAGTCGGCGTGGCCGGGCGTGTCGATCACGTTGATCGTGACCTCGCCGTCCTTCGCGTGCACCCCCTTGTAGGTGATCGCGGTGTTCTTGGCGAGGATCGTGATGCCCTTCTCGCGCTCGAGATCATTCGAGTCCATCGCCCGTTCGTCGACGTGGGCGTGCTCGCCGAAGGAGCCCGTCTGCCGGAGCATGGCGTCGACGAGAGTCGTCTTGCCGTGGTCGACGTGCGCGACGATAGCGACGTTGCGGAGATCAGAACGGAGGGCGTGCGCCATGCAGGTGTCCTAAGAGGATGGGTGGGATGCGCCGGGATGCCGACGTTCCAGGATAACGTATGCTCGCTGACCGGCCACTGGGGGCAGCGGATAACATCGGGAAGATGACTTCAGCACCCTCCCGCACCCGCCTGTGGTGGGAGATCGCGATCGTCCTCGCGCTGGGGCTCGGTCAGTCCGCGATCTATTCGATCGTGCAGCTGGCCTACCGGCTCACGGACTCCACGCCGCTGGCCGATCAGACCACGACCTTGAACCCGCCGCGCAGCGACCGGGAGGTCTTCGACTTCATCTACCAGGTGCTCTCGATCGGCTTCGGCATCGTCCCCGTCCTGCTGGTGTGCTTCCTGCTCTGGCAGTCCCGGCGGCCGCATCTGTCGGCCCTGGGTCTGGGCGGCCGGGGGTACGCCCGCGATGCCGGCCGGGGTGCGCTGCTGGTGCTGGCCATCGGCATCCCCGGCATCGGCCTGTACCTGCTGGGCCGTGCGCTGGGCTGGTTCGTCGCCGTGAATCCCGGTGGCCTCGACACGCACTGGTGGACCGTGCCGATTCTGCTGCTGTCGGCCGCGCGCGCCGCGATCCAGGAGGAGTTCGTGGTGCTCGGCTATCTGTTCGCGCGCTTGCGTCAGCTGGGCTGGGGGCCGTGGCCCATCATCGTGGCGACCAGCCTGCTGCGGGCCAGCTACCACCTGTATCAGGGACCGGGTGCGTTCGTCGGCAACTTCGCGATGGGGATGCTGTTCGGCTGGCTGTTCGCGCGCACCGGTCGGCTGATGCCGTTCCTGGTGGCGCATTTCCTCATCGACGCGACGGCGTTCGTCGGCTATCCGTGGGCTGCGGCGACGTGGCCGGCGCTGTTCGGGCTGCCGGGCTGACCCACCCGCCCTTCGCTCCCGTAGCGGGGGTGGGTTCAGCGGGTGATGGCGACAGCGATCGCGGCCCACACGATCAGGACGGCCAGTGCACCGAGCGCTGCCCAGTCCCAGCTGCGGCGGACGGGCGCATCGGCATCCGACGGAGCCGTCTTCCAGCGATCGCGGATGTCGGCGAGCTCGCGCACCCCGGACGGCGCCTTCTTGCCCTCCACCTCCAGCTCCTGCTTGGTCTGCCGGCGCGGCCGTGAACGCGCGGGCCCGCCCATCGCGGCGACCGTGGCGCCGTTATCGAGCAGGAACTCCAGCTGCCAGCGGAAGTCCACATCCTTCACATGCGACCAGCCGAACGTCGTGCGCCGCAGCAGATTCTGAACGACCACGCCCTGATCCGAGACGCGCAGCACCGAGGCAGCGGATGCGGCGTAGATCACCCAGAGCGCGAACAGCACCCAGGGTGCCAGCAGCAGCATCTGTTCGAACCCCGCACGCGCGACCGCATCGCCGAGCAGGAAGACGGCGGCGAGCACGGCGATGGCGAGGAAGACGATTCCCGTCCACGCACGGAAGATGCGAGGACGGGAATCATGCGTCTCCTGGTCGGAAGAGGTCACAGACCTCCCCCGCCGAGCGGGATCGACGCGCCGGGAATGGCATCCAGCAGTCGCCGCGTGTACTCCTCCTGCGGGTTCGCGAAGATCTCGTCCACGCTGCCCTGCTCGACGAGTCTTCCCTTCTCCATCACGGCCACGAGGTCGCTGGACACACGCACCACCGCGAGGTCGTGCGTGATGAACAGGTACGTCAGCTGCAGTTCGCTCTGCAATTCGGCCAGCAGCCGCAGGATCTGCGCCTGCACCAGCACGTCGAGCGCTGAGACGGCCTCGTCGAGCACCACGACCTCGGGCTTGAGGGCGAGGGCACGGGCGATCGCCACGCGCTGGCGCTGGCCGCCGGACAGCTCGTTCGGATAGCGGGCGGCCACCTCCCTGGGCAGCGAGACCTGCTCCAGCAGCTCGAGCACACGGTCGCGGCGGGATGCACTGTCGCCCACACCGTGGATCTCCAGCGGCTCGGCGATGGTGTTGCCGATATTGCGCAGCGGATCCATCGACCCGTACGGGTCCTGGAACACCGGCTGCATGCGACGACGCAGCGCGAACGACTGCGCAGTGGAGAGCCCCGAGACCTCTTCGCCCGCGACCTCGATCCGTCCGGAGGTCGGCTGCTCGAGTTTGAGCACCATCCGCGCGACGGTCGTCTTACCGGACCCCGACTCCCCCACCAGTGCGAGCGTCTTGCCCCGCGGGATGGCGAAGCTGACGTCGTCGACCGCACGGAAGTCCTCGCTGCGGAATCCGCCCATGCGGATCTTGAAGTCCTTGGTGAGGCCCTCGACCCGCACCATCGCCGGAGCGTCGGTGTCGGCAGCGGTCTCGATCCCGCGATCCTCGACGACGGCCTGGATGCGATGCGAGGCGATGCTGGGGGCTGCGGCCACCAGACGCTGCGTGTACGGGTGCTGCGGGTCCTCGAGGATCTGCCGGCTCGGGCCGGACTCGACGATCTCGCCCTGGTTCATCACGATGATCTTCTCGGCGCGCTCTGCCGCCAGTCCCAGGTCGTGCGTGATGAGCAGCACCGAGGTGCCGCTCTCGCGGGTCAGGCTCGCCATGTGGTCGAGGATCACCCGCTGCACGGTCACGTCGAGCGCCGAGGTGGGCTCGTCGGCGATGAGCAGACGCGGGTCGGCCGCCAGGCCGATGCCGATCAGCGCACGCTGGCGCATTCCTCCGGAGAACTGGTGCGGGAACTGATGCAGCCGCTTCTCGGCATCGGCGAGGCCCGCCTGCTGCAGCACCTCGATCGCGCGTCGCCTGACCTCGGCGCGTCCCTGAGCGAGACCGTTCGCCCGGATCGCCTCCTTGACCTGGAAGCCGATGCTCCACACCGGGTTGAGGTTGGACATCGGGTCCTGCGGCACGAAGCCGATGTCGCGTCCGCGCACCTGCTCCATCTCGCGCGAGCGCATCGTGGTCAGCTCGCGACCTTCCAGCGTGATCGAGCCGTCGGAGATGCGGCCGGTGCCCGGCAGCAGGTTCACGATCGCGCTCGCGGTCGTGGATTTGCCTGAGCCGGACTCTCCCACGATCGCCACGGTCTCGCCGGGGAAGACGTCGAAGCTGATGCCGTGCAGAACCTCGCGCACACCACCCTGCCCGCGGAAGGTGACCTTCAGGTCGCGCACGCTGAGCAGCGGCGTGTCATCCATCATGGCGCTCATCGGGTCGCCCTCGCCCTCGGGTCCATGGCGTCGCGGACGAGCTCGCCCAGCATGATGAACGCCAGCACGGTGATCGTCAGAGCGATCGACGGATAGATCAGCGACATCGGCGCGATGCGCAGGCTGCGCTGAGCATCGCTGATGTCACGGCCCCACGACATGACGTCGCCGCCCATGCCGACGCCGAGGAAGGTCAGCGTCGCCTCGGCGACGATGGCCCCCGCCATCGCAAGGGTCGCCAGCACCAGCAGAGGCGCCAGCGCGTTCGGCAGCACGTGCGAGGTGAGGATCTTGAACCTTCCCAGCCCCAGCGCCGTCGACGCCGTGACGAACTCGGCCTGGCGCACACGCAGGATCTCCGCGCGCACCACACGTGCTGTGGATGCCCAGGCGAAGCCGCCGATGGCGAGCGACATCGTCAGCACGTTGCGGTACTGAGCGAACACCGTCATGACGACGACCGCCGCGAGGATGTACGGGATCGAGAAGAAAACATCGCCGATGCGAGACAGCAGCGCGTCCAGCCAGCCGCCGTAGTAGCCGGCCAGCGCGCCCATGACGAGTCCGATGCCCGATCCGATGATCGTGGAGAGCAGGCCGACCGTCAGCGAGGTGCGGGCCCCCCACACGATACGGGCGTAGATGTCGCATCCCTGGAAGGTGAAGCCGAGCGGATGCCCGGCCTCGGGCAGTCCGTTGGAGTTCGCGAGCTGACAGTTGTTGTTCGGCGGTGTCTCGGTGAACAGCGTCGGCCACACCGCCATGAGCAGAATGAAGGCGACGATCACCATCGAGATCCAGAACAGCGGGCGACGGCGCAGGTCGTACCAGGCATCGCGCCACAGGTTGGACGGCTTGCCGCTGACCCGCACGGCGTCGGTGGGCGGCTGAGCGTCGGCGACCGGGGCGACGTAGTGTTCGATTCTTCGTTGCGGCTTGGCGGATTCAGGCATAGCGGATCCTCGGGTCGAGCAGGCCGTAGAGCAGATCGACGACCAGGTTCACGAGCACGTAGAGGATGACGAAGACCGTCACGAACGACACGATGGTCGGTCCCTCGTGCTTCAGCGTCGCGGCGAACAGTGTGTTGCCGACGCCAGGGATGTTGAAGATGTACTCCGTCACGGTCGCACCCACCAGCAGCACACCGAAGTTGGTGGCCGAGTTGGTGATGACCGGGATCAGCGAGTTGCGCAGCACGTGCACGGGCAGCACGCGATAGCCGGGCAGTCCCTTGCTGTAGGCGGTGCGCACCCAGTCCTGGTTGAGCGTGTCGAGCACCGAGCCGCGCATCAGGCGCATGCTGGTCGCATACAGGCTCAGGCCCAGCACGATGGCCGGCAGCCACAGATCGCCCCAGTCGTTCTGCCCGCCGACCGTCGGCCGGAACCAGCCGAACTGGATGGCGAACACGTACTGCGCGATGAAGCACATCACGAAGATCGGCATCGAGAGGAAGATCAGCGAGACCACGAGGTTCACATGATCGGACGCCTTGCCCTTGCGCAGCGCCGAGATGGTGCCGACGACGATCGACAGCAGGAACTCGATGCCGATGGCCATGACGGCGAGGCGTCCGGTGACCGGCAGGGTGCGCTCGAGCACCGCGTTGACCGACTGCCCGGAGAAGGTGGTGCCCATGTCGCCCTGGAAGATGCCGAGCATGTAGTAGTAGTACTGCACCAGGAAGGGCTGGTCGAGGTGATACTGCGCTCGCACGGCGGCGAGCAGCGCTTCACTGGGCGGCTTGTCGCCGAACAGCGCGAGGATGGGGTCTCCCGGCATGAGGAAGACCATGGCGTAGATGAGCAGTGTGGAGCCGAAGAAGACCGGGATCAGCTGAAGCACCCGGCGCAGGATGTAGGCGAGCATCCACTCTCCTTCCGTGGAGGTGAGATTGCGGGATGCATGCCATGAGGCGGCGACAGGAGCGTCGCCGCCTCATGACATGACCTGCGTTACTTCTTCGACTTGGTGATCTCGTAGTACAGCGGGACGGAGTTCCAGCCGAACGTCACGTTCTGGACGTCCTCACTGAAACCGCCGTTCACGTTCTGGTACCACAGCGGGATCGCCGGAAGGTCCTCGAGGAGCATCTCCTGGGCCTTCTTGTAGTCCGCCTGAGCCGCCGACTCGTCGGTCGCCGCAGCGC
The DNA here is from genome assembly GCA_049646915.1 of Microbacterium sp. Taxonomy (GTDB): domain Bacteria; phylum Actinomycetota; class Actinomycetes; order Actinomycetales; family Microbacteriaceae; genus Microbacterium. The sequence goes on from JBARWR010000502.1 coordinate 7,622, forward strand.
CGTCGGCGAGCAGCTTGTCGAAGTCGGGGTTCGCGTAGTCGCCGTCGTTCGAGGAGGCACCGGTCGCGTACAGCGGGAACAGGAAGTTGTACAGCGACGGGTAGTCCGCCTGCCAGCCCGAGCGGTTCGCGGTCTGGATCGTGCGCTTGCCGCTGGCGTCGCGCTTGTTCACGTCGGCACGCAGAGTGGCGAAGTCGACGTAGGCCTTGCCTGCGGCGTCGATGCCGAGCGTGTTCTTGATCGAGTTGGACACCGCGTCGACCCACACCTGGTGCGGCCCGTCGGAGTTGTACGCGATCTCGAAGGTGCCCGACCACGGCGAGATCTTGTCGGCCTCGGCCCACAGCTTCTTCGCCTCATCCGGGTTGAACTTCAGCACGTCGCCGCCGTCGAGCGCCTCGCCGCCGCCGTCGATGACGGGAGAGGTGAAGTCGACTGCCGGGGTGCGCGTGCCGTTGAACACCTTGTCGGTGATCTCATCGCGGTTGATCGCCATCGACAGCGCCGCACGGCGCAGCTTGCCCTCTTCGCCGGCGAAGTGCGCGACCTGCTCGCCGATCGTGAAGGACTGGAAGATCGCGGCGGGCTGGTTGACCGCGCGGTCGCCGAGCTCATCCTGGTACACGGCCAGCGACGACTCCGGGATCTGGTCGATCACGTCGACGTTGCCGCCCTGCAGGTCGGCGTACGCGGCATCGAACGAGGCGTAGAACGTGATCGTCAGACCGCCGTTCATGACCTTGCGGTCACCCTGGTAGTCGTCGTTCTTGACCAGGTCGATCTTGACGTCGTGCTGCCATGCTCCGTCGCCGGCGAGCTTGTACGGGCCATTGCCGATCGGGTTCTCGCCGAACGCCTTCATGTCGTCGAAGGCGACATCGGGCAGCGGGTAGAACGCCGAGTAGCCCAGGCGCGTCGCGAAGTCGTTCGCGACGGGCGAGGTCAGCTCGATCGTGAAGCCGTAGTCATCGGTCTTCTTCAGACCGGTGAGCTCGGAGTCCGCCTCGGCGTTGAAGCCGACGATGTCGGCGAACCAGGACTGGTTCAGCTGCGCATTCGACAGCTGCGCACCCCAGTTCCATGCCTTGATGAAGTTGTCGGCCTTGACCTCGGAGCCGTCCGTGAACTTCTGCCCCTTCTTGAGCGTCACGGTCAGCGTCGTCGGGCTGTCGACCTTGATGTCCTGTGCCATGTCGTTGACGAGCTTGCCGTCGCCGTCGTAGAAGGCCAGACCCGCGAAGATCGCGTCGAGGATCTTGCCGCCGCCGACCTCGTTGGTGTTGGTCGGGATGAGGGCGTTCTCCGGCTCGGAGCCGTTGGTGGTGATGATCGCCGTGGCGTCGACATCACCGCTCGCCGAGTCGTCGCTCGGCTTGGGGGTCGACCCTGACGAGCATCCGGCGAGCGCCGTGACACCCGCCACCAGAAGTGCCGCACTCGCTAGTGCGATCCGATTGCGCTTCACTTGTGTCCTCCTATGGACGTTGGAGCGATAACCGCCCTCCGCTTGAGAGAGCGGCGCATGTTCCCGATCCTAGATCGGGTTGGGTTCCGTGACACGTCGGCGCCCAGAACTGTTATTCACCCTTAACCGAATCCGGCCCGCCGCGTCGGTGGCGGGCCGGATTCTGGTGAGTCAGGCGAACGCCTCGATGGGCGGGCAGGCGCACACGAGGTTGCGGTCTCCGTAGGCCTGGTCGATGCGGCGCACGGGGGGCCAGTACTTCGTCGCGACCAGGGCGCGCACCGGGTACGCGGCCTCCTCGCGGGTGTAGGCGTGCGTCCACTCCCCCGAGATCAGCGACGTCGCGGTGTGCGGTGCGTGCACCAGCGGGTTGTCATCGGCGGGCCAGCGGCCCGCGGCGACAGCATCCGCCTCGGCCTTGATCAGGATCATCGCCTCGATGAACCTGTCGATCTCTCCCAGGTCCTCCGACTCCGTCGGCTCGACCATCAGCGTGCCCGGCACCGGGAACGACATGGTCGGGGCGTGGAAGCCGTAGTCGATCAGGCGCTTCGCGACATCGTCGACGGTGATGCCGGTGGCCTCCTTGAGGGGGCGCAGATCGAGGATGCACTCGTGCGCCACGCGCCCCTGCTCCCCCGTGTACAGCACCGGGAAGTGGTCGGCCAGGCGCGCGGCGATGTAGTTCGCCGAGAGCACGGCCGCCGCCGTCGCATCGCGAAGGCCGTCGGCGCCCATCATGCGCACGTACGCCCACGAGATGGGCAGCACGCCCGCCGAACCGTACGGCGCACCCGACACGGGTCCGCCCTCGAACACGTGGCCGCCGGCGTG
>JBARWR010000503.1:0-5772 GCA_049646915.1 Microbacterium sp.
CATCTGGGTGCGCCCGGACGGCGACCAGACCGCACAGCTCGCCGCCCTCGCGGCCGACGGCACGCTGCGCGTCGAGATCGCCGAGACCTTCCCCCTCGAGCGCGTGGCGGACGCCTTCCGTGCCAGCCGGACCCACCATGTACGGGGCAAGCTCGTCATCGTGCCCTGACGGCAGCAGGTTTCGCCCGGTGCACCGGCGACCTCGACAGAGAGCAGCACGCGCTACAGCTCGCCCGGACGCATCGCCTCGGCATCGATCGCGCGGATGATGCGCACCGCCGCCGTGTCGGTGGGCGGCTCCTCGGCATCCGCCTTCCGCCGACGCGGGGCGTAGACGACCAGCGCGTGGAAGAGGAACCGCGCGAAGAACGCGACCACCAGCGAGATCGCCGTGGCGATCACGCTGGAGATGTGCCAGGTCTCGACCATGAGCGCCATCACCGGAATGCGCAGGGTCGCCTCGATGGTGTTGAAGGACGCGGATGCGGCGAAGCGGACCCACAGACGTGAGGAGTCGCGCCGCTCCTCGCGGAAGACGAACAGCTCCTGCAGCACGAAGTTGCCGATGATGGTGACGCCCGCGCCGATGATCGCGGCCAGCACGTAGTCCATGCCCAGATGCGTCAGCAGCCACATGATGCCGATGTTCGCGACGGCCCCGATGCCGCCGATCAGAGCGAACAGGCCCATCTTCCCGAACCGCAGCCGGGCGAGATGCGCGAGGAAGGCGGCCCCCTGCCGCAGGCTGGCCTTCGAGGTGCCGTGCCTGCGCTCGCCGAAGGCGAGCGGCACCTCGGCGATGCGCAGTTCGCGCCGCTCACCGCCGCGCACGAGGATCTCCAGCAGGATCTTGAAGCCCTGCGGACGCAGCTCGTCCACGTCGATGCGCGTGCGGTTCACGAGGAAGAAGCCGGTCATCGGGTCGGTGCTGCGCCACAGCCGGCGCAGGAACATCGCCTTGGTGACGGCGGTCGCCGCCTTCGAGACCCCCAGTCGCACGGCCGTGCCCAGTCCTGCGGAGTCGCCCCCGCCGATGTAACGGGATGCCGCGACGACATCCGCGCCGCCCTCGCCGTATCGGGCGAGCAGGGTCGAGACAAGCTCCGGCGGATGCTGCAGATCGCCATCCATGACGATGCACACGTCATGCCGCGCCTCGGTGAGACCGAGCACGACGGCACCCCCGAGCCCCCCGGTGTTGTGCTCGCGGTGGATCACCCGGACGGGCAGAGAGGCGGACGCCGCGACGCGGACGACCTCGGCGACGGTGTCGTCGGAGCTGTCGTCGACGAAGAGGATCTCGGCCTCGACCCCGGCGAGCGCGGCGCCCGTGCGGGCGACCAGCTCGGCGACGCTGTCGCGCTCATTGAAGGTCGGAATGATGACGGTGACCGTGACGGGGGCGCTCATGTGCTCCCCTTCATCCGGTTCATGCGACGCGGAAACAATCGTGCCATCTTTCACTGTGCGCCGAGTCCTCTTGCCTCGTCGCGACAGGCCGATAAAGTGGCACAGGCCAGGCAACACGGTCGACGACGACGAAGAGGACTCCATGACTCTGCTCAGACAACCGGCGAACTGGTGGCGCGAGAACCGTCTCCCGCTGCTCGCGAGCATCACCGCGATGTTCATTCTGCTGTTCACGATCGGCGGCGCCGTGGGCGTCGCGAACGCGGCGACCAAACCCGCCGCCGCGGACGACGGCGTGAAGGGTCAGACCTTCACGATCGCCACCGACACGACCTGGGCTCCCTTCGAGTTCCAACGCGACGGCGAGCTGCGCGGCATCGACATCGACCTGATCAACGCCGTGGCGAAAGACCAGGGCTTCGACGTCAAGATCGACGTGCTCGGCTTCGACGGCGCCCTCGCCGCGGTCACCGCCGGGCAGGCGGATGCCGTGATGGCGGGCATGTCCATCACGAAGGAGCGCCAGAAGACCTTCGACTTCTCCAACCCGTACTTCGACTCCGGCATCCAGATGGCGGTCGCCTCGAGCGACACCTCGATCTCCGGATATGAGGACCTCGAGGGCAAATCCGTCTCGGCCAAGACCGGCACCGAGGGCTTCGCCTTCGCCGAGAAGCTCGGCAAGGAGTTCGGATTCACCGTCACCGGATTCCAGGACGCCGCCGACGCCTACAGCGATGTCACGGCCGGCAACTCCGCCGCGGTCTTCGACGACTACCCGATCCTCGCCTACGGCATCGCGACCGGCAACGTCGCCCTGAAGACCGTGACCGAGCAGGAGAAGGCGTCCAGCTACGGCATGGCCGTGAAGAAGGGCGACAACGAGGCGCTGCGCAAAGCCTTCAACGACGGCCTGAAGAACCTCATCGAGGACGGCACGTACCAGAGCATCCTCGACGACTACCTCGGCGACAACGCCCCAGACGCCACCGGCATCGGCGGCGGCAAGGCCGTGCTGGGCAACAGCACCCTCGACCCCGGCAAGCCGGGCGATCTCCCGAAGAACCCCGCGTTCGCAACCGACACGCCTCAGACCAACGGCACCTTCACGATCGCCACCGACACGACGTTCGCGCCGTTCATCTTCCAGGTCGACGGCAAGAACATCGGCATCGACATGGATCTGCTGCGCGCGATCGCCGCGAACCAGGGCTTCACCGTCGAAGTGAAGACGCTCGGATTCGACGCCGCCCTGCAGGCAGTGACCGCAGGCCAGGCCGACGGCGTGATCGCCGGTATGAGCATCACCGATGAGCGCAAGCAGGTCTTCGACTTCTCCGACCCGTACTACGAGTCGGGCGTGCAGATGGCCGTCTCCAAGGACAGCGACATCACCTCGTACGAAGACCTCAAGGGCCAGAACGTCGCGGTCAAGACCGGCACGGTCGGCTACGACTTCGCCCAGCAGCTGAGCGAGAAGATCGGCTTCACGATCAACGCGTTCCAGGACTCGGCCGACATGTACAACGACGTGGCCGTCGGCAACTCGGCGGCGACCTTCGAGGACGCGCCGGTGCTGCAGTTCGGCATCGCGTCGGGTGCGGTCCCGTTGAAGATCGTCACCGACCCGGAGCGCGGCTCCAGCTACGGTTTCGCCGTGGCGAAGGGGGCGAACGCCGAGCTTCTGAAGATGTTCAACGACGGCCTGCAGAACGCCAAGGACAGCGGCGCGTACCAGCAGATCGTCGACCGCTACCTGGCGATCGACGATGAGGAGACGGTGGACAACTCGTTCTGGACGCTCGTGCAGACCTCCATCGGCCCGCTGTCACAGGGTCTGGTCCTCACGCTGCTGGCAACCGCGCTGGCGATCGTGTTCGCCATGATCCTCGGCATCCTGTTCGGCATCCTGAAGCTGTCGACGAATCCGTTCCTGCGGATCCTGGCCGGCGCCTACGTGAACATCTTCCGCGGCACCCCGGTGCTGGTGCAGGCGTTCTTCTTCTACTTCGGTGTGCCGGCCGTCACCGGTCAGCCGCTGGATGCGCTGACCGCCGGTGTGATCACGCTCTCGTTGAACGCGGGTGCCTACATCACCGAGATCGTGCGCGGTGGTGTGCAGTCGGTGGATCCGGGGCAGATGGAGGCCTCGCGCTCGCTGGGTCTCGGCTGGGGCGCCTCGATGCGCCGCGTCGTGATGCCGCAGGCGTTCAAGATCATGACGCCGAACCTCATCAACCAGTTCATCATCACGTTGAAGGACACCTCGCTGCTGTCGGTGCTGGGCTTCGCAGAGCTCACCTACCAGGGCCGCATCGTGATCGCCTCGACGTTCCGGTCGTTCGAGATCTGGATCATCGTCGGTGCGATGTACTTCGTGGTGATCTGGCTGCTCACGGTGCTGTCCAACTGGGTCGACCGTAAGTTCAACAAGTAGGGATGATCATGACGAACAGTGAACCGACCTACACGCGTCCTGTCTCCACCACGTCGGGCGACCCGATCGAGGTGCGCGACCTGCACAAGTCGTTCGGCAAGAACCACGTGCTCACCGGCATCGACCTGACGGTCGCCAACGGCGAGGTCGTCGCCGTGATCGGCCCCTCCGGCTCGGGAAAATCGACGCTGCTGCGCTGCCTGAACCGGCTGGAGGAGGTCACCAGCGGCGAAGTGCTGATCGTGGGCGAGAACATCGCCGTCGCCAAGGGCAAGCGACTGGACGCCGTGCGCCAGCGCGTGGGCATGGTGTTCCAGCACTTCAATCTGTTCCCGCACATGACGGCACTCGAGAACGTCTCGCTGGCGCCGATCGAGCTGCGGATGCAGAGCAGGGCCGAGGCGCGCAAGCGCGGCGTCGAGCTGCTCACGCGCGTGGGCCTGGCCGACAAGGTGGATGCCAGGCCGGCGTCACTCTCCGGCGGGCAGAAGCAGCGTGTGGCGATCGCCCGGGCACTGGCGATGAGTCCGGAGATCATGCTCTTCGACGAGGCGACCAGCGCGCTGGACCCCGAGATGGTCGGCGAGGTGCTGCAGGTCATCCGCGATCTCGCCGCATCCGGCATGACCATGGTGCTGGTCACCCACGAGATGGGCTTCGCCCGCGAGGTCGCCGACCGGGTGGTGTTCATGGCAGAGGGCAACGTCGTCGAGTCGGGGGCGCCGGCCGACATCTTCGACAACCCGCAGGAGCCCCGCACGCAGGACTTCCTCTCGAAGGTGCTCTGATTCCCACGCCCCTGTCTACGGCCTCCGCTCAGCGCGGCGGCCGTAGGCTGGATGCATGACCACTCCTGCATCCGACACGATCACCATGTTCGGCGCCTCCTGGTGCGGCGACTGCCGTCGCACCAAGAAGCAGCTCGACGAACTCGGCATCCAGTACACCTACGTCGATCTCGTCGCCGAGCCCGCCGCGGCCGACGTTGCCAAGGAGATCTCGGGCCGCACGAACATCCCCGTGGTGGTCTACCCCGACTCCAGCCACCACGTCGAGCCGTCCAACGCCGACGTCGAGGCGAAGCTGCGCGAGCTCTCCCTGATCTGAGCCCGCCCTGCGGCCGTGTCCCAGAACCGGCGGGTGCGCGCACACCGCATCCGCCTTTTGTGAGGCACGGCCGTCGGCATGTCCCGGAAGCGGCGGGACGGATGCCGGGCACCCGCCACGACTGAGACATGCACTCATCGGGCTGGCCGGGTACCGAGTCTCATGAGCGCTTAGGCTGGGTGTCATCCCGAAGGAGACGACGATGACTCAGGATGCCGCAGTGAAGCCCGCGAAGTATGCCGCCCCGAAGGGCACGGCATCGGCTGCTCACAGCCTGGATGGCGACGAGCGCGGCGCGCTCGACGCGGATATCACCCTGCTCCAGCAGGGTGCACGCACCTGGGCGAGCCTGACCGTCGCGCAGCGCGTGACGCTGCTGCGTGCGCTGCGCATCAGCGTGGCCGCCGCGGCAGAGGACTGGGCGAACACGGCCGCCGATTCCAAGGGTCTGCGGCCCGGGCATCCGCTGCGCGGCGAGGAATGGCTGAGCGGCCCGTACTCCGTGCTCGGTGCGATCGATGCGTATGCCGACACCCTGACCAGGCTCGCCGAAGGGCGCAGTGCGCTGGACGGCGTCGGCATCGGTCGCGCTCCCGGCGGTCGCACCAAGGTCGACGCGTTCCCGCTCACCGGGATCGACCGGTTTCTGCTGTCGGGCTTCACCGGCGAGGTGTGGCTCGAGCCCGGCATCACCCCGAAGTCCGCGCGCAGCGCAGCGGGCCTGGCGCAGCTGACACCCGCGGCATCCGGCGACGTGGGGCTGGTGCTCGGCGCCGGCAACATCACCTCGATCCCCGTGCTCGACGTCGTCTATGAGC
>JBARWR010000504.1:0-3184 GCA_049646915.1 Microbacterium sp.
GTGGCTGCACCGGGCCGGGCGGGTCGTAGGTCATGGCATCCCCCTGCACTGTCCGCACCAGCTTACGGAAAGAGCCGCGGATCAGCTCCAGACGCTGGGGGCGGGTCGGCGCGTCGATGGAAGAGCGGATGCTGCCGCCCAGTCGTGGATCCAGTCGTCGATCTCCGGCACGCCCTCGGGCGTGCCGACCGCGGCGAACAGCTCATCATGAGGAACGGTGCCGCCGCTGCGGCGCAGCATCCGAGCCCGCACGACGACGCGGGCGTAGACCTCGCCGTCGACGACCGCGCGGTGCTCCAGGAAGAGGGCCTTGTCGTCATGACCGGTGAAGCGCGATTCGATGTCGAAGCGTTGCCAGAGCTGCAGCGACTTGCGGAACGTGACGGTCTCGCTGGAGACGACGGCGTACCAGCCGCGATCGTTCATCGCATCGAAGAGGCCGGTGCGGATGAGCAGGTCCCAGCGACCGAGGTCGAACAGCGACAGGTAGCGGCCGTTGTTCATGTGCCGCAGGATGTCCAGGTCCGTGGGCAGGGTCGTCAGACGGATGCGGCCGATGCCGGCGACCTCCAGGGGTCGTCCTCGACGCAGCCGGAGGCGGGCACGGAGGATCACGAGGAGGGTGCGCCAGATGACATTCACACCGGCCGATCGTAGTGTTCCTCGACGGATCACCCAAGTTCATTGGCCGGATGCTACAGATGCTGCCGGGCAGCATCATCCGATTTCACCTGTCGCGCCAGCGCGCGTAGAGTCACGGCATGAGCGCCGAAGCCCAGCCCGAGATCATCGTCCGTCCGGTCCGCGATGTGGACGCGGAGGCCCTGGGTCGCGTGCACGCGCAGTGCTGGCACGAGACCTACGACCACCTGATCAGCAAGGCCGCCCTCGAGCGGATCTCCCCCCGCCGCATGGCCGAGCTGTGGACCAACTGGGCCAGCCAGGGAGACGACTTCCGCATGAGCGCGGCTCTCGTCGACGGCGAGATCATCGGATTCGTCGGATCCGGCCCTGCCCGTGACAAGGATGCTCCGGCGATGCGGGAGCTCTACTTCATCTACATGCTCGGCGAGTTCCACGGCACCGGCATCGGCCAGCAGCTCTTCGATGCCGCCGTCGACGCCGGGGAGCCGCTGTACCTGTGGGTCGCCGAGGACAACCCCCGCGCGCACCGCTTCTACGTGCGTAACGGCTTCGCCCTCGACGGCGCCAGCCACACCGAGCCGTTCCTCGGCGAGACGCTCACCGAAGTCCGCTTCGTGCGCTGACCCTCCACGCCGAAAGACCGTCTGTGGGGCGTAGAAACCGGCTTCCTGAGGGCTGAAGCACGCATTTGCGCCCCACAAAGGGTCATTTCACAGCGCGCGCACGATGTCCTCGACGCGCTCCTTGGCATCGCCGAACAGCATCTGGGTGTTCTCGCGGAAGAACAGCGGATTCTGCACGCCCGCGTAGCCGGCGGCCATCGACCGCTTGAACACGATCACGTTCTCGGCGTCCCAGACGTGCAGCACCGGCATCCCGGCGATGGGGCTGCCCGGATCCTCTGCGGCGGCGGGGTTCACCGTGTCGTTGGCCCCGATCACCAGCACGACGCTCGTGGCGGTGAAGTCGTCGTTGATCTCATCCATGCCGAGCACGATGTCGTAGGGCACCTTCGCCTCGGCGAGCAGCACGTTCATGTGCCCGGGCAGGCGCCCGGCGACCGGATGGATGCCGAACCGCACCTCGACCCCGCGGTCGCGGAGCCGCGCGACCAAGTCGGCGACCGGATACTGCGCCTGCGCGACCGCCATGCCGTAGCCCGGCGTGATGATCACTCTCTGCGCCTCGGCGAGGCGTGCGGCCACAGCATCCGCCGTCGTCTCGCGGTACTCGCCCATCTCCTCATCACCCGACGAGGACGCGACGATGCCGAAGCCGCCGGCGATCACCGACAGGAACGACCGGTTCATCGCCTTGCACATGATGTACGACAGGTACGCACCCGAGGATCCCACCAGCGCACCGGTGACGATGAGCAGGTCGTTGTTCAGCAGGAAGCCGGCCGCCGCCGCCGCCCAGCCCGAGTAGCTGTTGAGCATCGAGACGACCACGGGCATGTCTCCGCCGCCGATGGATGCCACCAGGTGCCACCCGAGCGCGAACGAGAGCACCGTGACCGCGATCAGCAGCCAGAGCTGCTGGTCGGCGACGAACCACACGGTGAGGGCGATGAACGCCACCAGCGCGCCGACGTTCAGCACGTTCTTGCCCGGCAGCATGAGCGGGCGCGAGGACATCTTCGCCGACAGCTTCAGGTACGCCACGATCGAGCCGGTGAAGGTCACACCGCCGATGAAGATGCCGATGAAGACCTCGGCGTTGTGGATGCCGACCAGCTCAGCGGCGATCGGGGCATGTGCGAGGTGGCCGTTCCAGCCGACCAGCACGGCGGCGATCCCGACGAAGCTGTGCAGCAGGGCGATCAGCTCGGGCATCTCGGTCATCTGCACGACCCGGGCCCGCCACAGCCCGATCGCGGCGCCGACCAGCACGCCGATCCCGAGCAGGACGAGCCCGAACGTCGAGCCGGCTCCGCCCCAGGCATCCGCGAAGGTCAGCGCCAGCGTCGACAGCAGCGCGATCGCCATTCCGACGATCCCGTAGATCACGCCCGCACGGGCGGATTCGTGACGGCTGAGCCCCGCGAGGCTCAGGATGAACAGCAGGGCGGCGACGATGTACGCGGCCCCGGCCAGTGCGTCGACGCTCACCTGCGGCCGCCTTTCGTGAACATGCTGAGCATTCGACGGGTCACCGCGAAGCCTCCGAAGATGTTGATGCTGGCCACGAGCACCGCGACGGCCGCGATCACCTGCACGACGGGGTTGGCATCCGTGATCTGCAGCATGGCGCCGACGATGATGACACCCGAGATGGCGTTGGTCACCGACATGAGCGGCGTGTGCAGCGCGTGGTGCACCTTGCCGATCACGTAGAAGCCGATCACGACCGACAGCATCAGCACGGTGAAGTGCTCGGGCAGCGGGGCCGGGGCGAAGAGGTTGACGAGGAACAGCGCGGCGATGCCGACGACGATCAGGCCGACCTTCTTCGCGGCCGACATCGGCTGCTTCTCCGCGACGGGCGCAGGAGCCGCCTGGGCGGCGGATGCCGGCGGTGCAGCCGCGACCTGCACGGC
>JBARWR010000505.1:0-2628 GCA_049646915.1 Microbacterium sp.
CCACCGGCGGGATCGAAACCGGCCTGGGCGTGCTGCTGAACCCTGGCGACCCGGCGGGCGCCCTTGATGCGCCAGGGCTGAACTTGGTCGCATACTGGACAACCGCCGCCGTCCTCATCCTCGCCGCTTCGACGGCGGGTTGGTGGGTGTGGCGGCTGCTGCGCGACCACGGCCGTCAGGTCAAGGCCGACCCGTACCGAATCGCCGGGATCGCCACCCGCACCGAGGTCGCCCGTAATGCCTCCGAGACCGCGCTGCTGCGTCGCGCCGGGCACCTGCGGCCCTCGCTCGACAAGCCCTGCGCGGAGGACATCGGTTACCGGATCGGCGCCTCACGCGGCAAGAGCGTCTGGGCCTCGGTCGAGGACTCCATCCTCCTCATCGGGCCGCCGCGCTCTGGGAAGGGCGCTCACATCGTCATCAACGCCATTCTCGACGCGCCCGGCGCGGTCGTCACCACCAGCACCCGACCCGACAACCTCACCGCGACCCTCCGCGCCCGCGAACGCATCGGCCCGGTCGCGGTGTTCGACCCGCAGCACCTCGCCGAGGGTGTCCCGGCGGGGCTGCGCTGGTCACCGATCCGGGGGTGCGAGGACCCGCTGACCGCGATGATCCGCGCCACCGGCCTCGCCGCCGGCACCGGCCTATCCGCTGGCGGCGTCGAAGGCGGAGGGTTCTGGGAGGGCAAAACCCGCACCGCCCTCCAAGCACTGCTCCACGCCGCTGCGCTCGACCACCGCCCGCCCGGCGAACTGTTCCGATGGACCCTCGACCCCTCCGCTGCCGCGGATGCAGTGGCGATCCTCACCGCCAACCAGAACGCGGCGGTCGGATGGGCGGAGTCGTTACAGGCAATGATCGACTCCGACCCCCGCACCCGCGACTCCATCTGGCAAGGCGTCTCCCTCGCACTCGCTGCCCTCGCCGACCCCCGCGTGCTCGACGCCGTGTCGCCGCGTGACGGCGAGGACTTCGACCCCGAAGCGTTCCTCCGCGCGAAAGGAACGCTCTACCTGCTGGCGACCGGAGCCGGCGCGAACAACTCCGCAGGATTGGTCGCGGCGTTCGTGGAAGACCTCGTGGAAGCCGCGCGCCGTATCGCCGCGACCAGCCCCGGCGCGCGCCTCGACCCGCCCCTGCTGGTCGCGCTCGATGAGGTCGGCAATCTCGCTCCGCTACCGTCGTTGCCGACGCTGATGGCCGAAGGAGGCGGCACCGGGATCACGACCATGCCGGTGCTCCAATCCCTCGCCCAAGCCAGGGAGAAGTGGTCGGAGAACGCGGCCGGCGCGATCTGGGACGCCAGCATCGTCAAGATCATCCTCGGCGGGGCCTCGAACTCGAAAGACCTGCACGACCTGACCACTCTCATCGGGGAGCGGGACGAGGTGACCGACTCCACCACGATCGGGGACCACGGATCGAGGTCGGCGCAACGGTCGATCCGCCGGGTGCCGATCATGCCGCCCGACGCGATCCGCACCCTGCCGTTCGGCACCGCGCTCGTGCTGCTGCGTTCCGCGCCGCCCATCGTCACGCGCATGCGAACCTGGACCGACCGGCCCGACGCCGGCCAGCTCCGCACCGACCGCACCGGGATCGAGAGCCTGCTGCAACGCCGCCCGCCGGATGACGTGGGCGCACCTGCCTGACAAGAGCGGCCCCGCACCGGGTCCGCCGATGCCAGGAAGGGACGGTCGTCATGGCGATCCACACGCAGGAGTCGTTCACAGGGTTCATCGCCTCGGACCCGCAGCTCAGCCACACCGGCAAGGGCGAGGCGAGGTTCTACGCCCGTGTCGGGCAGGAGCATTACCGCAAGGAGCCGGACGGCTCGTTCACGGAGTTGGAGACCACGTTCCACGACCTCGTGGCGTATCGGGCGACCGCCGAGCGGGCGCATGAGCGGTTCGCCAAGGGTGACAGCTTCGTCGCCGAGGGCTACGCGCACCCGTTTGAGTACGAGCGCGACGGGCAGACCGTGCAGGGCGAGGAGTTCGTCGCCAAGAAGATCGGCCACGACCTCGCCCGCACCAACTACAACGTCGACCGCAGCCCCCGTAGAGACCACACCGTCGAGCGAGAAGCCCCGGCGCCCGCCGCGACCAGGGAGGCCACACGAGGCGAGGAGCCGCGCCGCCCCTCCCCGTCCGCCGTTCCGATGCTCGGGCTGTGACCGAGGAGACAATGATGGCCGAGGTCGATGACATTCCCGAGCCCGACGAGCCCGAACCCGCCCCTTTGGACGACGACGGCGACGGCACGGAAGCGCCGGAGATGGAGGATGCCAGTCTGCTCGCGGAGCCGCCGCATCCGGTCAACTGGAACCTCCTCACCGCAGAGGAAGCCGCCGGCGAGTGGGTCGAGCTGGACAAGTGGGTGACCTGGCTGCGCCACACCTACGGGCTCCCCGCCAGCGTCATCCCGCCGTTCTGGCACCGCCACCCCGAACTGGTGTGGGAGCTGTCCGCCCTGCACCTGCACTGGCTGTGCGCCCACGACCCGGAGGAGAACGGCTCGGCCCCACTGGGCTGGCACCGGGACTTCGCCGACGCCCGCCAGCGCCTCCGCGACTGGGTGGCCGCCTGCGGCACCCGGCTGGACCGCGATCGCGCCACCCGGCAG
>JBARWR010000506.1:0-5005 GCA_049646915.1 Microbacterium sp.
CCCAGGGGACGGTCGCCGTGCGGATGCCGGATCGGCGGGTCGCCCTGGAGCTGCTGGCCGAGACCGGCCCGCTCGCCGTGTCGAGCGCGAACCTCACGGGCCGGGATGCCGCGGTCATCGCCTCAGATGCCGAGGCCATGCTCGGCGACAGCGTCGCGGTCTACCTCGAGGAGGGGTACAGCGAGAACGGCGTGCCCTCGACCATCGTTGACGCGACCTCGCTGGTCGGCACAGGGGGCGATGAGGTCGCGGTCGTGCGCATCCTCCGCGAGGGCGCGATCACGCGCGAACAGCTCGCAGAGGTGCTCGGCGACCTGCTGGAGCCCGACCAGCAGCCGGATGATGTCGTCCCGCAGGGCGCGGCCGGCGGTGCCGACGGCGGAAGCACGGTCGACGAAGAGTGAAGCAGTACCTGTTCACGATCATCCTCACGGCGTCGATCACGTTCGCGCTGACGTGGGCGGTCTGGCGGCTGAGCCTGAAGTTCAAGCTCTACCCCGGCATCCGTGAACGGGACGTGCACAAGACCCCCACGCCCAGACTCGGGGGAGTGGCGATGTTCATCGGGATCGCGGTGGCGATCCTCATCTCGGCGGCGAACCCCTTCTTCGAGCGCATGTGGTCGCCCCCGCACACGCTGTGGTCGATCCTCGCGGCCGCCCTGCTGATCGCCATCGTCGGCGTCATCGACGACCTGTGGGATCTGGACTGGATGATCAAGCTCGCCGCGCAGTTCCTCGCGGCCGGCATCATCACCGCCGGCGGCGGACTGCAGGTGCTCTCGCTGCCGGTGGGGGACATGATCCTCGTCTCGCCCTGGGTGAGCATCTCCATCACGATGGTCGCGATCGTCGTCGTGATGAACGCGGTGAACTTCATCGACGGACTCGACGGCCTCGTCGCCGGCGTCTGCCTGATCGCCAACGGCATCTTCTTCGTCTACTCGTACATCCTCACCCGCGATTCCGGGGCGACGAGCTACTTCAACCTGGCCACCTTCCTCGCTGCCGTGCTGATCGGGGTGTGCGTCGGCTTCCTGCCCTTCAACTGGAGCCCCGCGAAGCTGTTCATGGGCGACTCGGGTGCGCTCGTGCTGGGTCTGCTGATGGCGACGTCGGCCATCGCCGTCACCACGCAGGGCGACGTGAACGCCTTCGACCCCGAGCGCTTCGGCCGCTCGCAGCTGCTGGGGGCGTTCATCCCCATCGTGCTGCCGCTGGTCATCGTGATGCTGCCGCTGCTGGACTTCGGTCTGGCGGTCTTCCGCCGCATGCGGGCGGGAAAGTCGCCCTTCGCGCCGGACCGCAAGCACCTGCACCACCGGATGCTGGATCTCGGCCACCGCGACCGCGACGCCGTGCTCATCTTCTACGCCTGGACGGCCGTCATCTCGCTGGCCGTGCTGCTGATGTACATAGCGACAAGACAGGACTGGCCGGGCGGATACGTCGTCGGTGTCCTGTTCGGCATCGTCGGCAGCGCCGCCTGCCTCATCGTCACACTGAAGCCCTCGCGCCACCGCACGACATCCCCACACCGCAGACCCACGAAGTCCTTGGAGCCCCGATGACCCCGAGCCCTGTCTCCAGCACACCGATCCTGCGCCGGACGCTGATCGTCTCCGCGCTGGCCACCCTCGTCCTCGCCGTGATCGCGGGCGGAATCGGCCTCGCCGTCGCCGGTGCGCACGGCCTGTGGAGCGGGCTGGTCGGCGTCCTGCTGACGATGCTGCTCCTGGGCGTCACAGCCGCCAGCATCCTGTTCGCCAACCGCTGGTTCGGCGACCCGCTGTACGTGCAGTTCTTCTTCGCGATCGTGCTGGGCGGATGGCTGGTGAAGATCGGCCTGTTCGTCGTGGTGATGCTGCTGCTCGGCCGCCAGCCCTGGGTCGTGCCGCAGGTGCTGTTCCTGTCGATCGTGGCCGGCGTGGTGGTGTCGCTGGTCATCGATGCGCTCGTGGTCATGCGGATGCGGCTGCCGAATGTCAGCGACATCGAGCTGCCCACCGAGGTGGAGGACGACGGGACGTCGTGAGCGGTGCCGGATGCTGAACCTAACCGAAAGCTTTCGGGGGTATTGCGTTCGCCAGCGTCGTCTGCCAACCTGGCGGGGCATCGCAAAAAAACGATACCAAGGGGGGTACAAACGATGCCTAGTGTAAGTTCAAAGATTCGCGTTGCACTGCTTAGCTTAGTAGTTCTGGTCGGAGGGAGCGTGCTGACTGCAGCGCCAGCGCAAGCCGCTGCGAGTTGCTCGTCGCTTTCATATTCATACAGAGCAGTATCCGGATATTGCAAGGCTGCTAATCCTTCCGTTTCTCCCTACGTGAAGATCGGATTTTCCTGCTGGGGAACCAGTATTGCGCGAAACGTCCAGGTCAACGTCGGGTACGGTAAGTCGTTCAATGTTGATATTTACCCGAAATGCGGTGTATTTGGTGTCACCGGAGTGTGGTTGATCAGCTGATATTTGGGCGGCTGCATCGCGTGGCGCGGGGTTCATTCGCAGCACGGTTGTCAATGAACCCCGCGCTGTAATCTGGATGAGAGCAACAATGTGCTCCTTCTAGTTAAGTCACGGGTAAAGCTTGATGCAGGGCTACTGGTCGTGCGGTAGAACCTCCGGCGTTCGACCGTAACTCCGCGATATTTTCCGGCCGGCCAGGTCGCTTTCCGTCATGTTGTATTTCCCAGGCGACGAAATACACCTAACGCATAGTTCAAAGCCTGAGACATAGGTCGTTCAGTGGATCGTTAGGTCGAGTAAGCGCGGCATCCCGCAAATTCTCAAGCCGCCTGTGCTCTCTCATGTATCAGTCGCGGCGTCGCGAGAAACGGGACAACAGCGCACAAGGAGTGAACTGCGCTCGATCGCTTCGATCTCGCATGCCCCGGATCCGCGCCCGGCGGCGCGGGACCTGGGTGCGTTCAATCTAGACGTGCGGTGGACGTCAGGCCGCGGGCTACGGACTGTGGCGGATCCCGTGGTCATGCGGATGCGGCTGCCGAATGTCAGCGACATCGAGCTGCCCACCGAGGTGGAGGACGACGGGACGTCGTGAGCGGTGCTCAGGGTTTGCTAAGCTGGTTCCGTCCCCGCAGGTTGTGTGGTGATCCTCGCAGATCACGGTTCGCCGCGGTTGACGTTCATCTGTCCCCGCGCATCGGATCTCTTCCCGGTGCTCTGAAGCTGGAGCCGCAACGTTGACTCAAGCCGTGTCTCTCCTTGCCGCCGCGACTGAGGGTCCGACGTTCCATCCTCCGACGATCTGGGACTTCTTTCCGCCCGTCCTCGCCTTCGAGGGCACGCCGTTCGCCTTCACGCGCATCCATCTCGCGCAGCTCCTCGCCACGGTCATCCTGATCCTCGTCTTCTGGCTCGGCACGCGCCGCATGCGTCTCGTGCCCGGCCGCTTCCAGAGCCTGGTCGAGATGGGCTTCGGCTTCGTCCGCGGCAACATCGCGCACGACCTGCTGGGCCGCAAGGACGGCGATCGATTCCTGCCGATCCTGATGACGATCTTCTTCATGATCCTGTTCATGAACCTGACGGGCATCATCCCCGGCGTCAACATCGCCGGAACTTCGATCATCGCGGTTCCGCTGCTGCTGGCGATCATCTCGTACGCCACGTTCATCTACGCCGGCGTCAAGAAGAGCCCCAAGGGCTTCGTCAAGAACTCGCTGTTCCCCTCCGGCATCCCGCTCGCCCTGCAGTGGTTCGTCGCGATCCTCGAGTTCCTGTCGACGTTCATCATCCGCCCGGTCACCCTGACCCTGCGTCTGCTGATGAACATGATCGTCGGCCACCTCATGCTGGTGCTGTTCTTCTCGGCCACCCAGTTCTTCGTGTTCGGCCTCAGCGGCTGGTGGTCGGCGCTCGGCGTCGCGACCGGCGCGTTCGGCCTCGCCTTCACCCTGTTCGAGGTCCTCGTGGCCGTCCTGCAGGCCTACATCTTCGCCGTCCTGACTGCGGTCTACATCCAGCTCGCAGTCGCTGATGAGCACTAAGGGGACAGGCCTTCGCCTGCCCACCAATCGAAAGGAAAAATCCCGTGGACGCAACTACGGTTCTCGCTGAGGTCACCGGCTCCATCGCAACCGTCGGCTACGGCCTCGCAGCCATCGGCCCGGCCATCGGCATCGGCATCGTCGTCGGCAAGACGATCGAGGGCGTCGCCCGTCAGCCCGAGCTGGCCGGCCGCCTGCAGGTGCTGATGTGGATCGGTATCGCTTTCACCGAGGCGCTCGCCTTCATCGGCATCGCCACCGGCTTCATCTTCGGCTACAACTGATCCGTCCTCCGACACGTAAGGAGACAGGATGCTGAACGCTCTTGTCACTGCCGCGGAGGAACAGGCGCCCAGCCCGCTGATCCCGCAGCCGTACG
Organism: Microbacterium sp.; assembly: GCA_049646915.1. Lineage (GTDB taxonomy): Bacteria > Actinomycetota > Actinomycetes > Actinomycetales > Microbacteriaceae > Microbacterium. Next base: position 4,390 of record JBARWR010000506.1, read on the forward strand.
ATATCTTCTGGTCGGCGATCTGCTTCGTCATCATCCTCGTGGTGCTGTGGAAGGTCGCGATTCCCAAGCTGACCGCCATGCTCGACGAGCGTGCCGCGGCCATCGAGGGCAACATCGCCAAGGCCGACGAGGCGCAGAAGCAGGCCGAGGCCGCGCTGGAGGAGTACACCCGCCAGCTCGCCGAAGCACGCACCGAGGCCGGTGAGATCCGCGAGGCCGCCCGTGAGGACGGCAAGAAGATCGTCGCCGAGGCCAAGGAGACCGCCACCAGCGAGGCCAACCGCATCAGCGCGGCTGCACACACGCAGATCGAAGCCGAGCGTCAGTCCGCCTTCGTGTCTCTGCGCAGTGAGGTCGGCACGCTCGCGATCGATCTCGCCGGCGGTGTCGTGGGGGAGACCCTCACCGACGACGCCCGCGCGTCGGCCGTGGTGGACCGCTTCCTCGCCGACATCGAGAAGGCAGCCAGGTAATGGGCAGCGCGACCACTCAGGCACTCGCGGCATCGACGGACGCGCTTGCCGCAGCGTCGGGCCTGACCCTCGACAGTGCGGCCGAGCTGTTCGCAGCCGCTCGCGCGATCGGCGAGTCGGCCCAGCTGAGCGGCGCGCTCGCT
>JBARWR010000507.1:0-3642 GCA_049646915.1 Microbacterium sp.
GCCGGGGGCCGCGCACGCAGCAGACGCTCATCGGCTTCGGTCACGGGCGCCGACGGCACCGTGTCCTCAGAGGTCGTCTGCCAGTCCATGCCTCCCATTGTCGCCCGCCCCCGTGGGTGAGGACGGCAGGTTACGTGTCGGCGCGGTGCTGCGCCCCGCGCGAGGAGCCGAATGCCGGTTCTCGACGCCGATGAACGACTTTTGGCTCCCCGCGACGCGTGCCGACCGGGTCGGCACGCGAATGATCCTGCACAGAACGACGACTTATGCGAGTTGTCCACGGATGCCGGACCAGCGGCTCGGCAGACAGTTCCGGTCGTCCACGATGGGGTGATGCGCCGACCCCAGCCCCTGCCCCGCCGACTCGGCGAGGCATTCACCACACGTGCGGCTGCTGCTGCGGGAGTGGGGCGTTCGAGAAGGGATGCCCGAGACCTCGCCCGCCCCTTCCACGGCGCTCGGGCGCGGAGCGCACCGTCGACTTTCGAAGAGTTCATCGACAGCTACCGGACGATCATGCTCCCCGCGCAGATGTTCGTCGGGCGGACGGCCATGCGTCTCTGGGGCCTGCCGCATCCGGAGCAGTGGAACACCTCTGAGCCGTTGCACGTCTGCGTGATGCCGGATGCGGCGCCGCCGCGCGGATCAGGCGTGAAAGGACGCCGGCTGGCACCTCATCGAGCGCAGCGGCTGATCTTCAGAGGTGCTCCGGTGGTCGATCCGATCGCTGCAGTGCTGACGAGCGCACCCGAGCTCACACTCGTCCAGACGGTCACCGCGTTCGACGCGCTGCTCACCAGTGCGGACAACTATCCAGGGATTCACGCCGCACGTCCGATGGCGACTCGCGAGGAGGTGCAGGGGCTACTCGACGAATGGGGCCGGTTCACGGGCTGCGCCATGATCCGCACGGCGCTCGGGCTTGCGCGAGAAGGCGTCGAGTCGCCGAAGGAGTCCGAGACACGACTGCTGATCATGGCCGGCGGTCTGCCGGAGCCTGTCGTGCAGTGGGAGGTCTTCGACGGCATGCGATTCGTCGGCCGCGTGGACCTCGCATACCCCGAGTTGAAGATCGCCATCGAGTACGACGGCGACGGTCATCGCACCGGCAAGGAGCAGTGGCGCAGGGACATCCGTCGGCAGCGTGAGCTCGAACGGCTGGGATGGATCGTGATACACCTCACCGAGTCGGACCTCGAGGATCCTGCCGCGTTCCTCATGCACCTTCGCCGCGCACATTCGGCACGCCTGACTGCCGGCGCGTGACCCTATTTCCCTGTGCCGAGGAGCCAGATGACGGTTCTCAACGCCGATGAACGACATTTGGCTCCCCGACTTCGAGTCGGGGAGCCAAATGATGGCCTCGAGGAGGGCGGCGTCAGACGCGCGCGGCCTCCGCGACGGCGCGAGCGGCGACGAGTGCCTGCTCGAGGTCGGCCTTGAGGTCCTCGACGTTCTCCAGGCCCACGGACAGGCGCACCAGGCCCGGGGTGACGCCGCTGGACAGCTGCTCCTCGGGGCTCAGCTGCGAGTGCGTGGTGGAGGCCGGGTGAATGACCAGCGAGCGCACGTCACCGATGTTGGCGAGGTGGCTGAACAGCTTCAGGTTGTCGACGAACGCGCGGCCGACGTCGACGCCGCCCTTGAGCTCGAACGACAGCACGGCGCCGACGCCCTTCGGGGCGTACTTGTTGGCCAGCGCATACCAGGGCGACGAGGGCAGACCCGCGTAGCTGACCGAGGCGACGTCATCGTGGTTCTCGAGCCACTCGGCGATCTCCTGCGTGTTCTCGACATGACGCTCGATGCGCAGCGACAGGGTCTCGATGCCCTGGATGAGCTGCCATGCGCTGGCCGGGGCGATCGCGGGGCCGGTGTCGCGCAGCAGCTGCACGCGGGCCTTGATGATGTACGCGATGCTGTCGCCCAGCACACCCGAGTAGCTGACGCCGTGATACGACGGGTCGGGCTCGGTCAGGCCGGGGAACTTGTCGGCGTGCTCCGACCACGGGAAGCGTCCGCCGTCGATGATCGCACCGGCGATGACCGTGCCGTGTCCGCCGAGGAACTTCGTGGCGGCGTGGATGACGATGTCGGCGCCGAACTCGAACGGACGCACCAGGTACGGGGTGGCGATCGTGTTGTCCACGATGAGCGGCACACCGTTCTCGTGCGCGATGTCGGCCACCGTCTGGATGTCGAGCACGTTGATCTTCGGGTTGCCGATGGTCTCGGCGAAGAACAGCTTGGTGTTCGGGCGGGCGGCGTCGCGCCAGGCCTGCGGGTTGTCCTGGTCATCGACGAACGTGGTCTCGATGCCGAGTTTGGCCAGCGTGTAACGCAGCAGGTTGTAGGTGCCGCCGTAGATGGCGGAGGAGGCGACGACGTGGTCGCCTGCACCTGCGATGTTGAGGATCGACAGGGTCGCGGCGGACATGCCCGAAGCGACGACGAGAGCTGCGGTGCCGCCCTCGAGCGCGGCCAGACGCTGCTCGACGACATCCTGCGTCGGGTTCTGGATGCGGGTGTAGATGTTGCCGGACTCGGCGAGCGAGAAGAGGTTGGCGGCGTGCTCGGTGTCGCGGAAGACGTACGAGGTGGTCTGGTAGATCGGGGTGGCGCGGGAACCGGTCACCGGATCCGGGGCGGCACCGGAGTGGATCTGCTTGGTCTCGAAACGCCAGTCTTCTGCGGTCATCGCAACTCTCCCAGGGGCAATAGAAGTCGGGTGGAGGGCATCTGCCCTGCCTGCGAGAGTACGGAAGCGGTGCAGGTGGGACAACCGACGGGAAATGTTACGTAACACTTCGGACCGGGGTGGAAGCACGGTCGGATCGCGGCAGGGCGGGGTCGGATCACGGCAGGATTCCGAAAAAGCCGTACGGTGGACGCATGGTGAACAGACGTGCCGTGGTGACCGGGGCCAGTACCGGTATCGGGGAGGCGACTGTGCGCGCGTTGCGCGCTCAGGGCTGGGATGTCGTCGGAGTCGCGAGACGCGCCGACCGGCTGGAGGCGCTCGCCGCCGAGACCGGGTCGTCGGCGAGCGCATGCGATCTGACGGATGCGGATGCTGTCGCGGCTCTGCTCGATGAGCTCGAGCGAATCGGGCCCGTGCACGCACTGGTGCAGGTGGCCGGCGGTGCCAGAGGCACCGACAGCGTCGAGGACGGTTCGATCGACGACTGGCAGTGGATGTACGACGCGAACGTGCTGTCGACGCAGCGGCTGGTGTCCGGCATCCTGCCGCTGCTGCGCGAGGGAGCGGCGCAGACCGGTCACGCAGACACGGTGTTCGTGACCTCGACCGCTGCGCAGATCGCCTATCCGGGTGGCGCGGGCTACAACGCCGCGAAGGCGGCGGAGTCGATGCTGGTGAAGGTGCTGCGGCAGGAGCTGAACGGCGAGCCGATCCGCGTCGTCGAGGTCGCGCCGGGCATGGTGCACACCGAGGAGTTCACGTTGAACCGTCTCGGCGGCGACCGTGTCGCGGCCGAGGCCGCCTACGCCGGCGTCGAGGAGCCGCTGCTTGCGGAGGACGTGGCCGATGTCATCGCCTACGCGCTGAACGCACCGCGTCGCGTGAACCTCGACCTCGTCACGATGCGCCCGGTCGCGCAGTCCGCCCAGCACCTGCTGGCC
>JBARWR010000508.1:0-1860 GCA_049646915.1 Microbacterium sp.
GCACCACCTCGGCCAGCGCGGAGACCACCGCCAGCCACCGCTCGGCGGGAGAGGGCACCAGGATCAGCCGCGACAGGTCGATGCCGAAGCCCGCAGCAGCCTCTAGACCGAGAGTGGGCATGCCGACGGCTGCGCACCAGCTGCCGCGCTGCGAGACGGCGCTCATCAGTGCGAAGATCAGACTCGGCGAGGGGGAGACCGAGTACACCGTGCCGGTCTGCAGTCCGTGCTCGGGCAGCAGGTCCTGCAGGACGGGATGCAGCGGCAGCGTCGCATCGTCGCTGCGACGGCGCTGCATGCGCCCGATCTCCCGGCGCAGACGAAGGATGTCCCCCGCCCGTTCATCGGCGGGGGAGAGCGCCGCGATCGTTCCGATCCCCATGCATCCATCCTCGAAGAAACATTCGAACAATTCAAGTGCTTCCAGAAGACTAGTTCGTACATCGGACACCGTCGAATGCCCGATCCGGATACGCTGGAGGGATGCGGATCGAGTTCGAGAGCGAGGTGACGCTCTGGGATGCCAGAGCGGAATCCTGGTTCTTCGCGACGCTGCCCGAGGATCTCTCCGCAGAGATCCGCGAGCTGCCGGCACCGCGACGCGGCTTCGGATCGCTGCGGGTGCAGGCGCGGATCGGGCTCACGGTCTGGACGACCTCGATCTTCTTCAACGGATCCGCCTTCGTGCTGCCACTGAAGAAGCAGGTGCGCCAGGCGCAGGGGATCGAGGCGGAGGATGTCGTCACCGTCGACCTCGACATCCTCGACGTCTGAGTCGGCTGAGTCGGCTGAGTCGGCTGACGACCGGGTTATCCACAGGCCTCCGCAGACGGGGCCCGCATTCGTCTAGCCTGCGAGCATGTCCCTTCATTCCGTCGCCGTGCTGATCGTGCATGCGGCACTGGCAGGCGTGGGTCTGTGGCTGGTCGTCATCGATGCCCGCACGCACCGGCTGCCGAACCGCATCGTGCTGCCGACGCTCGGCGCTCTGATCGTGTTGGTGATCGTCGAGGCGCTGATGACGGGAGACGCGGGGCGGATGCTGCGCGCCCTGCTGGGCGCGCTCGTCCTCGGCGCGTTCTATGCCGTGATGCATCTGGCCTCACGGCAGGGGATGGGCGGCGGCGACGTGAAGCTCGCCGCAGTGATCGGGCTGGTGCTGGCCTGGCACGGCTGGTGGACCCTGCTGCTCGGATCCGCCGCGGCCTTCCTGCTCGGAGCACTGTACGCCCTCGTGCTGATGCTGATGCGGAAGGTGGAGCGGACCACGCGGATCGCGTTCGGACCGTGGATGATCCTCGGCGCGGTCCTCGCGATCTCGGCGACATGACGGCGGGCGGCATGCGATCTCGGCGACGTCGGCGCGGAGGGCTAGTGTGAGCACATGGCAATCGCACGACTTCACGGCGGCCCGCTCGACGGGCAGATCATTCCGCTCGACGACGAGGCTCAGGACTCCCTGATCCTGCCCTACAGCGAGACTCAGCTCACGTATCAGCGCGAGGGCGACGTGGCGAACACGGGCGCGCACGACGGCCCGACCGAAGTGGCGTTCCGCTTCATCGAGTCCGAGGACGACATCTCGCCCGACGCGAACCAGAACCACGACGGCTGAGCCGGTGGTGAGCGGTCCCGCGGCGACGGACCCCGTGGCATCCGGGGAACCGCAGCGCACCTTCGAGATCGAGCGCAAGTACGACGCCGATGCCGACACCGCCCTGCCCGACTGGGGACGCGTTCCCGGAGTGATCTCCGTGAGCGAGGGCGAGCCGCGCGAGCTGGACGCCCGCTACCTCGATACGACCGATCGCGCCCTGGCGCGGCATGGCGTCGCTCTGCGTCGCCGCACGGGTGGGCCCG